>JANPIO010000134.1:0-18437 GCA_031425055.1 Phormidium sp. VAR_61_metabat_6
GGGGGGTGAGGGGCTGATTGGGGTTTATGCGCAGCGGCGGTGGGGGGAGGATTGGCTGGGGCGGGTGCGGGGGTTGCGGCCTAGGCTGGTGCTGACGCTGGGGTTTACGGAGACGGGGCTGGTGGAGGGGATTTCGGCGGCGGGGGCAACTCCGAGCGATCGCCGCTACACCGCCCTGGCCGATGCCGAATTTATGGTCAATGGCCTCACGCCAACGCCGAAGTTTCCGCTGCCGCCGCTTCAGGCCGGAGCTTCTCCAGCGCTGATTTCTAGGGCCGTCATTGCAGAACAGGGAATTCCCCTCGTCGTACTCAATGCTGGATTGCCTCAGCCACCAACTGTGCCCCACGTGGATCTGGGGGGTAAGCCGGCTCAATGTTTGAGTACCGGGGCGGCTTTGCCGTTAGAGGTGGTGCATCACCTCTGGCAGCAGGGGTTGGCCCAGGGGGAAGTTTTAGGAGCCGACAGCGACTATCTGCTGCTGGCGGAGTGTGTAGTGGGGGGCACGACTACGGCCCTGGGAGTTTTGACCGGGCTGGGGCTGGATGCGGCGGCTCGAGTCAACAGCAGCCACCCGACCTGCAACCACGACCAGAAGCAAGCTTTGGTTGCTAAGGGATTGTCTCTAGCGGGATTGCCAGAGCGGCCCCACCCATTAGCGGTGGTGGCGGCGGTGGGCGACCCGATGCAGCCGGTGGTGGCGGGGATAGCGATCGCGGCCAGTCGCACTCGACCGGTGCTGCTGGCGGGGGGCACGCAAATGCTGGCGGTCTACGCGCTGATGG
Organism: Phormidium sp. VAR_61_metabat_6; assembly: GCA_031425055.1. GTDB lineage: Bacteria > Cyanobacteriota > Cyanobacteriia > Phormidesmidales > Phormidesmidaceae > Nodosilinea. Next base: position 786 of record JANPIO010000134.1, read on the forward strand.
TGGCAATGGCGGCGGCGGAAGGCTGCGAGTGGAATCCGCAGAACGTGGTGGTAGGCACCACGCGCTGGGTGGCGGAGGATGCTACAGGGGATACGGTGGGGCTGGCGGAGCTGACGGGGGCCTGTTTGATGGCGACTCGGCTGAGCTTTGCGAAGTCTCGGTTTGAGGCGCTGCGGGCCTACGAGCAGGGGTTTGTGAAGGAGGGCGTGGGGGCGGGGGGATGTGCGATCGCAGCTTCTCTCTACCAAAACTGGGGCCAGCCAGAGCTATTGGCGGTGGTAGAAGCGCTGCTAGAGCAAAAGTCTCAGCAAGATAGATCCCAGGGTGCTAGCTCTAGTGCTTTGCCTTAAGCAAACGCCCCCGCTAGCACCCTGGGGTCTGAGGCTGTAGGCTACTCCAGCAAAATGGTTTTTGTCATAATTACCATCCATTGGGCGGGGGCGCTAGCGGCTCCTTCGGTGCTGGGTGGCACGGGGATGGGGTCGCTCCAGTCGTTGGGGTCGGCGTAGCCGAGAGCGTGGAGGATTTTGATGGTGCGGTCTAGGGCGGCGAGGCTGCCGTAGAGCATGTGGCGCACTTTCTCGGGGGTTGGGGGGCGGCTCCCTATGCTGTTTGCACCAGAAGGCGGCAGCGGTAGGGACCCGGCTTCGGGATTGTCGTTGGCGTCTGGTTCGAGATATTCAAACATCGGTTCTGTTTTCCTTTTTGTGGTTGAGGAAGACAGAACGCGAAAACCCTAGCCACCCGCAGTTGAAGTGCAAACTGGAGTGACTAGGGTACGATCTCCCTAGCCTCGCAATCTGCTGTCGAGATTTGCGGGGTTAGCTGTCTGTTGGTGTTCCCGCACCTTCAGGCAGCGCCAAAGTTTTCGAGTTCTGTGTGGCCACCGTTCTGTTCAAACGGCTTAATGTGATGATGATAGTGGTGCGATCGCTCCCCGTCAACCGTGGAGCAAAGGGTGAGTGCTAAGAGGGTTGATACGATCTCAGCCTGCTCTAAAGAGGTAGTTATACTTCACCTCTCTCACCCTATTCCTTCAAAGCAATTTGGAAATATAAGGAAGCAAATATGATTGACGGAATAGACCAACTTGCTCTTCTCTATGGGAGTCAGGATAATCTTGTAAAATCCTTTCTTGCAAGCACTTTGTTTATACCCTCAGAAATTGTGAAATTGAGGAACCAGGAAATAATTGAACTGTACAAACTGGGAGGCAAGCTTCCCATCCGATACTCTCCGTCTCATCATGAAGCTCTTGGCATCAGGAATAAAGCGGAGGCGATTTCTTTCACAAGAAAAAATAATGCTCGACTACCTTCTTACCCATCATTCATCATCAAAATTGACAACGACGGCAATCATGAGAATAGGCGCTCAATCAGGAGATTTCTTGGGCAAACAATTAGCACAGGCAAAAATAGCACTATCAAGAATTATATTATTTCACATGTGTGGGGCTTAGCCTCGCATCCTCTGTTTTTCTCTTCACTCTGGAATATTGTTCTGATTCCAGCTCATTTCAACTATTTAATGGACAAAGATCCCGATTCACATCCAGTAGTCAAAATAGTGAAAATGGCCACTCAGAAAAAGTGTATCTACCTTTATAAAATTTATGAACAGCTAATTTTTGATATCCCAGAGATTGAGGAATTTAAAGAGCTATTTTGCGTCGACCAGTCAGAAGGCCATGAGCCTGACTACAGTATTAACTTCTTGACCAAAGATGGTATTGAACGGCAGAAGCAAGAGATTTGTGTGTCTGGAGATGAGCAGGTGTTGATCGAAAATCTTTTGAAAAAAATGGGCAAAAAGTTCTTTCTTGACTACTATAAAGCCTATGCCAACGGCGACGATCTGATTAAGATTATTCCAGTTGGCGTATATACTTATAGCTCAATTCAAACAAGAGTAAGTACAATGCGGCGCATCTTCCGAGATGAGTTAAACCTCAAAGCATTAGCCTGTATAGTCAATAAAGATAACTCAAAGCTTGATGATGATTCAATTGAACTGGCTAAGGAACTAATTGAGTTAGCGTAATGCCAGGTTGCCAATATGCGCCAAAATGTTAACCCCCAAAAGATAGAACAACTGATGCAGATTCTAGGCGAAGAAGCTCAAGGATCAGGCTGCATCTACTTTACAGGGGGTGCCAGTGCCCTACTTATTGGGTGGCGAAGTTCCACAATCGATATCGATATTCGTCTAGATCCTGAACCCCCTGGTATTTTTCAAGCAATTGCCAAGATCAAACAAAACTTGAATATCAATATTGAGCTGGCTTCTCCGCAAGATTTCTTGCCTACTCTTCCAGGCTGGCGTGATAGAAGCGTGTTCATCGGCAAACGAGGTCAAATTTCTTTCTATCATTACGACTTTACAGCCCAGGCACTCTCCAAGCTCTCAAGAGGATATGATCGCGATCTTCAAGATGTGCAAGCCATGTACAAGCAGGGATTGTTTTCCTTGGAAGGTTTACGTAACTGCTTTGAGGCAATTGAGCTTGAATTGATCCGATTCCCTTCCCTTGATCCTGATGTTCTTAGAAGCAAGATTAGAACATTTATTGAGCAGACTGAATCTATGTAGGAGGCTAGATAGTCATGAATTTGAACGAATTGCCAGGAGCCGACTTGATTCTCCCTGGGCTAGAGGATTTGCACAGTGGCAAAACTGATACCGTTGGGGCGCTGCTGGTGACGATCGCATCAATACGCCTAACCAAAGCAGGCTTAGATGTACCTAAAAGCTATTTGGTAGCAGAGCCAGAACTCACCTTATATGCCCGTCTTCAGAATGACCAGGACGATGCCTATGCCTACTACAACGCCCTGTTAAATAGCCTCAACAGCTTTTGCAACGCTCTTGAACTCGGAAAATAAATAGGTGGGAGCGATTAAATAGAAGATACTGGTGGGGGTGGAGGGGGTGAAACCCCCTGCCTGGGGGCGCAGCCCCCAAACCCTCTTCTTACAATTAATTAGGCTCGGCTACTTAGCTTAGTCGGGAACGTCAAGCTGAACTGCACCAATTAAGCTCCAGCGGGTGGTGTTGGCAAAACCACAAGTTCACCAATATCAACATTGGGAGGTTGCGAGAGCGCAAAGAGCACCGTCCGAGCCACATCATCGGGACGCAGTGCATCGGGCTTTGGGTCATCAAAGAACGGTGTGTCCACCATCCCCGGTTCAATCAGCGTGACACGCACCCCCGTGCCGCGCATCTCCTCTCGCAAGTTATAGCCGATCGCTGAGACAGCCCATTTCGAGGCGGAATACATAGACCCTTTCAGCACTGTGCGCCCTGCGATCGAGCCCGTAATGATGACGTGGCCTTTGACTTTCTTTAGTTCTTCTAGGCTGGCCCGTAGCGTGTAGGCGACGCCCAAAATATTGGTGTTAACGATGCGCTGCCAAGACTCAACCGGAGCCCCCGAAAAACCACCCGGCTCACCGCCACAACCAGCATTAGCAAACACCGCATCTAGACTGCCAAACGCATCTATTGCATTGGCTACCAACTTTTCTTGAGCCGCATAATCAGTGACATCACAGGCAAAAGTCCGAACCTTATCGGCACCCAGTTCTTCCGCCAATTGATCTAGCTTCTCAGTAGAGCGGGCAGCCAAGACAAGGTTAAAATTTTGCGCTGCCGCCTGCCGGGCGGTGGCGGCACCGATGCCTGAGGATGCGCCGGTAATCAGTAGGGTTTTAGAATTCGACACGTTGAGTATTTGCCATAGGTCTTCACGGTCATCTTGCCATAGCCGATTGGGTACGTGGGGTACGTAGCTAACCCTGCTGTGAGCGACAGGCGCTCAAATACCCGTGAGGGCTAGGATGCTTCTGCTTTGCCCAGGGGTAGGCAGACCGCAAAGCAGGTGTGCCCCGGTGCAGACTTCATAGAAATGGTGCCGTGGTGGCGGTTTTCGACAATGCGCAGCACCGTTTCGAGACCGAGGCCTGAGCCTTTGCCGACCCCCTTAGTCGTAAAAAACGGCTCATAAATACGCGACTTGATCTCTGGCGGAATCCCCGGCCCGGTGTCGATAATTTCTACCCGAGCGTCGCCCTGGAAATGGCAGGTGCGCAGGGTCAGCGTCCCCTTGTCTCCCATGGCATCGATCGCATTGTCGATCAAATTCGTCCACACCTGGTTGAGCTCGCTGCCGTGGGCCATCAGCTGGGGCAGCGTCGCATCGTAGTCGCGCTCGACCTTAATGCCCTGCTTGAGCTTAAAGGCAAACAGCCGCAGGGTGTCTTCCAGCCCCTGGTGCAGGTCAACCATCTGCTGCGCGCCCTGATCCATATAGCTGTAAGACTTCATCGACTTGACCAGGGTGGCGATGCGCTCGGCCCCCGACCGGCCACTCTGAATCATCGACATCATCTCAAAGGAGAGGGCCAGCCAGCGAATGCCCATGTCACGCAGCTGGGTGGGGTTGTCGCGCCAGGGGGCCACCAGCCGTTCCAGCGTGGGGATGTCGATACCCGCTAGGGCCAGGGGTTCGGCCAGCTTCCAGGCCTGGGTCACGCCGTAGTCTTCGAGCCAGTCGAGCAGCTCCTCTTCGCGATCGCTCAGGGTTACCGCATCGGCCCCGCCCTTGAGAATGGTGTCGTAGCCCGCATCGCGCACCTGCTGCCAATCGGCGGTTTCCGCTTCGGTGGCGTTGGTCTGGCCGTAGAGCAGGTTCATTTTCTCTAGCTCGCGAATGGTAGGCACCACCTCGCTAAGCGATCGCACCAGAGCAGCAGCAGGATTGTTCAACTCGTGGGCCAGACCCGCCGAGAGCGTGCCCAGGGCCGCCATTTTTTCGCGCCCGCGCAAAAACGACTCCACCCCCCGCACCCGCTGCTGCATCAGGCGAAACACCTGGCGCTCAAAGTCGCGGCACTCGTGCAGCAGGGTGAGAAAATCGGCCCCGGCAATGCTGTGGATCTCGCAGTCGGTTATCGCCTGGAGCGTCACCGGGGCAGGCTCATCCGTCAGCACCGGGATTTCGCCGATATAGCCGGGGCCTTCGTGCTGGCCGATGGGCATGGCGATGCCCTCGCTCTGGCGCGTAATGCCCAGGCGACCCGAGACAGAAATGTAGATGGTGGTGGTGAGGTCGCCCTCTTTGACCAGGTACTCGCCCTTAGAGAGCTGGAGGGAGGTGGCGCGATCGCACACCCATTCCAGCCGTTCTTGAGGCAGGTGATTAAATGGCTCAATAGCTTTCAAGTGTTCCAGACAAAGCGTTGACTCGCTCATCGCACCGCCCCCAAATACTGGTGCACAAACTGCACACAGATTGACCCTTCCCCCACCCCCGAGGCCACCCGCTTGATCGATCCGTGGCGCACGTCACCCACCGCAAACACGCCGGGCAGGCTGGTCTCAAGCAGAAAGGGAGGCCGCTCCTGCGACCACACCTGCTGGGGCGGCACGCCAGAGCTACCCAAGTCTGGGCCGGTGAGCAGATAGCCTCGGGCATCCCGCTGCACCATATCCTCTAGCCAGTCGGTGTGAGGCGTGGCCCCAATGAAGATGAATAGCGACTGGGCCGGCACGGTTTCAGTGGCTCCGGTGATGGCGTTTTGCAGCACTAGCGCCTCTAGCTGCGTCCCGCCCTTGGCTTCGATCACGCTGGTGTGGGTCTGTACCGTAATGTTGGGCGTGGCGGCGATCTGGTCGATCAAATACTGCGACATGCTCTTGGTCAGCGAGTCGCCCCGCACCAGCATCGTCACCGACTGGGCGTACTTAGCAAAGTTCATCGCCGCCTGCCCCGCCGAGTTCGCCCCGCCAATGATGTATACGTCTTCCCCTTCGCAGGCCAGGGCTTCGGTTTGGGCCGCGCCGTAGTAGACCCCCGCTCCGGTAAATTGCTCTAGCCCCGTCGTGGCCAGCCGCCGCCACGAAACCCCTAAGGCCAAAATCACCGCGTGGGTGCTGATTTCGCTGCCGTCGCTGAGGGTGAGCAGCCGGTAGTCATTGTCGGTGCGCAGGGCCTGCACCGCTTGGGGGGTGAGAATCTCGACCCCAAAGCGGCGGGCCTGGGTGACGGCGCGGCGGGCCAGGTCGCTGCCGCTCAGTCCCACCGGAAAGCCCAGGTAGTTCTCAATGCGGGAGCTGGTCCCCGCCTGACCGCCGGGGGCCTCGCGCTCGATCAGCACCGTGTGCAGCCCTTCGGACGCGCCGTAGACCGCCGCCGCCAGCCCGGCGGGGCCACCGCCGACAATCACCAGGTCGTAGAAGGGCTTGGCCGCTGTGGTTTGCAGGCCAATGCGCGTTGCCAGCTCGGTGGTGGTGGGCTGGCGCAGGGGCTCGCCATTGGGGAACAGCACCAGGGGCAGTTTGGCCTGGGTGACGCAGCCCGCCAGGGTGCGAGCTTCCTCGCTGCGCTCCACATCTAGCCAGCGGTAGGGGATCTGGTTGCGGGCCAGAAAGTCTTTGATCTCGTGGCTTTGGGGGTTCCAGCGATCGCCCACCACCCGAATGCCCTCGAACGGGGGGCGAAAGTTGGCCTGCCAGTCGGCCAGCAGATCATCCACCACTGGGTACAGATGCTCCTCAGGCGGATCCCAGGGCTTCATCAGGTAGTAGTCGAGGCCGACCTCGTTGATGGCGCGAATAGCGGCATCGGTGTCACTGTAGGCGGTGAGCAAAGCCCGCTTGACATCGGGCACCAGCTCGATCGCCTGCTCTAGAAATTCCACCCCGCTCATCTCAGGCATACGCTGATCGACCAGCAGCAGCGCCACCGGGTCGCCGCGCTGAACGACTTGCTGGAGGGCTTCGAAGGCCACTGCCCCAGAGCTGGCCCGCATAACGCGGTAGTGCTCGCCGTAGTGCCGCCGCAGGTCGCGGGCGATCGCCTGCAAGACATCCGGGTCGTCATCAACGGTGAAGATAATCGGTTTGGCCATAGCAGAGACCTGAAGGGGGCACTTGGTCTCGCCCTTGACGGTGAAGAGAGGACAGTCAACGGCGTTAGCGCTCAGTGTAGCCGACCGATCTCTCAAAAATCTGCGTGGGGCTATACCTCAGTCACAGCCCACAGATACCTACAGATCCACCGGGTGCTGGCCGTAGTAGGGCATTACCGACGACCAATCGGGGCGCTGGCCCCGCTGCCAGCGCCCCTGAGCCAGGGCCAAAACTTGCACCACAGTTGCCGCCAGGTCATCCCCCGCGACCACTCGGTGAAACGACTGAAGATACTGGGCCAGCGTCTGTTCCCAGTCCTCTGCTGCCAGCACTTGATCGGGATGGACTGGCTCTAGACCGTTAGCGGTCGAGGTATAGATGGCGGTGAATAGCTGCTCTCGCCGGGCTGGCATCTCCACGGCAACATCTGCAAGAGACCCAGCCGGGGAATTATCTAGAGCCCGCTGGGCCACCGCCGCCAAACTCGACACCCCAAACAGCGGTATCTCTAGCTGCTGGGCCAGGGTGCGCGCTGTCACCACCCCAATGCGGGTGCCGGTAAAGCCCCCTGGCCCCTGGGCCACCGCCAAAAACGAGAGATCTGTCCAGGCGTAGGGCGCGATAAACTCCATCAGAATGGTGTGCAGCTGGGTTGACAGATCGCGCCCCAGGGGCCAGGTCTGACGGCGGGTTTCGCCGTCAAAATTGCTCAGGGCCAGCCCCAGGTCAGGGCCGCAGGTGTGAATCGCTAGACCTAGCATGAACGTAAATTGGGTATCCAGAAGACCAGGAGTTTAAGAATACAGGAGCTAGGAGCCAGGTAGACCGACCGCTGCATCTTTGACCGTCCTAACCACCGATTTCTCTGGCCGTTCTGGTACTCGCAGACCGATAGACAGTGGGGGATGCGATCGCAATCATCGTATCAACGCCACTTGGAGCGTCGGGCTGGAGCATTGGGGGCAACTAACATCAGTAACCAGAGCCGAGGTTTCGTCGAGTACCGGGTCAACTTTCGGTAACTTTTATCAAGCCTTTTTCGGTACACAGAAAAATCGCCAGATGCTCTCAATAATGAAGGTATCCGGCTGTCGGCCTTGATATTTGATATTGCTACGGTTGCCCCTATGAAAAATCGTTGCCTCCCTACCTGCCTCATTCTCCGCAACTTGTGTGTAATCTTGACCCTGGTTGCCGGAGGTGTCCTGATAGCCGCAGACATCCACGCCTCAGCCAACCAGCAACAGCAGCAGGCGACAGCCCTGAAACAGCTGTTTGTCTACCAAATCTTGCTCGGTGCAGAGCAGAAACAGGAGTAGGCATCAAACGAACGTAGGGGCGCAGCATGCTGCGCCCCTACTCTACAAACAGCCGTGCCCCTCAATTTCATTTAGGGAACGACTATTAGCCCTAGAGCACCTCTCTAAACTCCGATCGCAGAGGGCACTGGCTCTTTCTTCACCTTCTTAGGTCGGTTGATTGGATCCATGTAGGTCTCTAGGCGCTTGAAGACAAAGGACGCTAGGGAGGTCATCACCAGATAGACGATCGCCACTGCCAGATATACCTCGAAGGCGCGGTAGGTGGTGGCCACCGTTAGCTGCCCCTGGCGAAACAGCTCCTCAAAGCCGATCACGGCGGCTAAGCTGGTGTCTTTGATCAGGGTGATGAACTCGTTGCCCAGGGGCGGCAAAATGCGCCGAAAAGCCTGGGGGAAGACCACATAGCGCATGGTCTCGACCGGATTCATAGCCAGAGATTCGCCCGCCTCCCACTGACCGCGATCGATAGACTGAATGCCGCCGCGCAAAATCTCCGACAGGTAGGCGGCTACGTTGAGGCTGAGGGCCAGCACAGCGGCAAAGATGCGGTTAAAGCTGAGGTCAAAGCCCAGGCTCTGAAACAGGGCGGGCAAGCCGAAGTAGATCATAAACAGCTGCACCAGCATGGGCGTGCCGCGAAAGAAGTCAACGTAGATGCGGCACAGCCAGCGCAGAGGTTTAAAGGGCGAAATCATGGCAAAGGCCACCAGCGACCCACCTATTAGCCCGATAAAGAACGAGGATGCGGTTAGCAGAATGGTGATCCACGCGCCTTTCATCAGGTTTTGGAACAGCCGTCCCCAGTTGAGTCCTTGGGCCGTACCGGCCTGGGCTAGGGCCGGGGCGACCAAGGGTAGCTCTGGTGGCTCCGCTAAAAACCAGCGCTGATAGATCTCGGCGTAGGTGCCGTCTTGCAGCAGGGTAGCAAGGGCGTCATTCATTGCCGCCAGATTTTCAGAATTTTTGGGTATGGCAATGCCGTAATACTCTTCGGTGACCAGTTCACCGACGATTTTTAGACCCTGCAAATTGGCTTCTCGAATGGCATAGAGGGTGACGGGCAGGTCGTTAATCACGGCATCTACCCGGCCGTTAAGCAGCTCTTGCAGGGCTAGAGGAGAGTTGTCGAAGGTGCTGACGGTGGCCCCTTCCACTTGGCCGGCTTGGTCGGCCCCGGTAGTGCCGATCGCCACGGCAATACGCTTACCCTTGAGGTCGTCTAGGGTTTTAATCGAGTCGTCGTCTTGTTGGACGGCGATCGCCAGACCCGCCTTAAAGTAGGGCCGCGTAAAGTCGATGGTTTGGGCCCGTTCGGCGGTAATGGTCATGCCGCTGATGGCGGCACTGATGGTTTTTGATTGCAGAGCCGGGATCAGTCCGTCAAAGGGGAGGGTAATGAATTTAACCTCTCGCCCAGCGGCTTTTGCCATGGCCGTCACCAGGTCAATATCAAAGCCGACCAGTTGGCCGGTAGCTTCATCCTTCATTTCAAAGGGCGGAAAGGCGGGTTCGGTGCCCACTTCCCACACCGCTGGAGCATCCTGAGCTAGACCAGCTAGCTGGGCTGCCCCAATTCCGAGCAGCAGTCCCAGCACCAGGGCCAAGCAGCGTTTTAACCAGCGTGAGCCAAACGGACGAAAAACCATGGTCGGCAATACTCTACGACAGATCAGCCCCCGGATAGTGGCAATCCGGATTGTGTTGCACAATAGTCAATTCCATCCGGGATAAAATGTATTTTGCAATACAGATGTCTCCGGTTGCCAGTGATTTTCTGGTAGAGACTAAGCCCTGTCATTGCACCCGCCCATGACGACCACCATGCCCGCGATCGCCACGTCTGTGATTGCCTGCGAAAACTTGTATAAAAGCTACGGCTCGCTAGACGTTTTGAAGGGGGTAAGCACCACCTTTACCAAAGGGGACGTGGTGTCGATTATTGGCCCCTCGGGCTGCGGCAAAAGCACGTTTCTGCGCTGCCTCAACCGGCTAGAGGCCATTAACCAGGGCCGCCTAGAGGTGATGGGGCAAGATATGTCGGCCCAAAAGTTGCCCTGGAAGGCGCTCTACCACCTGCGCAGCCAGGTGAGCATGGTGTTTCAGCACTTCAACCTGTTTCCCCACCTGACGGTAATTGAGAATCTGATGCTCTCGCCCCGCAGGGTGCTCAAGCATTCCGAGGCCGACTGTCGCGATTTGGCTAGCCAGTACCTAGCTAAGGTGGGTCTGGGCGATCGCGCCGATGCCTACCCCGAGCAGCTCTCCGGCGGGCAAAAGCAGCGGGTGGCGATCGCCCGCAGCCTTTGCATGCGGCCCGAAGCGATTCTGTTTGACGAGCCCACCAGCGCCCTCGACCCCGAACTGGTGGGCGAGGTGCTGGGCGTCATGCGCCAGCTCGCCGAAGAGGGCATGACCATGATTGTGGTCACCCACGAAATGCAGTTTGCCCTCGAGGTTTCTAATCGGGTGTTGTTCTTCAACGATGGCGTAATTGAAGAAGAAGGCGTGCCCAAGGACGTGTTTAGCAATCCCCGTAGTGTTCGCCTCAAGTCGTTCCTGAGCCGCCTGAGTCAGCATTAGAGAGTAGATGGGTAAGGGATGGATGGGTAGGGGGTGAATGAGGGTTCTCTGCACCGTTTATCTAAAATCCAAATTCCCTCTGTTAAACATTGATCCAATCGCGCATTAGCGCTAAGATTGGAATCTTTGGAAATTGCTTCCAACGTTAGACATTGTTCGGAGAGTAAACGTTTATGGCGCGATATAGAGGCGCTCGCCTGCGGGTTGTACGCCGCTTGGGTGAGCTACCGGGTCTGTCCCGCAAGTCCCCCCGTAAGGCTTATCCGCCGGGGCAGCACGGTCAAGACCGCAAGAAAAAGTCTGAGTACGCAGTCCGGTTAGAAGAAAAGCAGAAGCTGCGGTTTAACTACGGTCTGACCGAAAAGCAGCTGCTTCGCTACGTGAAGAAAGCTCGTCGGGCCGGTGGTTCGACCGGTTTGGTGATTCTACAGCTGCTCGAAATGCGGCTCGACAACACCGTGTTTCGCCTTGGGTTTGGGCCGACCATTCCTTCGGCGCGGCAGGTGGTCAACCACGGCCACATCTGCGTAAATGGCCGCGTGGTGTCGATTCCTAGCTATCAGTGCCGGGCTGGCGATGTGATCACCGTGCGCGACCGCGAAGCTTCCAAAAAATTGGTCGAAGCCAACCTGGAGTTCCCCGGTTTGGCCAACGTGCCTGCCCACCTCGAGCTTGACAAAGCCAAGCTCACCGCCAAAGTCAATGGCATCATTGAGCGCGAGTGGGTGGCCCTCAACGTCAACGAACTGCTTGTGGTTGAGTACTACTCCCGTAAGGCCTAAGGCTGCTGGTCATTACCGGAGTTTGTTTGCTGGCCGAACGGTCATCGCTTACCGCCCATAACGCATTACTCTTACTCAGTTAATTTGTAGTTTGGCTCCTGGCCCGTCAGCTAGGAGCCATTTTTTTGCGGAGTGAGAAGCTATCGATAGGCAGCGCTAGGTTTTAGCCCTGGCCGTGGCGGTCTCGGCGGGCGCAGTTAGGTGGCCGTTGTGGTGGTGCACCACCAGCACTGAGCAGTCGGCGTGGTGCATGACGTAGTTGCTGACGCTGCCCAACAGCAGCTCGCTGAGACCCTTGCGGCCATGGCTACCCACCATAATCAAATCAGCGTCCCAGGAGCTAGCTATGTCGCAGATGGTGGCGGCAGGTTCTCCAGAGGTCTGGGTAAATTCGGCACTAACGCCCCCCTGTCGGGCGCGATCGAGTTCTTGCCGCAGCTGGGCGATGCCCTGGGCCTCAAATTCTTCCCAGCGTTTTTGGTAGAGCCGCCAGGTCGAGTCTTCGAGCACGGGGTAGTAGGCTTGGTAAGAGCGAATGGGAATGCCGGGGCTGCCTTCTTCGTAGGCCGAAAGCACGTGCACGAGCATTAGGTCCGCATGGGTAGCTTTAGCCAGGTCGAGGGCTTTTTGAAAGATCTCGTGGCGACGGGCAGAGTTGTCGAGAGCAACCAGAATTTTCTTAAACATGGCGGTGAGTCTCCTGTTTTGCAGGCCCGCGTTTTAGGCTCTCTAGGTGCAGCGATAGAGACAGTGATGGAGCCAGGCCAGGGGCAGTGCGGCTACACCTCTATTATAAAAAGCCCTGTGACCCGGCAGGGCTGGCCGTAACAATGCCTTACGGTGAAAGGCAGAATTGAGTTGAGGGCTTCACTATTCTTAAAGTGCGATCGCCCCAGGGTCTCTTTAAAGGCCACTAACCCTCTGCCAAAGCACGGCATGCTCAATGTGGACGGATGACTCTTCGCCTAACGGCTGCGGCGTCGCAGATAGACCGGCATTCTATCGACGGGGTAGATCAGCAAATTCTGTTTCAGGTTTTCCACCGACGATCGCCCATTCACAAGCTCCCAGTCAAAGTGCCGCAGCAGATAAGCCAGCATCAGGATGGACTCCAGCATGGCCAGGTGTTCGCCCAGGCAGCGGTGGGGGCCAGAGCCAAAGTCAATCATCGGCGGGGGTGGGGTCTGGCGGTCTTCGGTGAGCCAGCGATCGGGCCAAAATGTGTCGGGTTGGGGATAGGACTCGGAGTCGCGCCCGGCCCCAAGGGTAGACCAAAACAGGCGCGCTCCAGCCGGTACTTCAACGCCGTCGACGACCATGTCTCGGGTCACTTGCAGCGACGTAGTACCTGAGGCAACGGAATAGAGCCGCAGGGTTTCTTTGACTACCGTTTGCAGATAGCTCAACTCTTTAAGGCTGGCTAGGGTGATGGCGTTTTGTTGGTCAAAGACGCGATCGACGGTGGTCTGAGCTTGCCGAAACACCGAGGGATTTAGGGCTAGCTCGCCCACCGCAAAGGACAGGGTGTGGGCGGTGGTGTCTGTGCCCGCGATCAGCATTTCGACAATTTCGGGCAGCAGGGTGGCGCGAGTGTAGCGGGGTTCTTTGGCGGCAATTTTGACCAACATTGACTGTTGAAACAGTGGGCTGGCTTTTTCTAAGGCGGCGGGGTCGCCGTCGCGCAGATCTAGGGCGAGGTCGATGCGCGATCGCAAAAAAGTCTCCAGGTAGTTGCGGGCGACCCAATAGTCTTTGCTAGCCTGGGTGGGCAAATATTTTTTCCAGGCCTTTTCGCCGACGGCCATGCGCAAAAACCGATAGGTCAATACTGCCGTAGCGTTGTAGGCTGGCTCGATCTCTAGGGGTGGGCCTTCGGGGCTAGGCTGGCCAGGGTTGAGGGGAATGCCCAACACCAGAGCCGCAATCACCCGCATGGTTAGCTCCACAAACAGCTGGTCTACGGGTACCGGCTCCCCTGGCGCGGTGGCTTGCAGTTGGATCACAGTTTGATGACAGGCCTGATCGACTAGGGCAAAATAGTGGCTCACGCCGCTAGAGCTAAATTCTGGGTTCCAGGCCTTGCGTCGCCACTGCCACTCAGGCCCATCTTGCCCAATCATGATTGGCCCCATCAGGTCATTCCAGGCGCGCTGCGACTGGCCGGTGCGCACCAGGCTACCGTCGCGGGTGCCTTGCACAATGGTGCTGTCGATCAGCTTGGGCTGGCTGAGCACCACCACCGGATAGCCGACCCAGTAAACATACTTGGGGCCAAATTCCCTAGACCAGTCGAATAGGATCTGGAAGAGCTGTCGATTTTTGACCGCCCCTAGCAGTTGAGGAATGTTGCCTAGCAGCCAGTGCTGGGGGGGAGAGGGGAGCGATCGCAGCACCTTGAATCGTTGGTATTTAGCCCACCGTTGCCACCCTAAGACGCCTATGATTCCCAGGCTAACCAGCGGTAACACTGACCCTAAAAATAGCGGAGAACCCAATACTTGATCCATCACAGGTATCCGCAGAGCACAACTATGCGCTGATTATACAGGTGTCGGTTTAGCCCTTAAATACGCCTTTGCTTCCCAGCAATTCACCTATCCACGGTTGATAACAGCCATAACCACCATTCAGAACAAAATCGGTCATTATGAAGAAACGTAGTAGTGTCTTTGTACCGATTGCTGACCTATGGGCGACTTCAACATCCAGGCTCCCTTTGAACCCGCTGGAGACCAACCCAATGCGATCGCAGGCCTGACCCAGTTTCTGCAAGACAAGACCAAGTACCAGACTCTGCTGGGGGCCACGGGCACGGGCAAAACCCACACTGTCGCCCGCGTGATCGACAACATTGGCAAACCCGCCCTGGTGCTGGCCCACAACAAAACCCTCGCCGCGCAGCTCTGCAACGAGCTACGCGAGTTTTTCCCCGACAACGCCGTCGAGTACTTCATTAGCTATTACGACTATTATCAGCCCGAGGCCTACATTCCCACCACCGACACCTACATCGCCAAAACTGCCTCGATCAACGACGAGATCGACATGCTGCGGCACTCGGCGACGCGATCGCTGTTTGAGCGCAAGGATGTAATTGTAGTCGCCTCGATCAGCTGCATCTACGGTCTGGGGATTCCGTCAGAATACCTGAAAGCCTCGATTCCGCTGCATGTGGGTATGGAGGTCAACCAGCGCCAGGTGCTGCGCGATCTGGCCTCGATTCAATATGCACGCAACGATTTAGACCTGGGCCGAGGCAAGTTTCGCGTCAAGGGCGACGTGCTAGAGATTGGCCCCGCCTACGAAGATCGCATCATTCGCCTCGAGTTCTTTGGCGACGAAATTGACGCCGTGCGCTACGTTGACCCAATCACCGGGGCCACATTGCAGAGTATGGAAGGCATCAGCATTTATCCAGCCAAGCACTTTGTCACCCCCGACGATCGCATCGAAGAAGCCTGCCAAGCGATTAAAGATGAGCTGCTAGAGCGTCTAGCGGAGCTAGAGAAAGAGGGGAAGTTACTGGAAGCCCAGCGTCTAGAGCAGCGCACTCGCTACGACCTCGAGATGATCCGCGAGGTGGGCTACTGCAACGGCGTAGAAAACTACGCCCGCCACCTAGCCGGTCGCCAGGCCGGGGCACCGCCGGAGTGTCTGCTCGACTATTTCCCCAAAGACTGGCTGCTGGTCATCGACGAGTCCCACGTCACCATTCCCCAGATTCACGGCATGTACAACGGCGATCGCAGCCGCAAAATGGTGCTGATCGACCACGGCTTTCGCCTCCCCAGCGCCGCCGACAACCGCCCCCTCAAAGCCGAAGAATTTTGGGACAAGGTGAATCAGTGCATCTTTGTCTCCGCCACCCCCGGCAACTGGGAAATGGAAATCTCAGGCGGCAAAGTGGTCGAACAAATCATTCGCCCCACTGGTGTGCTCGACCCCGAAATCTTTGTGCGCCCCACCGAAGGTCAAGTCGATGACCTGCTGGGCGAAATTAAGGAGCGGGCCGCTCGCCAAGAGCGGGTGCTGATCACCACTTTGACCAAGCGCATGGCCGAAGACCTGACCGACTACTTCGACGAGCACGGCATCCGGGTGCGCTATCTGCACTCCGAGATCCACTCCATCGAGCGGATTGAGATCATCCAAGACCTGCGAGAAGGGCTCTACGACGTGCTGGTGGGGGTCAACCTGCTGCGGGAAGGGCTCGATTTGCCGGAGGTTTCTCTTGTAGCAATTTTAGATGCCGATAAAGAAGGGTTTTTGCGGGCAGAGCGATCGCTGATTCAAACCATTGGTCGCGCCGCCCGCCACATTAACGGTCAAGCGATTCTCTATGGCGACAATCTCACCGACAGCATGGCCCGGGCAATCAGCGAAACCGAGCGCCGCCGCGCCCTTCAAACTGCCCACAACGAGGCGAATGGTATTACGCCCACCTCAATTATTCGCCGCAACAGCAACTCGATTCTGTCGTTTCTCGAAGTGTCGCGCCGCCTCAACGCCCACGAGCTTGAAGAGGTCTATGAGCACAAAGAAGAGCTGCCCTTAGAAGAAATTCCCGAACTGATCGGTCAGTTTGAGAAGCAGATGAAAGAGGCCGCGAAGAACCTCGACTTTGAGGAGGCGGCTAAGTTTCGCGATCGCATCAAGTCGCTGCGCGATCAGCTCTTGGGCAAGCGATCGTAGGGAATCATCTAGGGGCGATCAGCCTATCTCAATGCCTTGTAATCAGAAACAGGCAGGAAGACAGAACGCTCATACCCTAGCGCCCCCAGTTTGCCCCTCAGCTGGGGGCGCTAGGGTATGAGCGAACATAGCCCGGCAATCTGCGTGTTAAATTTGCGGGATTAGCTGTTCGTTGGTGTGCCACTACTTTCGGACAGTGCCAAAGTTTTCGAGTTCTGTGTGGTCACCGTTCCGTTGAACGGCTTAACGTAAAAGAGTACTGGTACAGACGCTCGGCGTGAACCGTGGAGGGGAGATGAAGATGAGGGGCCAATCGAGACCCATGACGGCGAAATAATTATACTAGGTTTCTCTCCCTAACTCGCTAAAGCTAACCTCTTAAGGAGTTCACAAGAATTACAAAATATTTTTGCTTAGGAATAGATTCAGTACCTATTTAATCGCCTAGGATTAAGGTTGTCTTATTATGTCTTGGAAAAACTGGGGGGATCATCCTTTGGTCGTATCTATTGGTGTTATTGCAGCTCTAGGTAGCTTGGTATCTTTAGTTTCACCCCTCATGAATTCAACTAAAGAACAGGAGACGCTTCAAAGTATCAATGGCCAAGAAAATGCTTTAATCAGTGGTAGGGAAAATACACAAATTACCTCTAACGATAATAGTCAGTTAATTATTACACAACAAGGCGACGTAAATCTAAACCAATCGCAGCCTGGGGCATTGGCTGTTCCCTGCTTTAATGGAGGCGGATCTGGTGGATGGATGATGGGCGAAGAACTGCCTGACCACTATTTCCCCATAGGCATAATTACCGTTAATGGATGGCCGCTGCGATCAATTCCAGATCACCCAATGTACAACCCTGACGCTCCGTGGAATGAATATGGAACTTGCATTATTGTTCCTGCAAAGTATCCATGATTCAGTATGCGATATCAGCAGTTGTCAGTAAGTGTAGGGTACGTTGTCGGCTCTGGAAATTGGGCAATTCTCATCAATACTTCTAACTGCAACGCATCAATTTTTTGGTTAAGATGTTTACAATCACCAGCGGTGCGTCATGCTGCGCGATGACACGCCCTATTCTAAAAAACTGGTGCAGTTGCTTGACCAAACATTAAAATGTCAACAAAGGGCAAACTCGTTTTTTAATAAATCTCTTCGATTATGGGAGATATCTATGTTGTCACAAGACCTAAAAGCCCAAGTTCTAAAGTTAACACCCAGCGATCGCCTCGCGCTGATCTCTGCGATCGTTGAGTCTTTACAAGATACAACCATTGCTCAAACTGACCGTTCCAGCGCAATTCGACGCATGAGGGGATTGTTAAAAACAGAGCACTCCGCACCGACCGATGCA
>JANPIO010000135.1:0-18409 GCA_031425055.1 Phormidium sp. VAR_61_metabat_6
CGCTACTCTGCAACAACCTCCCGATACCCTGTACCGGCCTGGTGTTTCTTTGTACCGGCCTCCCGTTACTCTGCAACGGTCTCTTGTTCCTTTGCACCAGCCTCTCGTTTCTTTGTACTGCCCTCCCATTACTCTGTATCGGCTTCCCGTTACTCAGCACCACTACACCCAAAGCTTCCTCTCAATCGGCAGCGCGTGCCCTCAGGGGTAACACCCTCCGTACTGCCACCGACCCATCAAAACGCCCTTGCCGCCAGCCTTTGCGCCCGCCCCATCGACAAAAAGTCACTCCCTTTACACAACCCCGCTCAACTGGGGCCAAAACAACACAGACTATCCAACCCAAATCCGCGAAAACCCTAGTCTTGCTGACTTACAGCGATCGCTACAGTCAAAGAGCAGTTTCAATAGGGTCATCTAACCCCATGCCTCGCCAAAAACGCACCTCCAAATACCTCACCCTGGCCGAAAAACGGAACGCGGGTGCCCAGTCGATTGAAAAAGACCTTGACCTGGGCAACGGCATCACCACCACCGCCTACACCCAGGCGATCGAAGACCTGCGCCAAAAGCTCCACGACTACAACGAATCCCTCTCTCTGCTTGACCAGGCTGCCAACGCCGTTCAAGACGCTGAGCAGGTTGTCCGTGACTTTTCGGAGCGCATTTTGCTGGGGGTCGCCACCCGCTACGGCAAAGACAGCAACGAATATGAAATGGCTGGGGGTGTGCGAAAGAGCGATCGCAAACGCCCCACCCGCAAACCCAAGCTAGCGGCGTAACGCCAAAACGGTAGCTTTCTCCCTTTGGGAGACGCAAAACGAACGACTCCGCTCAGCCACCATTTCCTAAAATTTAGCCCAGCAGCAAGGGTGAGAGAAGGTTAACTTCCCTCACCCTTGCTCGTTAAGAGGCTGTTGCAAAAAAGCGTTACAGCCCGAGCAAACGACTCACGGAAATAGCAATCTCAGGAAATGCTAACGAGGCCACCATGCCCTCGCTAAGCGTTTCTTCTCGATGGTAATCGCCCTGTCTAGGATCACGAAAGACGACTAAATGTCTCGCCTTGAGGTTAACGACCCAATACTCTGGAATCTCTGCCGCTGCATAGAGCTGGCGCTTGGGCTTGAGGTCTTTAGCCAAGCTGGTATTTGAAAATTCGATCAGCCAGAAGACATCTTCGGCATAGGGGTGCCGCTGTCGGTAAACCTCTCCCAGCGCACGCACAACCGCAATATCGGGCTCTGGTTCTGAGTTGAAAGCCAGGGTAATGGGCCGTCCTTCGCGCACCCTGGCCCGATCGCCCAGCAGAGTTCCTAAGTATTTACCAGTCTCATCCCCCAGGTAAGCATGCTCTGGCCCTTCGGGTGCCATTTCAACAATCTCCCCGTTCAATAGCTCCACCTGGCGGTTGTCTAAAATGCCAGATGCGATCATCTGATGGTAATCACCCAGAGTCCATTTAGCCGTAGTGAGAGTCATAGGCGCTAAGCCAGAATGAGATTCGCTATGCAACATGATCATAGCTCGACCTTCCCTTTCGGCACTGTGGCGCTGCTGACACTGGTAAATCCAGAGCTAGGACAAGATAATTGGGAATAACCACCCAGGCTCCTGACCATGACCCGCGAAGAACTACTCTCCCGGATTACCGTTAACCCCAATATTTGTTTTGGCAAGCCTTGCATTCGAGGGCATCGCATTTGGGTTTCGCTGATACTGGACTTCTTAGCCAGCGGCATGACCATAGCTGAGCTGCTAGAAGACTACCCGAGCTTAGAAGAAGCCGACATTTACGCCTGCTTAGCCTACGGCGCAGAAATGAGCCGCGATCGCTGGATCGATATTCCTCTGGAGGCCAGTGCGTGAGGCTGAAGCTAGACGAGAACCTTGGCCAGCGCGGTCTGGATTTGCTCAAACAAGCGGGCCACGATACAGCGACGGTGGTAGAGCAAGGCTTAACCTCTACGCCAGACGAAAACTTAATTGAGGTCTGCCGTCAGGAAGGGCGCTGTTTGGTAACCCTCGACCTAGACTTCAGCAACCCCCTTCAATTCAGACCGTCACATTACTGTGGCATTGCTGTGCTGAGGCTGCCATCACGTCCAGAGCCAAAGGATTTGCTGGATGCTATAAAAACCTTAATTGGCGGTCTAGAACGCGAAGAGATTGTCGGAAAACTATGGATTGTCCAAAAAGGGCGAATTCGAGTACATCAAGAGCCGTAATGGATTCGTTATCCAGCCGATGCCGCTTTATCGACGGCGGGGTGCTGCTCTAGCACCTTGGCCAGGTACTTGCCAGTGTAAGAACCTGCTACCTGAGCCACCTTCTCGGGGGTGCCCACGGCGATCAGCTCGCCACCGCGATCGCCCCCCTCCGGCCCCAGGTCCACAATCCAGTCGGCGCAGCGAATCACATCCAGGTTGTGCTCGATCATCAGCACCGAGTTGCCCTTATCCACCAGGCGCTGCACCACATCCAGCAGCTTGTGCACGTCGTAAAAGGAGAGGCCAGTGGTCGGCTCGTCGATTAGGTACAGGGTTTTGCCCGTTGAGCGGCGGGCCAGCTCCGAGGCCAGCTTCATCCGCTGGGCCTCGCCACCGGAGAGGGTGGGGGCGGTTTGGCCGAGGCGAATGTAGCCCAGACCCACATCCACCATAGTTTGCAGTCGGCTAGCGGCCTGGGGGATATTCTCGAAGAAAACCAGGGCTTCCTCAGAAGTCATATTCAGCACGTCGGAGATGTTTTTGCCCTTGTAGGTGACTTGCAGGGTGTCGCGGTTGTAGCGCGCCCCCTTGCACACCTCGCACTGCACATAGACATCGGGCAGAAAGTTCATCTCAATCACGTTGACGCCCTGGCCGCCGCAGGCCTCGCAGCGCCCGCCCTTGACGTTAAACGAGAACTGCCCCGCCTTGTAGCCCCGCGCCTTGGCCTCGATAGTTTCGGTGAACAGGTTGCGGATCACGTCGAACACGCCCGTGTAGGTGGCGGGGTTGGAGCGGGGCGTGCGCCCAATGGGCGATTGGTCAATGACGATCACCTTATCTAGCGCCTTTAGCCCGTCCAGCTTGTCCATGTGCTTGGGGAATGGCACCTTGCTGCCAAAGTGGTGCTGAAGGGCCGGGTAGAGTAGCTCGTTCACCAGGGTCGATTTGCCCGAGCCCGAGACCCCGGTGATGCACACCAGCGCCCCCAGGGGCAGCTCGACATCCAAATTTTTCAGGTTGTTGCGGTGGGCGTTTTTGATCGAGAGCGATCGCCCATTCCCCGGTCGTCGCTCCGCAGGCGTAGGAATGCTGCTGCGCCCCGACAGGTAGGCTCCGGTGAGGGAGTCTTTCGCCGTCATCAGGGTTTTGAGATCGCCCTCGGCGACGATCGCCCCGCCATGCACTCCCGCCCCAGGGCCAATATCGACTAAATAGTCAGCGGCGCGGATTGTGTCTTCGTCGTGCTCGACCACGATTAGGGTGTTGCCCAGGTCGCGCAGGCGGTAGAGGGTGTTGAGCAGGCGATCGTTGTCGCGCTGGTGCAGGCCAATGCTGGGCTCATCCAGCACATACAGCACCCCGGTCAGGCCCGAGCCAATCTGGGTGGCCAGGCGAATGCGCTGGGCCTCGCCCCCCGACAGGGTCATGGCGGTGCGGTGCAGGGTCAGGTAGTCCAGCCCCACATCCATCATGAATTGCAGCCGGGCGCGAATCTCGCGCAGCACCAGGGCACCGATCTGCAGCTGCCGGGCCGAGAGCTTGGGGGCATTGCCCGCTTCGCCCGACTCCTCTTCGCCCACCAGCTGACGAATGCGTTTAAGGCACTCGCGAATGGAAACATTGGTGAGGTCGCTGATAGAGTGGGGGCCGATACGCACCGCGTTGGACTCGGGCTTGAGCCGGGTGCCGTGGCAGACCTCGCAGGTCTGGTCGATCAGATATTTTTCGAGCTTTTGCTTGTGCAGCTCAGAACTGCTGTCTTTATACTGCCGGTCGAGGATGGGCAGCACCCCCTCGTACTGACGCTGATAGCCCTTGCGCTCGCGGTAGCGCGAGTCTGACTCTATATAAATCTTCTCGTCACTGCCGTGGAGCACGATGTGCTGCTGCTCAGGGGTGAGCTGATCCCACCGGCTCTGGATTTCGAAGCCAAAGGCCTGGCCGACGCTGTAGAGCAGCGAGAAGTAGTAGGTGTTGTCTTTTTCCGACCAGGGGGCGATCGCCGCATACACCGGCAAGGCCGGATCCGGCACCACCAGCTCCGCCGAAAACGTCCGCAGGCTGCCCAACCCGTGGCAGTGGGGACAGGCTCCGTAGGGTGAGTTAAAGGAAAACAGCCGAGGCGACAGCTCCTCCATCACCGCGCCGTGCTCGGGGCAGGCAAAGTTTTCAGAAAACACCAGTTCCTTGGGCAGGCTGTAGCTGCCTTCGGCCTCGGCGGCCTGGAAGTCTGTCGCCTGAGGCAGGCGAGCGGTCAGAGATACCACGTTGCTGCCCGGCTCAGTAGCAGGCGTTTCCTGAGGCTTGTCGGCCAGAATGTCGATCACCGCGATCCCCTCCGATCGCTTTAGACAAGTCCGCAGCGAATCGGCCAGGCGATCTTGCAGGCCCTCTTTTTTGACCAGGCGATCGACCACCACTTCAATGTGGTGGCTGTAGTTTTTGTCGAGTTCGATGTTGTCGGTCAGTTCCCGCAGTTCGCCGTTGACCCGCACCCGCACAAAGCCCTCGGAGGCCAGGCTAGAGAGCAGCTTTTTGTGGGTGCCCTTTTTGCCCCGCACTACGGGGGCGAGAATCTGAAAACGGGTACGATCGGGCAGGGCCATCACCCGATCGATCATCTGGTCGATCGACTGCGGGGAGATGCTGCGATCGCAGATCGGACAGTGAGGATCGCCCGCCCGGCCATAGAGCAGACGCAGGTAGTCGTAGATCTCCGTCACCGTGCCCACCGTCGAGCGGGGGTTGTGGGAGGTTGATTTTTGGTCAATGGAAATGGCTGGGCTCAGCCCCTCGATCGCGTCCACATCGGGCTTATCGACCTGGCCGAGGAACTGGCGGGCGTAGGCGCTCAGCGACTCCACGTAGCGACGCTGCCCTTCGGCAAAAATTGTGTCAAAAGCCAGGGACGACTTGCCCGAACCCGACACCCCCGTAAATACAATCAGCTGGTTGCGGGGAATCTCTAGGTCCAGATTCTTGAGGTTGTGCTGCCGGGCTCCGCGAATGCGAATGACGTTGTCGTCAAGGGCGGCGTGGTGGTGGGCAAGGCTGGTGTGCTGATTGCCATTGGTGGACGCTCGGCCTTTGCTAGAGGCAGCGGTTTTCTTGGCGGAAGCGTCCGATTTGGGCATATCTGGGGGCTTAGTGAAAACGCTTTATCAATTTAACATTTATAAACACTTGTCAAGGTTGTCACCACGGGGGGATGGGGCACCAGCACCAGGCAGAGTTCAGTAGATGTATCGAGCCACGCTACAGGCTTGGCAGACGTTCTGCGCCATTAATGTTGGCTACCTGGCCACAGCCTTGGATTATAGAAGTGATGGGTGGCATTGGCGTAGCGAGCGCTTCCTGATGAATCTGGCGGATAGTACAGGCGCAGCAGCTCATCGTATCGGTTGAGGCGATCGCCAGTCGCTTGGCTAAGGGACTAGCCCATAGTGGTGACAGTCCAACTGATTCCATTCAAAATAGTCGCTCCCAAAGGTGAGCATCGGAGCACTAAGGGAAGGTACTAAAAATGCGGTATACAGCAGAGCACTGATTAAGTTCTGTTTCTTTAAACCACTTCAAGTCCTGAAATCCTTCACCCTGACAGTGACATCTGTAGCCTTCACTGATTTCGTTGCCGGATGTCAATCAACAGAGAACTCAAGTCGCTAAATCACCCATTAACTAATGAAAGCAAAGGCAGTCGTTGCGGTTAACCGACTTGAGTTGTAGACTTGGCACAGCTCTAGTGCAGCACTCATATTTCTTGTTAGAGGCATGGGTGAGTGCATACATAAAGACCTCTGAGCAAAGTCTAAACTGTCAAGCTATGATTAAGGGTGCAGACTATTTCATTAAAACTTTAGAGTATATAGCTCTGACGATTGTAAAATCAGCCGTAAAAACTTTTATGTCTAGTAATCCTTGTGCTCTTCTAAAGAGCGAAAGCTAACCTTTTTTAAGTCTGTTAAGTTTTAATGGAAAGAGAGCCAGGTATGGAGTTGTCATTTGTTGAAGTTTTGCCTGAGATAAAAATTCCTGCTTCAATGATTTTTTCTTATCCCACGGCGCTAGGAGATACATTGCGCCCGGCAATTGAAAGGATATTTCTTCCCGAGGAATATTTGCATCCGCTACAGGTCAAAGTAAGCGTCAACTCTGGCGAGACTGGCCCCAGAAAAGTGTGGTCTAAACGCGCAAAGCTTCGTAAAGCGTTCTACAAAGCTGTCAAAGGGGTTCAGGTATTAGACTATCCAGAAAAATTTTTGTTTGATGGTCGACAAGAGTTAGATGTCAATATAGGCCACGTTATTGAAAACCTAGCGGCCCCAGCTTTGTTTGCAAAGCAAGTGTTGAGCAAACGCTTGGGCCAAGACATAGATGTTCACGTAATTCTTAGAGAACGGGCCCCTAACCTGGCTCGTGAGGTCTTTAAAACCTTGGACATTCCAGTCATTTACACCGACAATAGTGTGCATGGCAAAGTGGTCTCGCTCTCGGTCGTTCGCTCTGACGCAGCTACTAGCCCAGAAGCGCTTCAGTTCACCCCGATCATAAACGAAAAAGCAGTTGCTGAGATAGATTCAAAGCTTTACAATCTCCACGCGGCCTTATTTAATGAAGCTGAGTTTTCGGGCTGTGAGTCTTTAGGCGTCGAGAAAATTTTCATCCCCCGTAAAGGAAATCGCTGTTTAATCAACAACGATGAAGTAACTCAGTTCCTCGAAGGCAAGGGCTTCAAAACGTATTACTTTGAAGACTTAACCTGTGCTCAAAAATGGTCGATTACCCGCGATGTTAAGGTCGTAGTCGCTGTTCACGGTGCGGCCCTTAGTCATATGGCGTTCAATCGCTTGGGGTTGCAGAACCCCGAGCAGCCTAGTAGCGGCGTTAAGGTTGTCGAACTTTACTCTCCGGGCTGGTCAAGTCGCTGGGCCCATCGTCGCCAAATTAGTGGGCTTAATGGCCGGTGGTGCGGCGTTCGGGGTCAGGTTACCCCAGAGTCGTTAAAAACCATAGACTTCTCTAATCCTGGCCGTAAGCGCGTTCGACCGTCTCAAGATTCCTTCAAGGTTGACTGCACGTCTCTTCAAATGGCGCTCGATTATTTAGACGCCTGACTACCAAGCTCCGGCAAGCTTGATGGGTTAAATTTGGGCTGCAAAAGCTCTGAAAACTCGCCTAGCAGAGCGCAGTTGGTTGACGGGGGCCGTGAAGCGGGGTCGCTACCGTACGCCTACGAACCTTTCCCGAGCCAGGGTTCGCAGCCGCTGGATGTCTTCGCGGCGGGTGACAGAGAGGGGCACGGTACGTTTAATCTCGTCGAGCAGCAGGGGCGTGTTGGCAGGGCGGTTTTCGTAAAGGGCACGGTAGTGGGCGGTGATAATAGCCTGCTCAATTTCGGCTCCACTGAAGCCTTCGGTGGCAATAACCAACTCGTTGAGGTCAAAGTTGTCGGTACCCTGCTGCCGTCGCCCCAGGTGTATCTGTAGGATGGAGTGGCGTTCGTTGGCCTCGGGCAGATCGACAAAAAAGATTTCGTCAAAGCGGCCCTTGCGCAACAGTTCTGGCGGAATAGCTGACAGGTCATTGGCGGTGGCTACTACAAAAATTTCCTGGGATTTTTCTTGCAGCCAGGTGAGGAAGTAGCCGAATAGGCGACGGCTCAGCCCGCCATCGGCTTCACTGCTGGTTTGCCCCATGCTCTTTTCGATCTCGTCAATCCAGAGAATGCAGGGGGCCATGGTTTCGGCCAGGGTGACGGCGCGGCGAAAGTTTTTGTCGGACTCGCCAACGTACTTGTCGTAGAGGCGGCCAGCGTCGAGCTTGAGCAGGGGGAGGCTCCACTGGCGGGCGATGGTTTTGGCGGCCAGCGACTTGCCGCAGCCCTGAATGCCCACGATCAAAATGCCTTTGGGGGCGGGCAGGTTGTAGTGACGAGCCTGGGGTGTGAAGCCCACTTTGGCGTAGGCCAGCCAGCGCTTGAGCCCTTCAAACCCACCTAGCTCGGTCAGGTTGGTTTCGGGTGGGAAGTAGTCGAGTAGACCCTCTTCGTGAATGACTCTGGCCTTGCGTTCTAGTACCCACTTCACATCACTGACGTCGAGTTTGCCGTCATGCCGAGCTGCATAGGATACAACTTTTCGAGCTTGGTGTAGGGTCATGCCCTGGAGAGCTGATACCAAGGCTCGTACATCATCCGGATTTAAGTTGATTGCAACTTGACCCTGGAGGGTCTTCACGGTGTCGGAAACAGCCTTATAGAGCTCTTCAGGTTTGGGCAGCTTGATATCTAAATAGACGGCGTTCTGCGCAATGGTTGGCGGTAGGGCATAGCCGCTGCCGCTGAGCACCAGCGTTGAGCTGTGGAAGGAAAACTGTTGGGATACTTCGCGGAACTGACGGGCAACCACCGGATCTTTAAGGTGTTCGGCAAAGTCTTTGAGCCAAAAGACGGCCTTAAAGCTCATCTCTTGAATGTGGCGCAGCATGTCGAGGGGGTCGGTGGTTTTGGGCAGGGCTTGGCCGCGCTTGGTGCCGGGGGGCGCGTACTCGTTTTGCCAGCGGTTGTCAGGGCTGTCGGGCGATCGCATCAGCCCCTGGGCAACGCTCCACTCAAACACGGCCATCTGCATGTCAGCACAGGCGGCCTTAATCAGCCCCTGTACCCGTTCTTCTTCCACCGTGTCGATTACTATGACCGGGTGAAAAGAGGTCACCAGGTTTTGAAAGTGCTGGACACTGGTTTTAAAGGACATGGCTGCCTAAAGTAACGCTAGGGCTAAGGTGCCCGCTTCTGCCTACAGTTGCTGCACAGCGGATTCCGGAGGCTGAGGCGATTCGCGCAGCGTTCGGGCTCCGACTCGGAACGAGTATCCCTTCGGGAATCGCCCTAGTCGAGCGCATCTATGCCCTGGCGGGCGTAGCGAATGCGCAGCTTCAGCCCCAGGGTGATTTGTTTCATCACCCAGTAAAGGCTGGCCAAAATAACAAATGTGACGAAGATAACGGCTGCTGGTTGTTTTGAGGTCAGGGCATCGAGGGTATAGGCGATGACGCCAGTGGGGTCAGTGACCAGATCCCAGCTGTTAAAGCGCAGAAATCGGCCTAGATAGATGCCCACCGCGCTCAGCGCGTGAATGGTTAGCTCGAGGGGCAAGATCATCGCTTTGGCCCCGTGCTGCTTGAGGTAGGCAGCCAGGTTGAGAATCGAGACGACGTAGGCTTCGAACCCCAGCAAAATGGCGGCTGCGTGAAGGGGAATGAACACCAGAGCCACAACCAAAATGCGAATCTGTCCCGAGCTGGTGCCTCGAATCAAATGAATAATATCGGTGAGGACATAAGGAGCATTGGGTAGAAAGATCAAGAACACCACCAGCCCCACCCACCACAGCCAGCCCTCGGGATCTTGCTTGGTCTTAAAAATTTTCAGACTGAGGAGACCGGCAAAGGCCGTAACCGTCAGTAGCCACAGCAGCTCAAACCAGGAGAACGGACTGGAGTTGTCTTGGAGCAGGTTGTAGAGCCCTTGCACAGCACGAGGGATGCGAGGCCCTAGCCCCAGCACGCCAATTATCCCCACCAGTACGCAGGCCGCCAAAAACCATCGGTTAGACAGGCTCTGGCGGCGAAACAAACTAAAGCTCAGCAGCAGCGGAATCGCCGCCAAAAACAAGTTCCATAAAATCCAGCCGCTATAGACGTTATCAAAGGCGCTGATAATGTTGGGCAGGAGCCATCTCATGGGTCTCAACTCCTAAGGTAAGGCAGATTTGGCTTAACCTAATTTAATCGTTAGCGAGTCATGTGTCTGCTCTTGTAGGGATGCGATCGCATTCCCCTCCACAAGGCCTGCGCCTATTCTGAAGTCGACCGACCGCGCTATAACAAGTAGAGTCTTCAACCCCGCATCTCCATGCCAGATCACACCCAACGTCAGGGCAACACCTCCGAGCACATGCTGGGTGACCAGACCTACACCGCTTCAGCCCAGTGGCAAACCCTCTACGAACACGACAAGCCCGTGGCTGAGCTGTTTCACGTGGCCTACACCGTTGCTGACCAAGACTCAGCTCAGCGGCCCATTACCTTCGTGTTTAACGGCGGGCCAGGGGCGGCATCGGCCTACCTGCATGTGGGGGCTCTGGGGCCGCGCCGGGTGGTGTTTAACGCCGACGGCAGCCTGCCGCGCCCGCCGGTAGAGGTGGCCGATAACAACGAAAGCTGGCTGAGCTTTACCGACTTAGTCTTTATTGACCCGGTGGGCACGGGCTTTAGCCGAGTTTTGTCCCCAGACGACGCTAAAGCCGAGAAATCTGATGATAAGCCCGCCGAAAAAGGCGAGGATAAACCCGACGAGAAGGCCAAAAAATTCTGGACGGTCGATCGCGATCTCAACGCCCTAGGCGAATTTATTCAGGGCTATCTCTCGGCGCACCACCGCTGGCTGTCGCCGGTGTTCATTGCCGGGGAGAGCTACGGCGGCTTTCGGGTGGCCAAGCTTTGCCGCAAGCTTCAGCAAGACTATGGGGTGGGCCTGTGCGGGGCCGTGCTGATTTCGCCCGTGATGGAGTTTATGCTGCTGGAGGGCACCGACTACAGCCTCAGCGGCTGGGCGACGGTGATTCCGTCGATGGCGGCTACGGCGGTGTACCACGGGCAGGTTGACACCACCGACAGCCCCGCCACCCACGGGGCTAAGGCCGCCGACTTTGCGCGCAAGTCCCTAATTCCCTTGCTGGCCCTGGGCAGCACCGCCTCTGGCGAAGACCAGCAGCGGGTCTTTGGTCAGCTGGCCCATCTGATTGGCCTGTCGCCCGAGGTGGTGCAGCGCCACCGGGGCCGCATTGACATTGTGGTGTTTGCTCGCGAACTGCTGCGCCACCAGCAGCGCATTTTGGGTCTCTATGATGGCTCAGTCACTGCTATAGACCCCTTCCCCGATCGCCTGATGCATGAGGGTACTGACCCCACCTTAGAGGGTATCGATCGCCTGTTTACTGGAGCCATCAACAGCCACCTGCGCTCGACCTTGGGGGTGAACACCACCCTGACCTACAACCTGCTCAGCTTTGAGGTATTTAAAGCCTGGGAGTTTTTGCCCGAGAGCGACTACCGCCAGGGCTTTGCAGGCTCGGTGGATGACCTGCGGGTGGGCGTGGCCCTCAACCCCTACCTCCAGGTCTACATTACCCACGGCATTTATGACCTGGTGACACCCTACTTTTCGTCAGAGCACCTACGGGATCTGATGAACCTCAACCCGGAGCTACAGCCAAATCTCACCCTGCGGCATTTTCAGGGGGGGCACATGTTCTACACCTGGGAAGAGTCGCGGCGGCTCTGGTTTGAGGACATGCAGCAGTTTTACCACCAGGCGTCGGGCAAGTAGGGTCAAAAAAAACCGGCAGTCCCTTGCAGGCTTGCCGGTTGG
Organism: Phormidium sp. VAR_61_metabat_6; assembly: GCA_031425055.1. Taxonomy (GTDB): domain Bacteria; phylum Cyanobacteriota; class Cyanobacteriia; order Phormidesmidales; family Phormidesmidaceae; genus Nodosilinea. Next base: position 11,644 of record JANPIO010000135.1, read on the forward strand.
TTGTGTGTTCCCTGTAGATGACTCGGCTAAAGTTGAGTCAATTTCAGTATCCCTGGAAGGTTCCTGGAAGCCTAGCGGATTTATCACGGCGAACAGTGAGTTTGATCACAAAGTTACGTATTTTGGCGGATGCCACGCAGAGAAATAGGGTGCCAACCGTAATGCCGCCTCCGAGGTAAAGACTCCTCACAACAGGATTGCGCCGTGTCGGATTTAGGGCAAAAATAGGGACACGTAGGGCTTTGTGCCAAGAATATCAGGAAAAATCGCCATGACCGAGTCATCCATGGGCACCGCTGAGGCGCTGGCCAGCATTGCGCTAGTGGCGATCGCCGCTGACGGCTATCTAGCCGATCAGGAGGGTCAGGATATGACGATGCTGCTGTCGCGCATGGCGTTGTTTAGCAGCTACTCCAAAGACGCCGTGCACCACCTGTTTGATCTGTTGCTGACGCGCCTCAAGACCGAGGGGCCGGGGGTGATGGTTGACCAGGCCAAGGCCGTTTTGCCTCAGGATCTGCGGGAAACAGCCTTTGCGATCGCCACCGATCTGGTGCTGTCTGACCGCACCGTTACCCCCCAGGAGCAGGCGTTTTTAGAAGACCTGTACCGAATTTTAGAAATTCCCAGCTCCCTGGCTCAGCAGATTGTGCAGGTGATGACGATTAAAAATCGGGGCTAGGTAAAACGAGCAAACGCTTTTGGGATGTTTGATCGCCTAGTACTGCTGCGCGAAATTCAAAATGCAAAGTTCAAAATGCAAAATTGTTAATGAATCAGTGCTTTAAACTGCCTGAATAGTAAGCTTATTTCTGCCTTGATGTACTAGTCCTCGCCTGGGTGACTACGGCTGTCAGGTAATTCGTTGGCAACGGCCCGCCAGAGGTTTGAATTTTCAATTTTGAACTTTGAATTATTACGACTTTTCTTCGGCTGTCCGCCACCGATAGGTTTCACGAGCGGCCCCTGTAAGTCAGGTATAGTGGGGCTTTACAGCTGCCAGGAGGTCGGGGCATGAATACAAGCAGCAATGTGGTCGAGATTTTGTCGGCGGAGGAAATGCGCCGCACCTTGAACCGACTGGCGTCGGAGGTGGTGGAGCGGGGCGGCGACCTCAGCCGCCTGGTGCTGCTGGGTATTTACACCCGAGGCGTGCCCCTAGCCCACCTGCTGGCCCAGCAGATTCAGCGGTTAGAGGGGGTAGACCTGCCGGTAGGGGCGATCGACATCACCCTGTATCGCGATGACCTGGACAAAATTAGTACGCGCACCCCAGTCCGCACAGAGATTCCCTTTGACATCAGCGATCGCGTCGTCGTGCTGGTAGACGATGTGATCTTTAGCGGACGCACCATTCGCGCTGCCCTCAATGCGGTGATCGACTACGGTCGGCCTAGCGCCATTCGTCTGGCGGTGCTGATTGACCGGGGTCACCAAGAACTGCCTGTGCGCCCTGACTTTGTGGGTAAGACCCTGCCCACGGCAAAGGATGAGTCGGTGAAGGTATTTTTGCAGGAGACGGACGGGCGAGACGGCGTGGAGCTGTTGAAGCGGGCCTAGGGAATGGGGGGTGTTACGTCTGGTGTGCGATCGCACCCCAAGCGGCCCGATTTTTTCTAGGATAGGGGGCGTTGATTTGGCGAAAACCCTGTGACTCTACTGCCTGTCACCCATGAGACCCAGGCCCGCAAGGCCGATCACCTGCGCATTTGCCTAGAGGGGCCGGTGCAGTGCGCTCAGGTAACCACCGGACTAGAGCGCTACCGGTTTACCCACTGCTGTCTGCCAGAGCTCGACTACCAAGATATCGACCTGGGTACGGTGTTTTTGGGGCATCGGCTGGGGGCACCGCTGCTGATTTCGTCGATGACCGGGGGCACCGAAGCGGCCCACCAGATCAACCGACGGCTGGCGGCGGTGGCCCAGCGCTACGGGCTGGCCATGGGGGTTGGCTCTCAGCGGGTCGGGGTCGAAAATCCCGACGTGATGGAGACGTTTGCGGTGCGTTCCCAGGCTCCAGACATTTTGCTGCTGGCGAATTTGGGGGCGGTGCAGCTCAACTACGGCTACGGTCTCGACCAGTGCCGCCGCGTGGTAGACAAGCTGGCAGCCGACGCACTGATTTTGCACCTCAACCCACTGCAGGAGGCGGTGCAGACCGGAGGCGACACCAACTTCAAAGGACTGTTCAAGAAAATAGAGCTGCTCTGCGCGGCGCTGCCGGTGCCAGTGATTGCCAAGGAGGTCGGCAACGGCATTTCGGCCCCCGTGGTGCGGCGGCTGGTGGAGGCCGGGGTCGCCGCGGTGGATGTGGCCGGGGCCGGAGGCACCTCCTGGGCCAGGGTGGAGAGCGAGCGGGCGAGCGATGCCCACCAGCGGCGATTGGGGCAGACCTTTGGGGAGTGGGGTTTGCCCACGGCAGACTGCATTGTGCAAGCGCGGCGGGTGGCCCCGGCCCTGCCGCTGATCGCCTCTGGTGGGCTGCGCCATGGGCTGGATGTAGCAAAAACCTTGGCCCTAGGAGCCGATCTGGCGGGGCTAGCGATGCCGTTCTTGCAGGCGGCGAGTGAGTCGGAGGAGGCCGTGGCGGCTCTGGCAGAGATGCTAGTGGCCGAGATTAAGACAGTGCTATTCTGCACCGGGCAAGACAGTTTGGCTGGGCTCCGCCAAGTGGGGGTGCTAGAGCGAGACTAGTGCAGTGTCAGGACTTAATTTTAGGGTAGACAGACACCAGCTTGCAGCGTGCATCATCTACCTTCATTTGCCAGTCCACCCCGCGCTGGAGGGTGGCGGGGCGCGATATCCGAATGTCTCGTTGCAGTTGCACGGTTTGTTCATCCATACACAGACCGGACGGCTCGGATTATAAGGCTGGGCACAGACGTCTAGAACCGTTTCCATCGGAGCCGCAAACTTAGCATCAGCGTCTGGCGGAACCACCCAGTACTCATAGCAGAAAACGGTGAACCTGTCGGAGGGTTTTAGCGGTCAGCATGGTCATTTGTCTTCAAGAAAGATCACGTTCACTACGGCAGTGATCCATGGCGGGCCTGGGTCAAACGGGTGTTAAGACTACACGGCGAAAAGGGATGTTTCTAGGGGTGAGCTAGCGGCATCTAATCGATACCGATGGAACAGCCTGAGCTGGCCCACTACAGGTTTGTCAAACCTGTGGCACAGGTTTGACACAGGCGTCGGCTAAGCTTGGGGCTATCTACAGACTACTTGGTCTGACCCGGCAGCAGCAGACTCTCTGCCCTGGCATCCTGGGGATGCCGATAAGCGCTGGTTTCAGCTTCCTACCGTTCTGTGGCTAGTACTTTCAACCCTACTGCTGTGCTATGCCTCAATTTCGTCGTCGGTTTGCCTTAGCCACTAAACTTGTCGCCCTATTGCCCGCCGAAAAGGCCCTGGCCCTCACCTCAGCCCTGACGCTGCTCGGTTTACCAGTGCTCACGACAACGGCCTGGGCCGCCTGGCAAGACAGCCCCAAGAGCGTTCTAGACGAGGCCTGGCAAATCGTCCACCGCTCTTATGTTGACCCCAACTTCAACCAGGTGGACTGGGTGCAGGAGCGCCAGTCGCTGCTAGGGCAGGAATACACCTCTCCAGATGCCGCCTATACGGCACTAGAAACTATGCTGGCCAAGCTCGATGATCCCTATACCCGGTTTATGACGCCAGAGGAGTTTCAGGCCTTTGCGAGCCAGACCAGTGGGCAGCTAGTGGGGGTGGGCATGCGTCTCGCCCTTGACCCCGAGACCGAGGCGCTGCTGGTGGTCCAGCCGATTGAAGGGTCTCCGGCGATGGCGGCCAACGTGCAGCCGGGGGATCACATTTTGCAGATTAACGGCGTCTCAACCCAGGGCATGACGGTGGAAGCCGCTGCCAGCCAGATTCGGGGGGAAGCGGGCACGACCGTAGAGTTGCTGATGCAGCGCAACGATACCGCTCCCTTTGCCGTTACCCTCACCCGTGCCCGCATTGACCTGCCGGTGGTGACCTCGGCCCTGCGGGAAACGGAGGGGCAGCGAATTGGCTACCTGCGCCTGAACGAATTTAACGCCCAGTCTGCCGACCAGATGGAGCAGGCAATTAAAAGCCTAGAACAGCAACAGGTCGAAGGCTACGTGCTCGACCTGCGCAACAATCCGGGGGGGATTTTGGATCAGGCGATCGCGATCGCCCGCATGTGGCTCGATGAAGGGGCGATCGTGCGCACCGTAGACCGGGCTGGCCAGGCCGAAGAGGTCAGCGCCAACCACACGGCCATTACCGATAAACCCCTGGTGGTGCTAGTCAACGGCAACTCGGCCAGCGCCAGCGAAGTGCTCACCGGGGCGCTGCAAGACGATCGCCGGGCCACGGTAGTGGGCACCCAAACCTTTGGCAAAGCCTTGGTGCAGTCGGTCAACCGCCTGCGCGACGGCTCGGGTCTAAATGTCACCATCGCCCATTACTACACCCCCTCAGGGGCCGACATTAACCACAAAGGCATAGCCCCCGACGTGGTGGCCGAGTCGCCCGAAGCGGCCCAGCGCGACCTGTGGATGCACCCCGATCGCATCGGCACCGAGCAAGATAGCCAGTACGTGACGGCGATCGACCAGCTGCGGGGAGCCATCGCGGCTCGGTCTTCAACCCAGGCTGCCCTCAGCGCGCCCTAACTCGCGCTAACGATCAGCAGCAGGGGCGATCGCCCCTGCTGCTATTTTTTAATGGCCCCCCGCAGGCACCGGGCGATCGCCCTTGCCCAGCAAAAACAGCAGCGGCAGCGTCACCAAAAAGATCAGACCCACCACCCAAAACAAGTCATCAAAGGCCAGCAGCATGGCCTGCCCCTCCAGGGTTTGATCCAGCAGCGCCAGCGCCTGCTGATGGGCAGTGGCGGCATCGGCCCCCTGGCTCTGCATCGCGCTGGTCAGAGCATTTACCCGCTCCTGGGTTTGGGGGTGGTAGGGGGTGACCTGCTCGGACAGCCCGCCCGGTGAAAGGCGTGGCGGCGATCGAGCACCGTCGCCAGCAGGGCAATGCCAATGCTGCCCCCCAGCTGCCGAGTGAGGCTATAGAAGCTCGACCCCGCCGGAATATCTTTTTTAGGCAGTGGCCCCAGGGTGACCAGGCTGAGCGGCGAATGAGCGAGGGTGGTAAACTTTTGCCATGAAAGACCTGCCGCGCTTAGAAGGCCTCAGTTCTGAGTTCGAGAGCTGTGGTCCAGGGTGCAAGCGTTAGAGGCAGTGGTTGAGGGTGGCAAGAGCAAAGGTATCAAGAAAACCTCGCGCAATTCGAGTTTGCCGCCTGCGCAAGGATTTAAGCCCAATTTAGAGGGTTACAAGCCCAGCCCAAGCGAGCGAACCGCAAGCGTAGGTCGAGCGGGTGGTGGACGCGAACTGAGTACATCGCCCGACCAAGTGGTGGTCGCGCAAGTGAGCCGTTGTCCCCACTGTGGCAGCGAGGTAGAGCGTGCCAGCCAACAACTCAAAGCCGTGAAGGAGCGGATTGAACTGCCGCCCATTCAGCCCCAGTGACTCGGGTCGAACGCTACGGTGGGCCGTGCCCATGCTGTCAGCAGAGCTATGAAGCACCCGTCCCAGTCAGCTTAGAGCCCGGTTCTCCCTTTGGGCAGAGTATCGCCAGCGTGGTGACGTATCCGAGATATCACCATGCGGTGAGCTATTAACAGCTCAGCCAACTGATGGGGGATCTGTACGGGGTAACGATATCGGAAGGGGCGATTCGACAGACGTTGGCAGAATCAACACTTGGGCAGTACTGGTCTCGATTTCGAGGCAGCTTGCGAGAGATCTTAAATTTGAACCCCCAGTCCCCCGAGGGACAGCAATTGCTTAGGCGCTACCAAAAGATTCGAGAACATCTGCTGCTGTTTCTCGACGATGAGACGGTACCGCCGACCAATAACTCGAGTGAACAAGCGCTGCGCTGGAGTGTGGTCTTTCGCAAGGTCACCCATGGTTTTCGCTCCGACTGGGGTGCAGAGTTGTTCGCCCAGGTGCGCTCGCTGGTGAACACGGCTCGACGGCAGGGTATGTCTGCCTTTGAGGCCATTTCTTGCGCCCTTACCTCACAGCAGTCCGATTGGCTACTGAGTTGAGCAATTACGAATTGCTAGCTCGGGTACGTCCCCTGCTGCGGCACAGTCTGTGCCAAGAGGCCCAGAGCCAGATCTATCGCACCGCCCACTTTACGATAGACGCAGACCGCCATGGGGTCACCCACCCGGTGAATGGTCGTGCTCAAGAGAGAGCTAGCCACTATCGAGTTCGATCTGCTGGCCACCTTCCTCAGCCATCTAGGCCGCGCCTGGAGCCGCGCCTACTGGGTCGCAAAGCTCTGGGGCAATGACTTTTTTGGCGCAGAACAGGTGGTCGATAGTCTGGCTCTGGACAGCCGTGAATCACTTATTTGAGGTCGGTAAAAAGCCTGAGGCCGCTTCAACAACCGGCACCGATTACCCCGGTGGAGCACCGGCCAATGTCGCTGCTGCGATCGCCAAACTTGGCACCCCCACTATGACCACGGCAGAATTAATTCGGGGTATTCCAAAGCAGTGGCAGTTGGTGGAGGTAAGCCCCGTTTGAGGGGATCAGGAGAGCCTTCAGAACCTCAGTAGATCGCAAAGTCCCTGCTAGCCCTCACCCTCAGCCCCTCTCCCAGGGAGGAGAGGGGAGCTGGAAAACCTCTCTAAGTTCCTCTCCCGGTAGTGCATTTTAGTGCAGGCTATAGGAAAAGACGGGGTCGCCTTGCT
>JANPIO010000136.1:0-7519 GCA_031425055.1 Phormidium sp. VAR_61_metabat_6
AAACACCGAGCAGATTTTCTCAATCCAGGCGCGGGTGCCGTCGGGGCCGATGGGGAAGGGTGCGCCGATCAGCTTGCACTTACGGCGGCGCATCAGCGTGGTGGCAGTGCGCGAGAGGAAGGGGTTGATGCCAGCGACGTAGTAGCCTTCGTCAACCACGGGCAGGTCGGTGTAGAGCTTGGCGGGCAGCCAGCCATCGACTTTGATGCCCTGCTTTTTAAGTTCCAACGTCATTTGGGTGACGATGGGGTCGGGCACAGAGCCAAACAGCACCAGGGGTGGGTGATCGTGGTATTCGCTTTCTTCGGCTACCACCACCTCGTCTTCTTTTTTGCGGCCCAGGCCCAGCAGCTTTTGAATGCCGCCTTGGCCTTCCTTGGTTTCGGTCTTAGCGGCAGCAGGCTGCTTGGCGGCAGCTTCTTCGACGGTGGGGCAGCGCTGAGCCATGGCAGCGAGCACCGTGTCTTCGCCCTGGGTAAAGGCGTAGTCGAGGCCGTTGGCGCGAGCGACGACAATGGGGATGCCGATCTCGGCTTCGAGGCGGGGAGCCAGCCCTTCGAGATCCATCTTGATGATCTCGGTGGTGCAGGTGCCAATCCAGACGATCACCGAGGGGTTGCGATCGCGCTTAATGCTCTCACACAGCCGCTTCAGTTCTTCGTAATCGTTGAGCTGAGCCGAAATATCGGCTTCTTCTAGCTCGGCCATGGCGTAGCGGGGCTCGGCAAAAATCATCACCCCCATGGCATTCTGCAAAAAGTAGCCGCAGGTCTTGGTGCCGATGACTAAGAAAAAGCTGTCTTCAATCTTTTGGTACAGCCACGCCACGCAGCTGATCGGGCAAAAGGTGTGGTAGTTGCCGGTGTCGCAGTCAAATTCGAGCGCAGAGGGTTGGGGTTGAGCTTGGGCCAGGGTCATCGTCGGGGTATCTCCCTAGTGAAGGACTTAGGTTCTGGGTCGATCATCCTCCCTGCCGCCTGCACCAGAGCAGGCGGCGTCGTCGTGGGCGGGGGAGAGCGGTGGCGGAGCGTCGATGGTCAATGGCTTGGCTGAAGCCAGAGAAACCTCGACCTGAGCGCTACCGGGCAACATCTTGTGTGCCTGCTCTAGCGCTGCTAGCTCCTTCACCGGGCTGATGTCTAAACCCAGGGCAGAAATAATGCGATCGGGGTTGCTGCTTAAATCCACCACCAGGGGGAGCAGGTTGGTCAAGTCAGGTTCTAAGGTGGCCAGTGCCCCCAAAATAAAGCCCGACGAAGGCCGCCGCTGCCCGTTACTGGTTACCCATATACCCAATTTGTCGATCCACTCGCGGTTGTCGCGGTAGTAGGTTAACCACTTGATCTTGAGCGATCGCCGCAGTTGTTTGCTGTTCACAGATGCCTCGGGCGGGGTTCGCCAACCTCGTGTCCAGAGATTGATTAAACCAGAAAACCGCTACCGTACGAGTCTATCTTGTGGCCTTCTCCCAGCCCAGAAGTGGTGAGTCGCCGGTCATAAACGGCAGTTCCCGGTCTGGTCTGGAGGGGGCTACATATCTGGGCTATCGGGCAAGAGTGGCTGCTCGTCGTTGGCCTCGATGGTTTGGGTGTGATCGGGGTTATCTAACACCATCTCGGGGTCAAAGTTGAGCCCTAGCACTTCCACCAGCGCGTCCTCGTCAGAGTTGAGCTTGTAGAAGGGCACCATTAAGTTCGACAGCTTGGGTTCTAGAGCATTCACCACGCCCAACACCAAAAAGGAAGAGGGACGGCGACCGCCATCGGGGGTTCGCACCGAGGTCTGCTGCATTTGCAGCGTCAACCAGGCCCGGTTAGATTGCACGTAGTCCAACCACTTTTGGCGAATGACTTGAGTAAAGTTCTCGAAAAAGGCCATAATCCTGACTCTTTGCTAAATCGCTTATAGGTAGCTGCCAGACGGCTGCGTACCGATGATAATGCAGCGACTCAGGATTAGAACTTGATCGAGGGGGATTTTTGCAGCAAGAGGTTAAGTAGGGTAGGCAATGCCCACTGTGCGCTTAAACCATCATCAGATCCATCTCCTCCTTCTCTTGCTGGGGTGCATCCGCAGGCGGGTTGAGATAGAAATCAGACAGCAGGCTAAACAGCTCGCGATCGGCGGCATCCTTGGGCACCACGCCTTCGGGACGGGCCAAGATCTGGTCGGCAATATTCAGGTAGTACTGACAGACCGGATCTAAAGCTGGGTCGGTTTCGGCCATTTCAAACACCGTCTTGCCCTTCACCCGCGAGATCCGAATGTCTTCGATCAGGGGCAAAATTTCTAGCACCGGCATGGGTACATGCTCGATGTACTTATCGATTAAGTCGCGCTTCGAGGTGCGGTTGCCGATTAGCCCTGCCAATCGCAAGGGGTGAGTGCGGGCTTTCTCGCGCACTGAGGCAGCAATGCGGTTGGCGGCAAACAGCGCATCAAAACCGTTGTCGGTCACGATCAGGCAGTAGTCAGAATAGTTGAGCGGAGCCGCAAAGCCACCGCAGACCACGTCACCTAGCACGTCGAAGAGAATGACGTCGTACTCGTCGAAGGCGTTGAGTTCCTTCAGCAGCTTGACGGTTTCGCCCACCACGTAGCCGCCGCAGCCCGCACCAGCCGGAGGGCCGCCCGCCTCAACGCAGTGCACGCCACCGTAGCCCTTGTAGATCACATCGTCGGCCCACACGTTCTCGTAATGGAAGTCCTTTTCTTGCAGGGTGTCGATAATGGTGGGAATCAGAAACCCGGTCAGGGTAAAGGTGCTGTCGTGCTTGGGGTCGCAGCCAATCTGCAAGACTTTGCGGCCCCGTTTGGCCAGGGCCACCGAGATGTTACAGCTGGTGGTGGACTTACCAATGCCCCCTTTCCCGTACACAGAAAGCTTTAAAGTCTGGTGATCCATAGGGGAAAATACTCGTCTAGGGCGGATAGAGCCAAACCCAGGTCCAGGGGCCATCTTTTTGGATAGACGTTCTACCCGCTGGACTTAGATCGGCTGGTCAACAAACAGGGTCTACGCAGTTGCCTACGCGGCCCAAGGTGTTTCGGCTGTTTGGATTATGACGATACCGCCTAGGCATTGGGAAGGGGTATTGAGAATAGATAGCCCTGTAAAATCAAGCTGGAACCTGCTGAGTTTAGCTGAAGAACACCACACCTCTGAAAATGCGTATTAGAGACCTCTGGAGCGCCAGGTTAAATTTTAGGTTCTGTTTTTCGTTAATTCAGAACAATAGCAAATAAAAGAATCTTAAATCTTCTGGGGCACTGGGCATTCTAAAACGCCTGTCTGTAGGTGGCTTGGATTGTTGAGTGGAGGCTAAATCTAAGCGATCGCCTGTCTGAGAGCGGGCTTTAGGGGGCAAAAGATGCGATCGCCCCCCAAATAGAGGCCAATATTTGACCCCTGCGCTTCCCAAACCGCCACCGCTGCTAAACCCCAAGCGGTCTTTCTATACATTCGTAAACTTTCTAATCCATGCAACGGAATGTAACGGTTACGCCCAGGATAAGGGAGCACAACTCACCGTGCCCGTAGCGCGGGTCTAGTTGTCCTCAGCAATCAAATCGCTAGGCTCGCCGGGAAAAAACTTGGCATCCAGCATTTCAGCTAGGCTGTAGGGGCACTGGGAGGGGAAGGTGCTGCTGGGCAGATTAGTTTCACCCGATGCGAGTTCAATCCCCTTGAGATAGGCCTTACCAAGAGCTTCAGCTAAATAGGGTTTGAGGCTAGGATTATCGTCTAGCAAGTCAGCAATATCTAGCCGCTGAATGCGCAAGGTGGCCAGCCAACTGCGGCTGCGGTTCTGGGGCTGGTAGTGCCATTTCAGTAAGTGCCCAATCAGTATGCTGAGGCGGTTGCGAAGTTCCTGGCGCTGCTGCTTGCCCAAGGATTCGATTTCCTCAATTAGATTGGGTAGGTCGAGCTGGCTCCAAGCCTGATGGCGAAGCAACTTTGCTTGGGCCTGAGTCCAGGCGTAAAAATCTTCAGTGTAGAGATTGCCGACAGTCTCAGCTTGACCTGGAGGCGTTGAGTCAATTTTGGATGTAGACATGGGCCTAGGGCAGTCAGCGTTGCCACCATTCTAAGCTGCTCTAAAGCAGGAGCAGAGCGCTACTTGCCCAAGAGAATGGAGGCTAAGTCGCCCATGCGCTCAAAGTCGACTTGGGATGCGATCGCCATCACTCGCCGACCGTCAACCTGTAGCGTCGTCGCCTCAATGGTGCGGAGTACGTCAATCAGGGTGAGCTGGCCGGTGTCAGCCGTATCTAAAACAGCGTTGCGCAGTACTTCCCACCCAGGGGTGTCGTTGTCAGAAAAGGTAACGGTTGTGGCTAGCAGCCGCCAGAGAAACTGCCCCGCAAAGCTATCAGACATTTCTCGCAGGGTGTCTACCTCCACCAGCACATTCTGGGTCAGCGCCTGGCGAGCTTGCTCTTCCTCAATGCGGAGCACGTTGAGCAGCAGCTGTAGGTCGCGGCTGGGAATACCTGTAGTGGCGAATGATTCTAAATCGCTCACAGAAATGGGCGGTGCTTCTAGCGATCCGTAGGTAATTTGAATATCTTCGGCGGCGCTGACCTGGGGTGCGGCTAGGGCCAGTCCGCTCAGAGAGGTCGTCACTAGAGCCAGCGCAGTGACACTGTGCCCCAAGCGCTGCCCAAGGGCCAAGGACAGTGAAGACAGTTGATCGGTGGCCTGCCAGAATTGGTGCATCATGCTTAGCCCACGCCTACTACCAGGATAATTAAAGACGATTGACTCGCCTATCAGGTTCCCTATTCCGATGTCTACGTCGCTACCAACCATTGGTTTAATTCCCGCTGCCGGGCAGGGTACGCGCATTGCGCCCTTGCCAATGAGCAAAGAACTGTTTCCCATCGGTTTTCGCATGCTAACGAATCAGGCGGGGCCTCGACCTAAGGTGGTGTGCCACTATTTGCTAGAAAAAATGCGGCGGGCAGGGGTGGAGCAGGCGTTTTTCATTCTGCGGCCTGGCAAGTGGGATATTCCTAACTTTTTGGGTGATGGGGCCGATTTGGGAATGCACCTGAGCTATCTGACGGTGCATGTGCCCTTTGGGGTGCCCTTTAGCCTCAACCAGGCCTATCCCTTTCTGCGCGGGGCGACGGTGGTGCTCGGCTTCCCAGATATTTTATTTGAGCCGGAGACTGCTTACCAGATGCTGCTGGAGCGGTTGCACAGCGGCACCGCGGATGTGGTTCTGGGGCTTTTTCCCACCGATCAGCCGGAGAAGGTAGGGGTGGTGGATTTTGATGAAAGCGGGGTGGTGCGGGGCATTTATGAAAAGTCTGGCCTGACTCATTTGCCCTACATGTGGGCGATCGCCGCTTGGCGGCCCAGCTTCTCAGACTTTTTGAACGGGTTTGTGCGCGATCGCCAGCAAGCCCTGATCGGCAGCCAAATTCCCCAGCACCTAACCATCCTACCGCCCTACACTGAAACCCCAATTGGAGATGTCATGCAGGCAGCGTTGGTATCGGGTTTGCGGATCGAGGCCCAGCCCTTCGCCCAGGGCAGCTATCTAGATATTGGCACCCCAGAAAACCTGGCTAGAGCGATCCAGCAGCATCCGTTTCCGGTGGGTTAGCGGTGGCAAAAAGAAGATGCGTTGGCGAAGCTATCCGAAGGAATCGCCGGCCTTGCCCTAATCGTCGAAGTCGAGATCGTCAGAGCCGAAGTCAGCACCAAAGAAGGAGCCCGACACGGTGTGTTCTAGCTCCATGCGCTGCTCCATCTGACGGAGAAAGTAGCCAGTCATCATTGCGGAGGCTAGCAGCCCAGCAAGGTTTTCGCGATCGGTGGTGACTTGGACGTTAAACCCGTCTCCTGGCAACACACCGACCAACCCCTGCACGTTGTGGGCAATAATCTGCTTGATTTCACCGCTGACGGCCTGGGCTACCCGAGTGAGCACTTCTGGAGATTGGTGCTGGAGATATTTAAGCAACTCATTGGGGTGGTCGCTATTGACCGACATGCTAATGAATTCAGCGTCTTCAGGGTTAAATGCCATAGAATCTCAAAGACCTTTGGTCACAACGTAGGCGATAGCGAGTACCAAAATTGGGGTGATAGGATCCAATGCAACAAAGGCAACCCCTGGCCTGCCTATACCTACTAATACTCCCGATGATAGCGTAACGAATCATGTAATATTGCGTCGACTCAGTGGCTTGGGTTTAGGCTGTTTGACTCAAACCCAGGCTGGGAAGTGATTTGGCCCGCCGCCGCCGCGAATTTTCGTCTTTACAATAGTTTGATGGGGCGTGTGGGGCGGCAGGGCTATGAGGCTTCCTCGATCTCGGGTTCAAACTCAGGTTCATCCCCATCGTCAGCATCTGTCTCTGTTACGGGGACGGCTGAACCTTTAGGGCGCAGCTGGGGCAGCGCATCAATTTCAAAGTGTTGATAAAACTTGTCGGTCACCTGCACTAGAGACGATCGTCCTTCGGCCTGGCGACGTTTGCGCACAAAGCCTTGGGCAACTAGCTCTGGCACGTGTTGGTAGACGCCGGAACCGCGCAGATCGACGAGGTCGGTTTGGCTAATGGGGCCTTTGAGGGCGATCGCCGCCAGGGTTCGTAGTGCCCCCACTCCCAGATCGATGGGAATCAGCAAATCTACTAAAAACCGATAGCGCTCTTTGAGCTGAAGGCAGTAGCCATCGACGGTTTCAATGATTTCTAAGGCTCCGTCGCGGTGGGCGTAGTCATTCATCAGCTCGATCAGCCCTTCTTCGATGTCTTCGCGATCGCAGCGAGCGAGCTCGGCTAGCTTGGCAATGTCGAGGGGCTGTCCCTTGAGGTACAAAATTGCTTCGATGGTGGTGGCCAGACCAGGCATAGATTGTCAGTACCCTTAAACCATCCTCAAGCCTAGCGCCGATTGTGGGAAACGGTTGATTTTAGGTATTAAGCGCTCTGGGTTAACTCCAAATTCTGGCAAAGGCATTGAGTGTCTCTTAGTCTTTCAAGTAAGAAAACCACAGCCAATAATCAGTTAATTTGCAAAACATAGGTTTAACCCGATGATCGATCGCTCCTTTCCGTGGGGTGAAGGGCGGCGGAACGCCATTCTCGTAGGCCGCAGGACGCGCGGAGCCGGGGGTCTGGGGCCAGCGAAATGGCCCCAGCAGTAGATCTGGCTTTGGCCCAAGCTGTGCGCCGCGCTCAATCGAGGTTGCGACCCGTTAACTCTACAAAAATATCTTCGAGGTTGGAGGGGCGGGTCATCATGCCGGTTTTGTCGGGCTGCTGGTCGAGGTGCGCGTTGGCAGCATCCAGGGTAGGAAAGAACTGGTAGTCCCAGCGATTCGCGGAGCGATCCCTTTGGGAATCGCCTCTCTGGGTCATGACGATGCCTTCGCCATGGCGGTGGCGAAACTCGTCTAAGGTGCCTAGCTCAATCAGCTTGCCCTGGTCGAGAATGCCGATGCGATCGCACAGGTACTCCACCTCTTCCATATAGTGGGTGGTGAGCAGCATGGTCATG
>JANPIO010000137.1:0-24643 GCA_031425055.1 Phormidium sp. VAR_61_metabat_6
TCGCTGCCCGAAACTGTGCCCTCGGGAACTGCCCTCGCAATTCAGAGTTCCCCAAATTTAGGCTTTGCAGCCGATGCCCTCAAGCAGGAGTTTGAGGCGGCCTACGACGGCACCGAAGTGGGCGTGAAGGTGACCAACAGCGATGGGGCGATCGCGGCGCTGATCGACGGCGAGATTGACCTGGCGGCGATCGGGCGTCCTCTCACCGAGGCAGAGCAGGCCCAAGATTTAAACACGGTCGCCCTAGAGCGAGCCAAAATTGCCATTATTATTGGCCCCGCCAACCCCTTCGCCGGCAGCCTGACGTTTGAACAGTTTGCCGGTATGTTTCGCGGCGAAATCACCGACTGGGCTGAAGTCGGTGGGCAGCCCGGCCCCATTCGCTTTGTCGATCGCCCCGAAGACAGCGATACGCGCCGTTCGCTGAGCCAATACGAGGTTTTTCGCAGCGCTGCGTTTGAGGCTGGCCCCAGTACCGATACGGTGGCTGAAGACGATACGGCAGCGGTGATTCAGGTGCTGAATGACGACGGCATTAGCTATGCGATCGCCCCCCACGTCACCGATCAGCCAGCGGTCAAAATCGTGCCCATGCACCAGACCCTCCCCGACGACCCTCGCTACCCCTATTCGCAACCCCGCTACTTTGTCTATAGAGGTGAACCCAGCCCCGCAGTAGCCGCATTTTTGGGCTATGCCACCTCCTCAGCAGGTCTGACAGCCCTAACTGCGGCTCAGGTTGCTGAGGTGGGAGACGTAGCGGCGGGGGTAACTGCCCCAGGCACCCCCGCTGCCGAAGAAACTCCAGCGGCGGCTCCTGCCCCTGGTGAGTTAGACCCCGCTGCTGAGACCCCAGCCGAAGCGGCCCCGGTAGCCGACAACAACGCTGGATTTCCCTGGTGGTGGCTGCTGCTGCCTTTAGCGGCTCTGGGTGGCTTAGCCTGGGCGCTCGGTCGCAGCAGACGCGGTTTGGCTCCAGGCCCTGGCACCCCTGTGGTTGTTCCTCCCACTGCCGAACATCCCCTCCCAGCACCAGTTGATCCTCCCGTTGCTGCTCCCCCAGTTGATCCTCCCATTGTTGCTCCTCCGGTTGAGTCGGTTGTGGTGCCGCCCGTAGTACCCGTAGCAGTAGATGAGCCCATGGCAGTAGATGAGCTCGCGCCACTAGATGAGCTCATAGCCGTAGATGAACCCGTAGCCGCCGCTGTGCCAGAAGCGCCTGCGCTGGTTGCTCCCCCCGAACCTGTGCAGGTCGTGCCGCCCGAACCTGAACCTGAACCTGAAATTGTCACTGTAGATGAAGTGCCCTCTGCTCCCGAACCGGCAATAGAGGCCCCAGAGCCTGAACCGGCTGTGCCAACTGCTGTTCCTATGACGCTGGGGATCGCAGGCTTGGCTGCTGGAGCCGCAGCATCTTTGGCCAGCACCGAAGATCAATCTGCCATTGAGGCCAGCAAATATAACGTGATTGGTCGGCCCGCCGAAGGCGATTTAGATCTGTCTACTATTGATGACGGTCTGCCGCCCCTGCCCGGTGGCTATGGCGAAAGCCGCATTGTGCTCATGCCCCGCGACCCCCAATGGGCCTACGCCTACTGGGATACGCCAGATATTCACAAAGAAGAGCTGCGCCGTCAGGGGGGAGAACAGCTAGCCCTGCGCCTCTACGATGTCACCGGCATTAATCTGGATGCCCAGGCTCCCCACAGCCTTCAGCAGGTGGGCTGTGACGAGATGGCTCGTGAGTGGTACATGCAGATTCCGGTGAGCGATCGCGACTACCAGGTCGAGATTGGCTATCTGACGGGCGACGGCCGCTGGCTGGTGCTGGCCCGCTCCAACACCATTCGCATTCCTCCGGTCTACCCCTCCGACTGGACGGAGGAGCACTTTCTCACCGTCACCTGGGAAGAAAACCTGCGCGGCAAGACTATCATGACCCTGGTTGACCCTCGCGTTAGGGGTGCCGATGCCGGCGGTCAACTGCACGAGCAGCTCTATGCTTTGGCCCAAGGTGGTGAAGCTCTGCGCGTTGATGGCTCTCTGTTTGGCTCGATGCAGCATGTAGCTGGGTCTATGGCACCGCCCATTAGCTCCTTCATCTTTTCGTCGGGGGCGGGTCTGGGCGCGACCGCGATGGTGCCGGGGCTACCGACCCTGTCTGGGGTGTCAGGCATGACGATGTCTGGCATCTCAGGGGTGACGATGTCTGGCATCTCAGGGATAACGATGTCGGGCATCTCAGGGATAACGATGTCGGGAGCGGGCCTAGCGGGGCTGACAACCTCCGGAATTGGGGCCTTTACATTGTCTGGATTCTCTGGGCTAACCATGTCTGGGGTTGGTTTGGGTTCTCTGTCGCCCCGCAAGTTCTGGCTGGTAGCCGATGCTGAACTGATTGTGTATGGTGCTACTGAGCCCGATGCTACGGTCACCGTAGCTGGCGTTCCCATCGAGCTGTCTGAGGATGGCACCTTTCGGTTCCACCAGTCGTTCCAAGATGGCACCGTTGAGTATCCAATTATGGCCGTAGCGGCAGACGGTGAGCAGAGCCGCAACGTGCATTTGACCTTTGAGCGCCGTACTCCCGATCGCAACACCAACACCAAAGACGAAGCCCAAGAAGAATGGCCTAATTCATAGCCTTGCGGTGAATCTAGGACTGGCAAGTAGGGAGAGGTGCAAGGTTTAGGGTCTACGTGAATCTGAAACCCTGAACATTGCCTCCCTCTAGAGAACTCGTCCCGAGGCGCTGCGGGGGAGGTATTGCCCCATGCCCGATCGCCCCAGCCACTCATCGCCATCGACAATGCACTGGCCGCGCAGAAAGACCTTTTTGACTTTGCCCGTCACCTCGCGCCCCTCAAACAGTGAGTAATCCACCAGCGAATGGTGGGTGCTGGCGCTGAGAGTGTGGGTTTCGTTAGGGTCAAACAGCACCAGATCGGCGTCGCTGCCGACGGCGATCGTGCCCTTTTGGGGAAATAAGCCAAACATTTTGGCCGGGGCGGTGGCGGTGAGCTGCACAAAGCGGTTGAGGTTGATGCGCCCCGCCCTGACCCCGCCGTCGTAGAGCAGCGTCAGCCGCAGTTCTACCCCAGGGGCACCGTTGGGGATGCGGTTAAAGTTATCGCGGCCAAACTGCTTTGACTTGAGAATCCCCAGCGGATTCTCATTCATGCAGAAGGGGCAGTGGTCGGTGGCCACCAGCTGAAGGTCGTCAAACTGGAGCCCGCGCCACAGGGCATGCTGGCAGTCGTGATTTCTCAATGGCGGAGTCATCACGTATTTAGCCGCCTCAAAGCCGGGGGCGTCGTACTCCGTCTCATCGAGAAAGAGGTAGTGGGGACAGGTTTCGGCAAAAGCGTGGATGCCGCGATCGCGCGCCTCCACCACCGCCTCCAAGGCCTCCTTTGCTGACAGGTGCACAATGTACACCGGCACCTCCGCCAGCTCCGCAATGCGAATCACTCGGTGGGCCGCTTCCCCCTCCATCAGGCTGGGGCGAGTGAGCTGGTGGTACTTAGGCGAAGTGTTGCCCTGCTCCAGCGCTTCTTCTATTAGTGCTTGAATCACCACGCCATTCTCAGCGTGGAGATTGACCATGCCGCCGTGATCGCCCGTGCGGCGCATAGTTCTAAAGATATCGGCATCATCCACCATCAGCACGCCGGGGTAGGCCATGTAGAGCTTGAAGCTAGACACCCCATCCTGGTTGATCAGGTCGGGCAGTTCTGCTAAAGACCCTGGGTTAATGTCGGTGAGAATGACGTGGAAGGCGTAGTCAACACAGCACTGGGGCGCGGCAGCGGCTAAGCGACGGTCAAGCGCGGCCTTAGGGCTGTCGTTGTGGAACTGCTGAGCGAAGTCAATGATGGTGGTGGTGCCACCAAAAGCGGCCGATCGAGTGCCTGTTTCAAACGTGTCGCAGGTGTAGACATCGTTGCCCATGGGAGTTTCCATGTGCACATGGGCATCAATGCCGCCGGGTAAGACTAGCAACCCAGCGGCATCGTGGCATTCAGCGTTCTCCACTGAGAGCTGGCGACCGATGGCTTCAATGCGGCCATCTTGAATGAGAATGTCACCCTGGTAGTCGTCTACCGCTGTAACAATGCGACCACCCTGAATTAATACCGATGTCATAGCAAGCCCCAACAGCGAAACTGAAGCGAAACGGCTGGCCGGTTGGCCTGGCTACCCATCCCCCCGAGGGGGAGCGCAGCGTTGCTATGACTATAGTGAGCGACCTAATATTTGCCCATTAAATAAATGTGCAGTTGTAGTGGGGAAAGGTTCAGGGTTAGGGTACGAGGAACCTCCGTGAACCTTATACCTTGCACCAGAAACCCCCAACCCTAGTTGCGATAGTGCAGCTCTTCGAGCCAGGTGCGGAGCTCGTCGGCAGAAGCATGGTCGATCGCCATTTGGGTAGTAGGGTCGTAGGCGTTCCACAGAGTTTGATCAAAGGTATCGCTGGCTTTCCACACGCGGGGTTCGGTAGTGGCTTCGAGGTGGGCCAGCAGGTTTTGCCAGAAGGCACCGAGTTGAGTGACCAGGCCGGTAGTGTTGCCGGAGTTGTTAATCGGCCAATAACTGCTGTTCATAAGATCTCCTTTTTTAATGCGTTGGGTCTTTGCGCCCACAACCTAAGAATAGATTTCTGTATCTAAAATTACAAAAGCTTTCGGTCATAGTAGGCATGAATAACTTTCATGGGCAATTCGCAGAGCGTTCGGCAACCGACTCGGAACGAGTATCCGTTCCGGAATCGCTTGCCAGAGCGACGGATATGCTCTCTATGTAGAATTGTCAAAAGCTGATATTTCTAAAAAACGGTTGCGTATTATACAAATATCAGGATAAATCGTTCATCTCCCCCTGATATTTATCGGGTGCATTCCCCCTCAGGCACCCCAGCAGGGAGACGGAAGTAGGGACACTCCCGAAGGAACGCGCCTCACTACGCATCGCTTCTAGGAGGCGACATTATGAAACTCACCTATCGCGGCAATAGCTACGACGCTTTATCTCAGCCTGCGCCCAAAATGGGCGAAACCATTGACACCGGCAACTATCGGGGTGCCCCAGTTGCGTTTGAGGCTGTGGCCGAACTGCCCGCTCAGCCCGCTGCCGATTTGACCTGGCGCGGCGTGCCTCATCGCACGGGTATTGCTGCTCCGGTGGCGGCGATTCCGGAACGGATCGCTTCGCGAATCGCCCCAATGGTCATTGCCGCAGAGCTGCCGGCGGTTGCCGCTAGCCTCGTTGCCCCTGCGGTGGAATCTGAAGCCACGCCTATCAACATTTCTGACCTAGCCCGCAACCTGTTTATTCGCCGCCACCAGCGCAGCCGTCGGCGCGAACAGGGCATGATGGTTCGCCTAGCGGCTGAAGTCGGCATTCCTGTAGAAGTCGCGGCCCACTACGAAAGCCATATTCAAGGCAAAATGCCCCACGATTTCTCCGGCTACGATCGCGGCTCAGCCGCCATGAGCTAGCTTCGAGACGATACGGCAGTTGGCTCGGTGTCCTGGCACTCCGAGCCATTTTTTTGGGCCAGGGCGTAGATCTCGGCCCATTCTTGCTCGGTTAGGGGCTGGGGAATGAGCCGGCAATTAAAACAGTCCTCTGCTGCCTGGGTCAGCGATTCAATTATTTTGGAGATGGTTAAGCCTTGTCGTACAGCCAACTGAGCCTGACTCGCTGGCGGGGCCAGAGTTTGAAACACCTGTTGCCAAAACTCAGCATTGGGCGTGAGTCCCATCGATCCGTGCTGGAGCAAGTGAGAACCGCGCCGCAGTTGGGCGCTGCCAATCACTTTGTAACCTTGAGAATCTATCAAGTCGGCACTGGTGGCCAGGGCAAAGCAGTTGTGTGAACGGCCATAGTCTCGACTGGGCTGCCCAAACTTTAGGGATACATCCAGGTTTGCCCAGCCCGCAATTAAGAACTGACAGAGAAATCTATAGGCTTGGTCGCGGCTTCCAACAAGATTTGAAGTCACTAAGCTATAGGTCAAATCGCCCTGGTGCAGTACGCCGCGCCCGCCGGTCGGTCGCTGTACCAGCTCCACAGGCTGCCCCTGCCAGGCAAGCTGTTTCCAGTGGTCAGGCATTTGCCGCCGCTGGCTCGCCCCAAGGGAAATAGCGGCAGGGTGCCAGGTATAAAACCGCAGGGTGGGCGGATGTCCATGGTGCTGATGCTGATCGAGCAGCCAGGTATCGATCGCCATCTGCACCGTACCGGGGGCATCTAAAGCCGGAATCAGCCGCCAGGTCGCCAGGCTCAAGGCGCTTCCCCAGCATGGTAAGAGCTGCGCACCAGTGGCCCAGAGCGCACGTGCTCAAAGCCGAGTTCTTGGGCGATTTCTCCTAACCGGGTGAACTCTTCAGGCGTCCAGTAGCGATCGACCGGGCGGTGATCGAGCGAGGGGCGCATATATTGGCCGATGGTGAGGCGATCGCACCCCACCCCGCGTAAATCCTGCATGGCCTCAATCAGCTCGGCCTCGGTTTCGCCGTGGCCCACCATCAGCCCCGACTTGGTCGCCATGGTGGGGTCAAATTCCTTCACCAGCAATAGGACTCGGAGGGAGCGATCGTACTTGGCTCCCCGCCGCACCGGGTCTTGCAGTCGCCGCACGGTTTCGAGGTTGTGGTTGTAGCAGGCGGGCTTGGCAGCCACTACGGTCTGAACGCGATCGGCCTGCCCCGCATCCCGTGCGAGGCCGCCCCAAAAGTCGGGGGTTAACACTTCGATTTCAGTCCCCGGATTCTCCTGGCGAATCCTATCCATCACGGTGACGAACCAGCTAGCTCCATGGTCGAGCAAGTCATCCCGTGCCACCGACGTCAGCACCACATAGCGCAGACCCAATAAACGAACGGATTCTGATACTTTCTCGGGTTCGTGGGGGTCGAGAGTCATGGGCGCGTAGCCCTTTTCTACTTGGCAAAACGAGCAGGCGCGGGTGCACACCGACCCCATCAGCAAAAAGGTGGCGGTGCGGTTGGCGTAGCACTCGCCTCGGTTGGGGCAGCGGCCCTCTTCGCAAATGGTGTGAATCTGCCGCTCTTTGACAATGCGCTGCACCGCCGAAATCTCGCTGGCGTTGCCGATGGGGCGACGCAGCCAGTCGGGCATGCGCTCTAGCTCAGCTCTAAGCTGCTGACGTGAGTTGGTTGTAGAAGTCATGGGCCACCGTAGGGTGGGCACTGCCCACCAAATGCTTTGCCGCCAACAGGATTAAATTACTCTACAAGCTTAGGGCAAACGACCGTTTGCCCCTACTGGATTCTATCGCGGGTGATTTCTACTGCCACCTGGCCGGTGTAGTCGGGGATGGGCGGAGTTAACTTGGTGACTTTGACTGTGACTCGTTGCAACCGTGAATCAGAGTCGAGCGCTAGGGTGGCGATCGCCCCCGCCAGCCGCTCAATCAGCGCAAACTTGGCCTCGCGAATGATTTGCTGGGTGCCGTTGATCACCGTGCGGTAGTCGTGGGTGTCGGCGAGGCGATCGCTCTGGGTGGCCTCAGCCAAATCTAAATACAGTGTGAGGTCGGCCTGAAACCACTGGCCCAGCACGTTCTCTTCGGGCAGCGCCCCTGAGTAGCCGTAGGCGCGAATATTGCTTAAGTGAATGGCATCCATGCGAGGGAAGGGTGCTCAATGGGGGGAGCTGATGGCTTGTGCAGGCTCGATCCCCCTAATACCTGCTGCAAACACACTAACTAAAACCCCCCTTACTAAGGGGGGCAGGGGGGATCCTGGAGGAAAACTTGGCGGGGAAATAATTGGCTACTGAAGAACAAATAACTGTTTGCCTCTATTGAGAAATCCGGAGGTGAGAAATCTGGAGGGCAAACAACCGTTTGCCCCTACTTGAGCCAACCTTTGAGGCGAGCGGCCACCTGGGGCCGCCGCAGCTTGCGCATCGCTTTGGTTTGAATCTGGCGCACCCGCTCTCGAGAGAGGTTGAAAATGCCGCCCACCTCTTCTAGGGTGTGAGTCTCGCCAGTAGCCAGCCCATAGCGCAGCGTAATGATATCTTTTTCGCGTTCGGTCAGCACCTCGCCCAGCACGCTGGTAATTTCCTGGCGCATCATGTTTTCGCTAATTTTAGACTCCGGCGTCTGGGTGCTGCTGTCTTCGAGCAGTTCCATTAGTTCGGTGTCTTCGCCTTTACCAACGCGGTGGTTCAAGGAGAGCGATCGCCGCCGCACCTGCTGTAAACTTCTCAGTTGATCAACGGTCACATCAAGGGCATCGGCCAGTTCTTGCTCGCTGGGGTTACGCTGCAAATCGCGCCGCAGATCGCGGTGAGCTTTCTTAAGCTTGTTCAACTTTTCCACAATGTGGATCGGCAGGCGAATCGTGCGGGCATCGTTGGCGATGGTGCGGGTAATGCCCTGGCGAATCCACCAGTAGGCGTAGGTTGAAAATTTGTAGCCCTTGTCGGGATCAAATTTTTCGGTGGCGCGGTTTAATCCCAGCGCTCCTTCCTGAATTAAATCGAGAAAAGGCACTCCCCGATTTAAATAGCGCTTGGCGATCGACACCACCAGTCGTAGATTGGAGCGAATCATTCTCCGCTTGGCGGTTCTGCCTTCGTGGAGCTTCTGGGTAAACTCTGTTTCGCTGATCTTTAGCTTCTCAACTAGTTCTTGTCGGTTGGGTTTACGACCCAACTCTTTTTGCAGTTTTTCACTAGCGGCTTCGACCTTAGATAAGAAGCGTACCTGTCGAGCCAGCTCAATTTCTTCGCTCGGCTTCAGCAATGGGTAGCGCGCCATCTCCTTAAAGAAAGCCCCAACGGCATCGTCGGTGATGGTCTTGCTGTAGCCCGACATCCCCATCTCTGACATGGCTTCCGACTGAGAAAATTTTGCCAGAACCTCCCGATCTTCGTCCCAGGCGGTGAGGTCTGGGGTGAGTTGGCTATCGGCAGCAGATACCTTTTCTGCCACTCGATTTAAGTCGGTGTCAAACCCATCCATGGGTTCGTCGGCCCACGCAATAGAACTGTCTCTGTCGGAGTTATATGTAATAGCCATGGGGTAAATAAAACTGTATACCTACGGGTCGAAGCATGCAGATTGAAGGCATGTATATTCGGAGTGCCCTGCCGGTGGCAATCCCTGACAAAACGCTTGATCCCGGAACTGGATCTTTAGGCTTATTTTGTGAGTCCACAATACGGATTTTTATGTGAATTCCCAGGCAATGTAACATTTCTTTGGCAACTTGCGTAGTGTAACAGCCAATCCAAAAAATGAACCGAAAATTTAAGGGTAACCTCAAGTATTTTTTGCTATCCTCAGACACTTTGCCTTGATATTGATTGCCGTCTAGGGATGGAGACGGGTATCTAGGGTCGAGGTCGGTTGCTGTTGCCCTGGGGTTGGAGATCTAGATTTTTTCTCTTATATAGTTTGTCTCTGTTATCCACAGAATTTGCCTCTCTTTTCCACAGAATTTGGCCCTGTTTTCCACAGAAAGGGGGAAGTTTTCCACAGAATTATGTTTTGTGGAAAACCAAAGGACTTGAGGATTCAAACCCAGCCCAACCCAAGTCTGGCTGAAAAGAGTTGTCTATAAAGATGCTCCCCATCCCAACCTGGTTTGGGGATAGACGGTGTTGGGGCGGCTAACGCTGTTGATTATGCTCAAATGGTGGATGGTGTCTGCCAGTGCTGTTGGCTAGAGTCGCGCAATCAGGCTCTGAAGTGGAATGTCCGGGGCCGGTGGGATGATGTCATATCGGTCTTCAGTCAGCCGGTCAGACAACCTCTTACACTGGCAGAGGTAACGTAGGTGGTGTAAAACACGTGGGTGGCGAGAGTAAACCCCAGCCTCAGTGGGTCAACGTTTTGGTGGACTATGGCGGCCAGCCCGCAGAATATACCTATGCAGTGCCTGCTTCGTTAGAGGTGCAGGTGGGTGACATCTTAACGGTGCCCTTTCGTCACCAGAGCATTGGCGCGATCGCCCTTTCCCTTTCCCCAACTCCTCCAGCCAACTTGGTGGCTCACCAAATTCGCGCGGTCGAGGGCATTGTTGAACAGCGGTTTTTTGCCCCGCCCTACTGGGTGTTGCTGCAGCGGGTGGCTCACTACTACCAGGTGCCGCTGATGCAGGTGCTCAAGACGGCGCTGCCGCCGGGGCTGCTAGCCAGATCCCAGCGACGGCTGCGGCTGCGGCGCGATCGCCTGCCCCCGACCCTGCCGCCAGGGCTGAAGGAACTGGTGGAGGATCTCCAGCGATCGCCCACGGTCGATTACACCTGGCCCTATCTGCAAAAACGCGGCCATAGCTACCGCACTCTGCAACAGCTGATTCAGCTGGGTTGGGCCGAGTCTTACCTATCCCCGCCCCAGCCGCCCCAGGCCAAGCGCCGCCAAGCGGTAACCCTGGTTGGCGACACCCTGCCCGCCGCTTTGACGGCGCGTCAGCAAGACATCATTGCTACTCTGCGCCGCCAAGGTGGCGATCTGTGGCTCAGCGACGCCCTGCAACTGTGCCAAACCACCAGCCCTACCCTAAAGCGATTGGCCCAGTCAGGCTGCTTGGTGATCGAGCCGCGCGAGCAGCTGCGAGCCGAAACTGGGCCAACGCTGCTGCCCGACCAGCCCAAGCCCCTCACCCACTACCAGGCTCAGGTGCTCGCTCCTATTAATAAGAGTCAGCAGGGCAGTCAGTTTTTGCTGCATGGGGTAACGGGGTCAGGGAAGACCGAGGTGTATTTGCAGGCGATCGCCCCTCGCCTCGCCGCTGGGCAGTCGGCCCTGGTGCTGGTGCCCGAAATTGGCCTCACCCCGCAGCTCACCGATCGCTTTCGCCGTCGCTTTGGCGATCAGGTGTGGGTCTACCACAGCAACCTGGCCGATGGCGAACGCTACGATACCTGGCGTCAGAGCCTCAAACCGTCTAAACCGCTGGTGATTGTCGGCACCCGTTCCGCCATCTTTATGCCCCTGCCCAACCTGGGCCTGATCATTCTCGACGAAGAACACGACAGCAGCTACAAGCAAGACGTCCCCCCCTGCTACCACGCCCGCACCGTCGCCCGCTGGCGAGCTGAGTTAGAAAACTGCCCCCTAGTGCTCGGTTCCGCTACGCCCTCTCTCGATACCTGGGTGCAGTGCCGAGGACTGGGCGAAAGCCCGCCAGACCCCGTAGGGTGGGCACTGCCCACCATCAGCCCAGATGCCGATTTTCCCGCCGCCACTCCAAAAAGCTCCTTAAATTTTTCAATTCAGCTAAACTCGCCACCTTTATCTCATCCTCCCTCCCCTGCCCTCCCCTGGACCTATCTTTCGCTGCCAGAGCGAGTGCAGGCTCAGCCGCTGCCCGCCGTAAACGTTGTAGATATGCGCGACGAGCTGCAAGACGGCAACCGCAGCATTCTCAGCCGATCGCTACAAACCGCCCTGACCCAGATGAAAGCCGAGGGCAACCAGGGATTGTTATTCATCCATCGGCGGGGCCACAGCAGTTTTGTGTCGTGCCGCAGCTGTGGCCATGTGATGATGTGCCCCCACTGCGATGTGTCGCTGTCGTACCACCAGCCTGGGGCAAACAGCGCCATGACCTTGCGCTGCCACTATTGCAACTACAGTCAAGGCCATCCCAAACACTGCCCGGCCTGTAGCTCACCCTACCTCAAGCACTTTGGCAGCGGCACCCAGCGGGTCGTTAACGCCCTAGCCGAAACCTTTCCAGAGCTGAGCTGCATTCGCTTCGACAGCGACACGACCCGCACCAAAGGGGCTCACCGCGCGCTGCTTACTCGCTTTGCCGAAGGTGGAGCCGACCTGCTGGTGGGCACCCAAATGCTGACCAAGGGTATCGATCTGCCCCAGGTCACCCTGGTGGGCATCATCGCCGCCGACGGACTCTTATATATGAATGATTATTGGGCCAGTGAGCGGGCGCTGCAAATGCTGATTCAGGTGGCGGGGCGGGCAGGGCGCGGCACCCAGCCAGGGCAGGTATTTTTGCAGACCTATACCCCCGACCATCCGGTGGTGGAAGCAGTTACCCACCATGCTTATGAGGGGTTTATCGCCGCTGAATGGGCGCAGCGACAGCTATTGCAGTACCCTCCTGCTGGGCAGATGGTGCTGCTGCGGCTCAGCAGTACTGACCCTGATGCGGTGCAGCAAACGGCTGAAATCTTGGCTCAGCAGGTGGCTCAGGTATTAGCCGGGTCGTCTTACCAACTGCTGGGGCCAGCGCCAGCGCCAATTCCGCGCGTGGCTCGTCGCTACCGTTGGCACTTGGTCGTCAAGGGGCCATTGGATGAGCCTTTACCCAACCTGCAAGATCTAAAACAGTACTGCCCAGCCCAGGTGAGCCTAACTATCGATGTCGATCCGCTAAATTTGGCTTAAATGTGGTCTTTAAGGATCCGAAGAACTAATTTTTCACCGGGAATTTTGTTAGCATTGCTAACCCCTGTAACGACGGGTAAAGATCCATCAAACGCCTTTGCATGCTCCTTTGGCTGTGATAGTTTAGATCTATCGAAAACAACTGAATACCCCGCAAGCCTAACTCGGTTAACAGCCTTTACGAGCTGGTGCTTCAGTTAGTAACAAACTAAAATTCGCTTCAAAACAATCCTTCTAGAGGTGGTCATTTTTAACCTTAACCTTTCCTAAGTGCCGGTCAGGCGACGGATTGTGAAAAGCAACTGTAGTTTAGCGAGATTACCCATTCCGTTGATTTTTTGTTCGTTCTTGAGGTGTTTAACTCAGTTAAGCAGCTCGTTCCAGCCACGGCAGCCCTTAAGCTTGTCTGGCCAACATAATGTAAAAGACTTAACGGAGAGTGGCCAAGGTGGTCACTCTTCAGTTTTTTAAAGGGTATTGCTGCGATCGCCCTCTTCCTAGAATCTCCCAGCAGTTAAAAGACCTGACCCAAGTACAATTCTTTTCCTAAAATTTTCCTATCTTGCCGTTATCAATGCATTTATGGGTACAGGTTGCCAAGCTTGTTGGCTAGCTTTAATCATTGGCAACAGCCGCTGGCATTGGGGTGCCTTTGCAGATGGTGGTCATGACTCGGGGGTAGGCGATCGCTGGCTGGGGGCGTGGCACACGGCTCATCTATCAGCAGCCCAGGTGGATAAACTGCATCGAGGCCACTTTGCCCTCTCCGCTTGGCAGCAGTTGGGGATTGAGACCGCCCTTCCCTCCAGCGCAGACCTGGGGGATCATCCCGAAATTTGGCTGGCTTCCGTCGTTGATGCCCCCCTGACCTGGCTGGCCACCTATCCCAACGTTCACCCGATCAAAACTGAGCAGGTGCCGCTGCAAAACACCTACGCCACCCTAGGGGTAGATCGCGCCCTAGCGCTGGTGGGCGCAGGGGATGTCTGGGGCTGGCCAGTATTGGTGATCGACTGCGGCACGGCTTTAACCTTTACCGCTGGAGCCGATCAACGTCTGATCGGGGGCGCGATTTTGCCGGGGCTGCGATCGCAGTTTCGCGCCCTCCACACCCATACCGATCGGCTGCCAGCACTAGAGTTTAACCCCGAGATCTGGCCCCAGCGTTGGGCGACCAATACGGCTGAGGCGATCGCCAGCGGCATTTTGCACACCCAGCTAGCGGGAATTCGCGATTTTATTCAGGCTTGGCAGACTGACTGGCCCCAGGGGGCGATTGTGCTGACGGGGGGAGATAGCGCGATTGTCTATCACGCCATAAAACAGCAGCCCCCGCCTCTGGCCCAGCAAGTCAGGGTAGACCCAGACCTGGGATTTTGGGGGCTGAGGGTCTGCCGTCAGCAGATCAAGCACCTAGAGACGCTATAGACCGCGAATGCGATTGCGGTAGGCATTGGCATCCGTGCCCACCCCATTGTTGGGATAGGTGCCAGCGCTGTTCATACTTTGCAGGTTACTTACCCGATTGCCGGGATTGGGGTGGGAACTCAAAAACTCAGCCGCAGACCCACCCTCTAGCTTCTGCATAAAGGTGATAAACCCCCTAGTGTCGTAGCCCGCCCGGCCCAAGTTGTTAAACCCACGGCGATCGGCGTCGTACTCAGCCTCGCGGCTGTTGGGCAGCTGTAGGGCAAGCTGTACCCCGATGTTCACCAGGGCATCTTGGCGCACCTCTAAGGCACCGGCCACACCACTGGCCAGCGCCTGCTGCCGCATCTGGTTAATGGCGTGGCGACCCGTAATATGGCCAATTTCGTGGGCCATTACCCCGGCTAGCTCGGCCTCGTTAGCCGCTTCCTTGATCAATCCAGTTTGAATGTAGACAAAGCCGCCCGCCGTGGCAAAGGCGTTGACGCTGTCGTCGTCTACCACCTGAAATGTGTAGGGTATGTTAGGGCGATCGCTATTGGCCGCCAGACGCTGGCCAATTTCATTGATATAAGCATTGACGCCTGAGTTGCGGTTATAAACTCGCACTCCCTGGGTCTTGAGCTGGCGATCGATTTGAGTGCCCAGGTTGACTTCATTTTGATCGGATAGGTTGCCTAGCTGCACATAGCGAATCCCCTGAAAAATCAGGTCAAAAATGCTGGCCTGGGACGCTGTGGGAGTCGACAAGCCAATGGTAATCGCCATGACGGCGGCGAGTAAGCCATACAGCCCGCGGCGCAAAAAAGAATTTTTGGTCAGTTGCGTGAGAGGAGAAAGCATAGAAGTGCCCCAAGTACCGCTAGGTACAGAACTACATCCATCTTGCCCCGGCTGGCAGGCTGGTGACCACAGCCAGTGGTCAGTAATAAATTTGGCCTCGCTATCCTAGGGGTATGAGGGGTAGATGCGATTGGGTGCGGGGCCAGCTCACGCCCCAAACGAGCCACCCTGTGGTTCAATGGGATCGACATTCTCCGCTATTAAAACCATTCACTTTTTCCCTCTGTGAGGGTACCCCAGCCATGACCCTACTTGACGCTAAAGGCCGCCTGTTCGGCAAAGTCAGCATTTTAGATGTTGCGGCGGCGCTCATTATATTGATGGTGCTGTTTGGAATTTTTCTATATCCGGGCACTTCAGGGTCGGTGGCGCAGGTCGGGTCGACCACCAAGCCAGTGGAAGTAGACGTCATGGTGCGCGGTCTTACCTCCTCAGACCCCAAACGGCTGTTTGAAGCCATCAAAAATTCTGAAACCACAAACATCATCATTCGCAACCAGCCCTACGGCCAGGTCAAGATCAAAAACGCGGTGCTCCTACCCCGCAGTACCGTTGTGCCTCAGCCCGACGGCACGGTTATCGCACTGCCCGACCCTCGCCCCGAGCTGAACTACACCATGGACATGCTCATTACCCTCGAAGACGAGGCCCAGATGACAGACACTGGGCCGGTGTTTGGCAACAGCAAGGTCAAGGTGGGTACTCAAATTGAGCTAGACGGCGACCTCTACAATTTCAATACCAGCACCGTAGACGTGCGGGTTTTAGAAAATAGCTAGGTTAGTGTTTTGTCAAACTTTAATTTGTAGGTTGGGTGGAACGAAGTGAAACCCAACCTACACGAACCCTGATTTTTAGTTTTGACGCTGCACTAGCCTCTGTTTTAAGTTCTTAAACCCTCTCAGTAACCACTTACCTCACCGCTATGACTGCCACTTCTACTGTGACTTCCCGCGTCAATTGGCAAATTTTGGCAGACCAGGCTTTGGCTGGTGAGGTGCTGAGTCGAGATCAGGCCAGCGCTGTGCTCACCGCGCCCGATACGGAGCTACTCGATCAGCTGGCGGCGGCCTACCGAGTGCGGCAGCATTACTGGGGTAACCGGGTGAGGCTGCACTTTTTGCTCAATGCCCAGAGCGGCCTGTGCCCCGAAGACTGCCACTACTGCTCGCAGTCGAAAATCTCTACGGCTGAGATTGAGAAGTATCCCTTCATGGCCCAGGAGAAAATTTTGGCGGCGGCTGAGCGGGCCAATACGCTGAAAGCCGGTACGTTTTGCATGGTGATTTCGGGGCGATCGCCCTCCGATCGCGTTTTTGGTGAAGTGCTTGACGCGGTGCGCCAGGTCAAAGAACGCTACCCGATGAAAATCTGTGCCTGCCTGGGCCTGCTCGACGAAACTCAAACCCAGCAGCTAGCGGCGGCAGGGGTAGACCGGGTAAACCACAATCTCAATACCAGCGAAGCTAACTACAGCGAGATCTGCACCACCCACACCTTTGATGACCGGGTGAATACCATTCAGGCGGTGCAGTCAGCGGGCATGACCACCTGCTCGGGGGGCATCTTTGGCCTGGGCGAATCGAACGACGACATCATCGATATGGCTCTCGCCCTGCGACGACTAGAGGTGACCAGCGTGCCGCTGAATTTTCTGATTCCCATTGAGGGCACGCCCTTTGAGGGTCGGCAGGAGTTGAACCCGCGCCAGTGTCTGCGGATTTTGTGCCTCTACCGGCTGCTGCTGCCCTCCCAAGAAATTCGCATTGCCGGTGGCCGAGAAGTGCAGCTGCGGCAGCTTCAGCCCCTAGGCCTCTATGCCGCCAACTCAATTTTTGTGGGCGATTACCTGACGACTCCTGGGCAAGCCGCTCAGACCGACTACGCCATGATTCGCGATGCCGGGTTTGTGCTCGAAGGCCCTGATGGCGAGGCTATTGAGCTGCCAGAGGTAATCTCCAAGGTTCCTTAGTCCCGTAGGTGGGCACCGCCCACCAAAACTGCGTAACCGATAAACTACTGACTCAACTCAGCACCTGCTGGGGCTGAGTTGAGCGGCGCGGCACCCAATCGACGACGAGTTTAAGAAGTCTTATACCTAATCCGAATCGCATAACCCCAATTCCAACAGATGGCTTGCGTAGGGGCAAACGGTGTTTGCCCAGCCTAACCGGGGGTAGCCAAGGCGGATTCAGTATTAGGCAACCTGCGATCGCGTCACCAGGCTCACCAAACTATCCACCAAGCGCTTGGGCTCCATGGGCATGATGTGCTCGCCGTGCATCACGCTCTGGGTCATGATAAAAAATATCGTCGCGCCTAGCACCACCCGCGCTGTCGCCTCGGGGTCGGGCAAATCGAGTTCGGGGCAGCCCTTGAGGTAGTCGGTGAGCTGATCGGCGGCGGGCTTGGTGAGATATTCCACAAAGGCCTGAGCTAGCTGTGGAAATCGGCCCGACTCACCCGCCACCAGGCGCACAAAATTTTGATAATCGAGGTCGTGAAGCTCGCTCTCAATGGCGTTGGTAATCAAGCGTCGAATCACCACTTCGGGACGGCCCTCAAGGTTGCCGTCGCCCATCACCTGCGCGCATCGGGCCTGGGCCACATACTGAATCAGCGCCCGAAATAGCCCCTCTTTGTCTTTGAAATAGTTGTAAACCGTGGGTTTAGAGACTCCGGCGGTGGCGGCTACTTTGTCCATGCTGGTGCCAGCGTAGCCATTTTGCAGAAACTCTTGCATGGCTCCCTGCAAAATTTGCACGGCTTTGTCATTTAGCACTGCCGGACTTTGAACCACGCGTTGCCACCTCTCTAACCCAATTGATTTATGTATAGCACCCGATCGCTGGGCGACATAGCAACTCAGCCCCTGCGATCGCATTGAGCTAAGTCGCTGCTTGCCCCAGAGCACCCCCCTAGGAGCCAAAGCAGTAGAGTATCGCTCTATACACCTATTTTAGCGAGGCATTGACTAGTTTTACCAAACCGTTTAGTTTGGTTTTGTTGCCTCCGATGGCTTTGGTAAATCGACCTATGCTGCCGACAGAATCCAACCGGGGCCTTGTACTTAGCTTCTACAAAGCCTTTGACGATCGCACCATCGATCGTGCCCTAGATTTGCTCGCCCCTAACTTTGTCGCCCACCAGGCGGGAATGCCTGAACCCTTGGATAAAGCAGGCTTTGAGCAGTTTGGTCTGTCATTTTATACGGCCTTTAGCCAGGGTCATCATGGGTTTGATGAAATTGTTGTCGCAGGCGATCGAGTCGTCACCTGCGGCACGTTCACAGCTACCCATCTTGGCTCCTTTCAGGGGTTACCCCCTACCGGCAAGCAGATCAGCCTAGCGGTTATGCACATTGATCGAATAGAGAGCGGCAAGATTGTTGAACACTGGGGCCACGGGGATGCCTTAGGGTTAATGCAGCAGCTTGGCGTTGTTTTTTTGCCCGGGCCTAAGCTGTGGCCCCACCTGCTACGCAGTGCTGTGACTCGATGGTTTTAGTCGGTGCGCCAGCTCTCGGACGAACAATAGCAGGTTGGCAGCAGGCCCGCCGTGGCTAAGATTCCGTAAACAGGTTACCCGGTGGGGCGGCTGGGTGATTAAGCTAGGGTTGCCCCCGCTGCGCCTCCCCCATGACCTCGTCTTCTAAAGCTAAGACTGCTGCCCTCGCCACTAGCTCTCAGATTACGGGCTGGGTGCAGCGACAGATCAAGCGAGATTGGGTAAAGCTTTCGCTGGCCGGGTTGTGGCTGAGTTTTGTTGCGGCCCATGTGGCCACCGACTCGGTGCTAGTGCAGCTGCTGGAGCGACGGCTGCAAACAGTCTTTTTTGAGATTCGTGGCCCCGTAGTACCCCCCGATGACATTGTCATTTTGGCGATGGATGATGAATCTTTTGGGCAGGCCGAATATTATCGCGCCAACCCAGAACAGTACAGCTATTTTGCTCCAATCGCGGGCAGTCCGTGGCAGCGCACGGCCCATGCGATCGCGATCGAGCGTCTGCTAGAGGCGGGGGCTAAGGCGGTAGCGGTAGATATTTTGATGTTCTCTGATAGCAGCTACGGCCCCGCTGACGACCAGGCCCTGGCCGATGTGCTGGCTCGCTATGGCGATCGCGTCGTGCTGGCCAGCTCGGTCGACGATGCCCAGCTGCGTCAGGGGGCTCTGGTGCGCCCCACCCAGCCCTTGCCCAAGCTGCTCAACACGCCCGTTCACACCGGCAACATCAACTTTCCCATCGAGCCCGATGGCCGTATTCACCGCCATGGGCGCACCTACTTAGATGGTCTGATCGCGAGCCAGGCCGATCTCGACCCTGGCGAGATCGAAAATGAGGCCGAGAACGCCCAGTCCTTTGCTGAGGCCACTCTGGATGCTGCTGGGGTTGACCATCCCATCTATCAGGGCGACTTTATAGACTTTTATGGGCCTACCCGCAGTTTTAACCACATACCTTTTTGGCAAATCCTTGACCCCGACCTTTGGGCTAACTACCTCGATAACGGCCGCTATTTTCAAGACAAAATTGTGCTGATTGGGGGCACCGCCAAGTTTCTGCAAGACTTTCACCAAGCCCCCTTTTCCGAAACCCTGCTGCACCCCGAGACCATGGCCGGGGTCGAAATTTTGGCCACCGATATCGCCAACCTGCGCGATGGCCAGGCTCTGCGCATGGGGATTGCTAACCCCTGGCTGCGGGGGCTGCTGGTGTTGGGTGGCGGGGCCGGGTTTGTGCTGCTGCTGCGGCGGTTTAATCGCCCCATTGCCCGCCTAGGCTGGACGGCGGCCAGCCTAGGCGGTTGGTTTTGGGTGAGCTACGGGGCCTTTGTGGGGGCAGGGCTGCTGCTGCCCACAGGTGCTCCCATCGTGGGACTGATGGTGCTGGGTAGCACCTACATCGTGGCCGATATTGTGACCGAGCAGTTACGCAAACAACGCCTGCGTCAAACCCTAGAGCAGTACGTCACTTCCCCCATCGTGCAGGAAATCATCAGTCAGCAAGACGACCTGCAAGACCTGCTCAAGCTGCGGGAGGCGGAGGTGATCGGCCTGCTGCTGGCCAACCGCTACCGCATTGTGCGGCTGCTGGGGGCGGGGGGGTTTGGCGAAACCTACGTGGCTGAAGATACCCAGCGCCCTGGTTCGCCCATTTGCGTGGTGAAGCAGCTGCGAATTATCAGCGATGATCCGAGGGCACACCGCTTGGGCAGGCGATTTTTCCAGGGCGAAGCCGAAACTCTCGAAAAACTGGGTCATCACCTGCAAATCCCGCGCCTTCTGGCCTATTTTGAGGCACAAAATTCTTTTTACTTGGTTGAGGAAATGATTGAGGGTTGCCTGCTCAAGGATGAGCTAGCTTCTCGCCGACCTATGCCCCAGGCCTACGTGCTGGACTTGCTGCTGGGGCTGCTGCCGGTGGTGGCCTTTGTGCATGACCAGGGGGTGATTCACCGCGACATCAAGCCGTCTAACATCATTCGCCGCGAGGCGGATGGGCAGCTGGTGCTGATCGATTTTGGTGCTGTCAAGCTAATTTCTAACAAGCTGGCGGATACGGGAGTGAATCTTACCTCCACCTCCACCATTGGGGTAGGTACCCAGGGCTATATGCCCAGCGAACAGTCGGCGGGATTGCCCAAATTTGGCAGTGACCTCTACGCCCTGGGCATTACTGCCATCGAGGCTTTGACCGGCATTCCAGCCTACGCCCTACGCCGCGATGTGAACGGGGAACTGCTCTGGCGGCATGAGGCTCCTAACCTCGATCCTAGATTTGGCGAGATCGTCACTCGGCTAGTGCTCTACGACTTTACCGATCGCTACCAGCGGGCCGAGGAAGTGCTGGCTGACCTCAGCAGTGTTGAAGTAGTGGTGCGATCGCAGCCTCAGCCCGAGGGCCTACCTGCCTCAGAAGGAGACACTGTTGTCGGTCTGCCCCCCTACGGCGTGCGCATCGACAGCGTCGCCACCGACAACATGGATGACCCCGAGGCCGCTGAGGACGACACCCGTATGCTGCCCGGCGACTGGTTTGCCACCGCTGAAGAAGCTTCCTCCAGCGATACTGACCTTGGCAGTCCCGAAACCAACTCCTGAGCCATTATCCTAGGTCTGGGGTTGGGGAATGGTGATATCAATCGGAGTAATCGCCGTATTCGGGGCCAGGGTATCGAGACCCGGCTGAATTTCTGCCGGATTGCCAACCACTAAAATCACCAGCTGATCTGGGTTTAGCCTGGCCTGAGCGGCTGCCTGTACCTGGGCAGCCGTTGCTTCGCGCACCTGGTCTTGAAACTGAAACACAAAGTCTTCGGGGTAGCCGTAGTACTCGTAGCGGATCAGCCGAGCCACGGTTTGGCCAGGGCTTTGGAAGTTAAACACAAAGCTGTTGAGCACGGCATCTTTAGCTTGCGCTAGCTCTACATCGGTAATGGAGGTCATGCGAATGCGGTTGATCTCAGCCAGCGTCGACTGAATAAAGGGCACCGTGGCCTCAGAGCGGGTTTGCCCCCCGCCAATAAACAGTCCGGGGTGGTCATAGCGAGGAGCCCAGTAGGCGTAGACCGAGTAGGCCAAGCCCTGGCGCGATCGCACCTCGTTAAACAACCTGCCGCTAAAGCCGTTCATCACCTCGTTCATCACCGCTAGAGCGGCATGGTCGGGGTAGTCAAGCTGCCCACCCAGATGACCCAGCTCAACATAGCTCTGAGTCAGCTGGGGTTGCGACACCACAAACACGCCAGCCTTCGCCTGCTCCACCACCGGCAACGTGCCTTCTAGCGCTTCTCCAACTCCCTGCCACGCGCCAAAATAGTCAGCAATCCACTGCTTCATCTGGGCGCTGTCAAAGTCACCCACAACCCCCAAAATAGTGTGCTCAGGGCGAATAGAAGCCTGATAAAACTGCTCAATATCCTCCTGGCCAATCGCGGCCAGCGTTGCGTACTCAACGGTGCGAGCGTAGGGGCTATCGGCCCCATACACCAGCTTGCGAAACTCGCGGCTGGTAATGCCGTCGGGGTCGTCGTTGCGACGGGCAATGCCGCCACCATACTGACGCTTGAGAAAATCGATCTTGTCGGCGGCAAAGGCGGGCCGCTGCACCACATCGGCAAATAGGGCAAATACCGCTGCGGTGTCTTCACTGAGGGCACTAAAGCTGGCGCTGCCCTCGCTCAGGTCAATGCCGGTTTCAATCGACGCGGCCCGCTGCTCTAGCTGCTGGTTAAGCGAGTCAGCATCCAGGCGGGTAGTGCCCCCTAGCCGCATCGCCTCACCAGTCAGGTTGGCCAGCCCGACTTTGTCCGCAGGCTCAAACCGCGCTCCGGTACGAAAGGTGGCGCTGCCGCTCACCAGCGGTAACTCATGGTCTTCAAGCAGGTACACTACCAGGCCATTGGGCAACTCATAGCGCTCATAGGCCGGAATCTCAATATCCCGCAGGGCCGGAAACTCTAGCTCGTCGTAGTGGCGCGGGGTTAAGGCGCTAGCCGATGGCTGCCAGGCCAGCAGCAACACCCCCAACAGCCCGGCCAGAGCCAGCAGCGGTACCATGCCCCGGCGTAGGGTGCGACGGGTGCCCATAAACCAGCTGTTCGCGTTCATCACTGTGCGTCCCAATACCGTAGGTCTTAACTATGAATGTCTTGAAGGCGGCCTCGGGCCACTTATCCGTTCTGGCGGCTGACTCAAATCGGTAGGCTCCTAGACTATTCGGCGGATGTGGCCTGCACCAGTTTGCCTACGGTGCGGCTTTCGGGCCGAAATAGAGTCTGCGCAACCCGCTGAATATCGGCCGCCGACACCGCCTCAATGGCTTTGAGGTTGTTAAAAATATTTCGCCAATCGCCGGTTTTAGCCTGGTACTCAGCCAACAGCGAAGCCATGCCGCCATTAGAAGCCAAACTTTGCAGCAGACCCGCCCTAGCCTGGGTTTTGACTCGATCTAGCTCCTCGGGGCTGACGGGCGCTTGCTTAAGCCGGTCTAGCTCCTGGGCAAACAGGGTGCCAATTTCCTCGGGGGTATGGCCGGGGGCCGTGAGGCCATAGATTAAAAAGATATTGTCGTAGCGATCGCCCGGAAACCCGTTCAAACTGCCAATATCTAGAGCGATGCGGGCATCATCCACCACAGTTTTATAGATTCTAGACGTCCGCCCACCCACCAGCAAACTCTCAATCATGCCGTAAATCACATGGTCAGGGTGGCGCAGGCTAGGCCGGTGATACCCCTCTAAGTACCAGGGTTCCGAGGGCAGTGCCAGCGAAAATTCCTTGGGTGCAGCTTGGGGTGGTTCATCAATGGCAGGCTCGGGTGGCACCGCCCGAGGGGTATAGCGACTAAAGTAAACCTCGGCTAGACGCTGCACCTCAGCGGGGTTAACATCGCCCACCACAACAGCGGTCAGGTTAGCAGGGCCATAGTAGGTGTCGTAGAACGTTTGCACGTCCTCACGAGTGGCCACAAAGAGGTCGTCCTGATAGCCAATCACCGGGCGACGATAGGGGTGGCTGACAAACGCCTCCTCCAAAAATCGCTCAAT
This sequence comes from Phormidium sp. VAR_61_metabat_6, assembly GCA_031425055.1. Classification (GTDB taxonomy): domain Bacteria; phylum Cyanobacteriota; class Cyanobacteriia; order Phormidesmidales; family Phormidesmidaceae; genus Nodosilinea. Next base: position 23,220 of record JANPIO010000137.1, read on the forward strand.
CATCGTGCCAATCGGGGAGTTATCCACCCGCATGCGGCGCTCTTCGAGAATGACGTCCTTTTCTTCGTAAAACTCGCGAAACACCGGGTCAAGAAACCGCTCCGACTCCAGCGACATCCACAGCTCCAGCTTGTTGGCGGGCAGGCTGTAAAAATAACGCGTCTCATCGGCAGAAGTGGTGGCGTTGAGACCGACCCCTCCCGCCTGCTGAATAATTTGACCGTACTGATTTTGCTCTACAAAGCTGGCTGCTTCTTTCTGCAAGGCCACCAGTTCCTCCTGTAGCGCAGCCGCTTTGGCCGTGTCACCAGCGGTTTGAGCCGCCAGCAGATCGCTAAATACCGCATCAAGCTGGGTCATCACCTGCTGCTCGGCGGCAAAGTCTTTGGTGCCAATCCGGCTAGTCCCCTTAAACGCTAGGTGCTCTAAATAGTGGGCCACACCGGTCTTGCCGTCGGTTTCATCCACCGCGCCGACATTGGCGTGAATCATAAATGACACTACCGGAGCCTGATGTCGCTCTAGCACAATAAATTTCATCCCGTTGTCGAGCGTAAACTCGGTAACGGCATCGGCTACTCGATCGAGGTAGGGTTGAATGGCTTGGGCCGTCTGCACAGGCTCCCTCGCCGCCGCTGGAGCAATGGGCCACCACAGCCAGAGGCTAACTAGCGCTACTAGACCCACTAAAGCTGGGTGGAGGCGATGTTTTGACCTAGCCCAAAATTTTGGGGCGATCGCCGGTGTTCCATTCATAAGCAGCACTCAAACGGGATAGGCTAGACTCCGACCTCCAGGATAGTGGAGTCTCACAGACAATGACCACACTCGCACTCTGTGTCTAGGGTTCCTTTGGCTAGACCCTGGGGCAGTTGTCAAAGCCTCAAATCCTCAGTAAAGTTCCCATAGACCCACGGTTGAGCGGGCTCTAAACCCCTCTAGGCTGGGTTTTAAAGCGACTGGCTCTTACAGTGGCTGTAAGCGATACAAGACTTTTTAGAAGCAGGCAGTCCCAGGCTCCTGGCGAACTCGACTTTCCGATCACTTACGTTCCAACAAAGGGGTCAGGCCTTGACACAGGTGGCAAACAGCTCAAACCTGAAGCAGTGGGCTCAACGAGCTTTAGCAGCAACCTTTTTAGCGGGTCAGGTTGTCATTCACTTGATTTCTCGTCCGGTGCATCGGCGTAACACCCTAGATCAAATGGCTGCCGTAGGACCCGCGTCGCTGCTGATTGCTCTGATCACAGCCGCCTTTGTAGGCATGGTGTTTACCATTCAGGTGACGCGAGAATTTCTAAACTTTGGGGCTGGAGCAGCAGTGGGTGGCGTGCTAGCCATCACCCTGGCCCGAGAGCTTGGCCCGGTGTTGACGGCGGTGATCATTGCTGGTCGGGTCGGGTCAGCGTTTGCAGCCGAAATTGG
>JANPIO010000138.1:0-30525 GCA_031425055.1 Phormidium sp. VAR_61_metabat_6
GCATTCAGTGGCAGGGCAAAGAACCCAGTTGGCGGCGCGTTGGCAAGCGGTTTGTGCCCGATATGGCCAGCCGCAAGTCGCCCTCCTACTGCGTTGAAATCGTCGGCCAAGGCTACGGAGCCCAGTCATTTGTCACCACCCTCTACACCGCCAAGCTCGATCGCGAAACCCAGGCCTGGTGGCACAGCCGCCTGCTTTTAGAGGAGTCAAACCCGTCGAGTGAGAAAGTTTGTAACAAGATAGACATATAGAACGCCGATTCGCAGTAGTCTTATGCTCAACGCTGTGATGTTGCTATTGAGGTAGAAACCCTATGCCAGCTGCATTCTTACCCTCTATTTTGGTTCCTTTGGTGGGGCTTGTTTTTCCCGCTGTTGCCATGGCCTTTTTATTCCTTTACATTGAGCGGGATGACGCTGCTGAGCCCCTCAAGAAGTCCTAAACGTCTGTGATTCAAGCCCATTCCACTAATTTGCTTGAGGCCCCCAAGCAAGACTTCAAGCAAGATATCCGGGCCTACTTTGACTACACTGCCCCCGAGCTAGATCGCTGGAGTCGTCGCAACCGCTACTACTACGGCGATCTAGCTCGGCTTCATCAATTTATTATCCCGCCCGGCAGCCGCGTGCTAGAAGTTGGCTGCGGTACTGGCGACCTGCTCCATGCCACCGCTCCGGCGATTGGGGTAGGCATTGACTTTGCTCCAGCGGTGACGGCGATCGCCAGCCAGAAATATCCTGAGTTCGCCTTCTACACGCTAGATGCCGAGGCGATCGAACCCGCTCAACTGGCCCCAGAGCACCGTCAGTTCGACTACATTCTGCTGTCAGGAGTGCTGGGCTATCTGGGCGATATTCAAGCTGTGCTCCAGCGATTGCAGCCCTTCTGCCAGCCCCACACTCGCCTTATTCTCACCTTCCATAGTCACCTCTGGGAGCCTCTGCTGGGCCTAGCCGAACGAATCGGGCAGCGTCGTCCCCAGCCCCCCCAAAACTGGCTCAGCATGGATGATGTGGCCAACTTGCTCACCATCACCGGCTATCGTCCCCTCCAGCGGGGCAATCGGTTTCTCTGGCCCAAGTTTGTGCCGGGCATAGCGGGCTTGGTAAACCGCTATCTAGCGCCCCTGCCCCTGGTTAAGCATCTATGCCTAACCACCTTTATCGTGGCTCGGCCTCAACCCGTTCCCAGCTCAGAGCAGCCGACCTGTTCGGTTATCATCCCCGCCCGTAACGAGGCCGGGAATATTGCCGCTGCCGTGGCTCGGCTGCCCCAGCTCGGTGCCCATACCGAAGTTATCTTTGTTGAAGGTCATTCCCTCGATCAGTCCTGGCAAGCCATTCAGGATTTGGTGCAGACCTATCGAGGGCCTTTTACTCTGAAGGCATTCCAGCAGACGGGGCGGGGCAAGGCCGATGCGGTGCGGCTTGGGTTTGACCAGGCTAGTGGCGACATTCTGCTGATTCTCGATGCTGACCTGACCGTCCCTCCAGAAGATTTGCCCCACTTCGTCGAGGTGTTGGCCTCAGGCCGAGGAGAATTTGCCAACGGCTCACGGTTGGTTTACCCTCGCTCTAAGACCGCCATGCCCTGGCTCAATATGGTGGCTAACAAAATCTTTGCCCTGCTCTTCTCATTTTTGTTAGAGCAGCCGCTCAAAGATACCCTCTGCGGCACCAAAGTGCTGTGGCGACGCGACTACCAGCGCATTGCCGCCGGGCGCAGCTACTTTGGCGACTTCGACCCCTTTGGCGATTTTGACCTGCTGTTTGGGGCCGCCAAGCTCAACCTCCACATTGTAGAGGTGCCAATTCGCTACCAGCCTCGCACCTACGGCAGCTCAAATATTGCCCACGTCAGAGAAGGGCTAATCCTGCTGAAAATGTGCCTCTATGCCTCTCGCAAGCTCAAGTTTCGGTAGGGCATCGGTAGTGAAATAGTGACGTAAATTTCTAAACCGATTCTCGCCAAACCCACTAGCTCTCGGGTAATTGCCCAAGGTGGCTTTGGGCTTTAGCCGCCCAGGTCGGATTACCCATGGTGATATATAGGTTTTTGGCATATTCCAGCACGGTGCGGGCTTCAGCAAAACGACCGAGCTGAATGAACGCTAGCCCTGCACTGTAGTAGGCATCAGCGTAGCCACCGTTGATTTGAGTCGCTATGCGAAACGAGTTGAGAGCGGTCTCGGTTTGACCCTGGTTGAATCGAGCAATTCCCAAGTTGTAGTGGGCCTGAGCGTAGCGGGGCTGAAGCGTTAGAGCCTGTTGCAGCACAGCCTCGGCTTCGGCGTTGCGCTCGGTTTGTAGGTAGATAATGCCCCGCTGCAAGAAAGACTCAGGTGCATTCGGGCTGTACTGACCAGCTTGCTCAAAGGCGGCTAGGGCCTCAGGAAAGCGCCCTTGAGATTGATAGACGAGGCCTAAGTTGTAGTGGGCATTGCCCAAGTCGGGCTGAATTGCGATCGCCCGCTGCAAATACTGTTCGGCCTGATCAAGGTTGTTGCCTTCGATCAGAGCCCCTCCTAGGTTGGCGTAGGCCAAAGCGAACTGCGGATCGGCTCGAATTGCCGCCCAGAAGGCAGAGGCCGCCTCTTGCAGTTCACCCTTTTGGCGCAGGGCTAAGCCAATGTTGTAGTGGGCAGCGGCCAGGGTGGGGTCGAGCGTTGCCGCCTGCTGAAACTGGGCTAGAGCACCGTCGATTTGCCCCTGCTGAATGAGGGCCAGTCCCTGGTTGAGGGCCGCTTCTGCCGCTGCTGGCGGTGCCTGCTGGGCATGGCTCGCTGTGGGCATGGTTGGGTAGAGGAAGGGAAGTGCGATCGCAGTGGCTATCACGCCCCCCCGCAAACACCCTAACAGTCGTCGATTGGCCGATGTCATACTCGCTGCTATGGCTCTTAGCCCAATGGAATGCCCCTAACAATATAGACAAGCCCTTACTTTTTCAACCGTCTCACCAGATTGTCGCAACAACTTAGCGGCTAGTACAGCAGATTGGGCAGACCCTCTGATAGCGACTGATACCAAATCCGGATCGCATAACCCCGATTCCAAACAAGCAAAACTGTAGGGGCAAACGGTGTTTGCCCAGCCCAATTGGAGGTTAGCTAAGGCGGATTCAGCATGAGCCCTTGCGGTCTCTCTGCCCAGAACATGGCGAACAGCATCCCTGCCAGCCCTTTAACCCGAAAGCGGTTTCTATAAGCCAGTGGATTGACTTGAAAAGTCAGTAAATTCCCATAGAAACTTACCAAACTTTCCAGAACAACGCTTCATCTTAGTGAAGAATCTGTCAGTCTTATCCGTCTTTCCACGGGCGATTTACCTTCGCCGCCGCTGCAACCCTGTAGAAACCACTTAGAAAACTGTCCCTACTGTGCGGAGATCCCACCCTTCGGGTTGAGGTTCTCCTTATCGCAAACTTAAGCGCAAACCATTCAATCGCAAATTAACAAGCTGTGTTCCCGGATGACTCCTTCAACTCTGTTGTGTCTTCAACCAGGTAGCCCCATGGTCACTATGAGTTCATCCACTACCCTCTCCAATGCTCGTTTTATTGCCCCCGACCCGACCCAGGAGAACAATGCCAATCTACCCCTGCTTAGCGCCGTACTCGAAGGCTTTGTTGATGGCATTTTAGTTTTGACCGAAGACGGCACCTGTGTACACAGCAATCAGAAGGGCCGAGCCCTCTGTCGCGACCTCAGCGACGGCAATAGCACCAGCCCCCTGCCCGCTAGTCTCAAAGCCATGTGTGTGCATCTATTAGAAAGTCGTGAGTTTTATCCCGATACCCTATTGGTGCTCACTCAGGAACTCACATCGCGCTTTGGCCACAAAATTCGGGCTCGCACCCAGTGGCTCGATCTGCCCGGCACGGCCCATACCTATTTACTGGTTTCCCTAGAAAATCAAACCCGCTCAGCCCACGCCTCTGCCATGCTTGAGGCAATCCAGTACAACCTCACTCCCCGCGAGCGAGCGGTGTGGGTACTGCGCCGGGCCAATCGCACCTACGACGAAATCGCCCAGGAGCTTTACATTACCGTCAATACCGTGAAGCGCCACCTCAAAAGCATCTATGCCAAGCGGAAGGAGGTGGTTGAGGCGATCGCAAACTAACTAACGCTGCAGAAACTGGGTATTTATGTTGAAAGGCTAGATTCATCTAGCCACAACACAGCTACCTAGTTTCCCGCCCCTGCCCAGGTCTGCCCGACAATAAGCTAGGATCAGTGCCCAAAGGTTGGGGTTGCCAAGTCCTCCCAATTACTGATCTGTCAATAAATGCTCTCTGCCCATGTTGCCCAAGGATGACCTGCTGAAATCGAGCGACAACCGCGACTGCTTAGCCCGTGTTTTAGATCAAGCCGACCAGGCCATCAAAACCTGGGATGTTGTCGTCACCGACTTTCTGTCGCCCCCCGAGCAAATCGAGGCCGAAGCGCTGCTCCAGCGACTAACCGATGTTCACAGTCTCGCTTGGGGTGGCTATCCCCAGGCTGAGCGCCAGCGATTGGCGATCGCGCGGGCCGATATTCCCCTCGATCAGAGCCAGATTCCCCTATCGCTACTGACGGTAGGGGGAAACTTCATGTTCGATCCCGCCAGCCACGGCGACTTTTTAGGAGCCCTGCTCGGCACTGGCCTGCACCGTAGCAAAGTCGGCGACATCATCGTGCTTGGAGAGCGGGGGGCGCAGGCGATCGTTGTGCCTGAACTGGCAGAATTTCTCATCCAGTCGCTCACCCAGGTACGCTCTGTACCTGTAAAAAACCAGCCCCTAGAGTGGGATCAACTGCGGGTGCGTGCGCCTCAGAAAAAGGACCTGACCACTGTTGAAGCATCCCTGAGACTCGATGCGGTCGCCTCCGCTGGGTTTGGCATGTCGCGCAGCAAAATGGCCGACCTGATCAACAGCGGCGATGTGCGCGTGAACTGGAAGCCGATTACCCAAGCCAGCCACACCTTGGCCACTGGGGACTTAATCGCAATTCGCGGCAAGGGAAGGCTCGAAATTGGTGAAGTCGCCGTTACTAAAAAGGAGCGCTATCGCGTCAACTTGACCCGCTATAGCTAGCGACAAGGGGTGGGTTAGCAATGTAGGTTAGCAAGCTCATCAATGTTCATCTGCCTAGATACGCCAGCGCCATTCCTTTAGGTTCGGCAGTCGTAGCGTATCCCACTCTGTTTTTAGGCATGCATCCCCCTTAGCAAGATCATAAAAAAAGGAAAGCCCATCGTGGACTTCCCCTCTTGCATTAAGTCTGTTGAGCAGTAGAAAGTTGCTCTAGCTACGCTACCCCTGCAAGGGATTTTTGCGGAGCAAACATGGCGTTTTGTTCAGCCCGCAGCTTGTCGCACAGACGCCCAGGAGGAAGCTCGACATCGTCGTAGGTTAACGCCTGATCCTTAGCGACATCCCGCTTTAGCTTACAGCCCTCAGCTAGACCCACCGGAAGCAAGTTTTCCGCCGCTGTGATTTCGGCGGTTTCGCACTCGCCATAGGTCATAAAGCCGCCAATGCAGTCGATGGTCTCACCAGCTTTCAGATCGATTTTTGCAGTGGTCACCACATCAACCTTCTGACCAGCAATCGGGGTCATAACGGGGTCGCCAAACAAGACAACGCGGGCCACCGATAGTGGCACTTCAAAGTGGCACAGGTGGTAGGGGGTGTAGAAGCTGTATAGAGGCCCCTCGCCCAGTTTGTAGAGGTTCAGATAATGGCGCTGTTTGGGATCATCGTGGGTGCCAAATACGTAAACCCCCGGCCCAGGCTTGACGGCCACTACATAGTCGACAATACCCCCCAGTTCCTTGAGCTGGTCAACATCGTATAGCTTGGTTAGGTCGTCAATGTGACCGGTGTAGTTGAGATCGTACTGCTTGACCAACTCATCTTGGTGCAACCTGAAATCGTGGCCCAACATGCCGCGTTTGGCGACGGTCATACCGGTGGCGTTAGCAACGATAGCTTGCTCAAAAGAGACTTTGGTGCCATCGGCAAAGCTGGTTACCATGTTTACATTCTGCCCCCACTGCTCAGCAAACCCCTTTTGAGTGGTGGGGTTGCGGTAGGGGTCTTGTAGACCCTTGATATTGCCGCACACCAGCGGAGTAAGGCCAATGCTTTTGACAAAGCGGTAGAGGTTCATCTCAACGCCAGGCTGATCGCCATCACAGGCTGACAAAATCACCCCAGCTTTATCGGCATAGGTTTTGAGGATAGGGCCGATGGTGCCATCTAGCTCGGCGTTCATCAGCACGACGTGCTTCTTGTGGGCGATCGCCTCCATCACCACATGGGCACCAAATTCTACGGCACCAGTGACTTCAATCAGAGCATCGATACCCTCTGCCCGGCACAGCAGCATCGGGTCATCGGTAACGGCATAGCCGCCTGCTGCAATGCTGTTCTCCAGGTCAGCCACAGTGGAGACGACGTTAATGTCCTCGACGCCCGCTTCCTGGTAGGCCCGCTTAGCGGTATCTACATTGCGATTTGAGATCGCTACCAACTCCATGCCCGGCACAGAGTTGAGCATTTGGTTAGCGACCCCGCGCCCCATAAACCCCGCGCCGATCATCCCCACTCGAACCGGATTACCGGCTTCCTGTCTGGCCTTTAACGCCGTATCAACAATAAACATGGTGTCTAAACCTAAGCGATAGATCAGGTTGAAATAGCTCAATAAAGGCCAGTTCTTTGCTGAGGGCTTTGTCTCAGCAAAGAACTGGCAAAAGATTACCTAGCCCTTAAAGGGAGGCCACTTAGCATCTTTGTCAGAAATAACCGTCACGGGAATTGGCCACTCAATGCCAAAGGTGGGGTCATCGTAACGAATGCCCTGCTCGTAACCAGGCGAGTAAAACTCACCTACCTGGTAAATCACTTCAGCATCGTCGGTCAATGCCTGGTAGCCATGGGCAAACAGCTCAGGTACATACAGCGCCTTGCGGTTGTCAGCGCTTAGCTCAATACCAAAGTGCTGCATGTATGTCGGAGAATCGGGGCGAATATCGATGATGACATCATAGATAGCACCGCGAGTGCAGCGTACCAGCTTAGTCTCGGCGGCCGGAGCTAGCTGGTAATGCATGCCGCGCAGAGTGCCCTTCTTGTAGTTGAAGGACATGTTGCACTGGGCAACCATGGGCTTTAACCCATGCTCTTCAAACTCCTTGGCGCAAAAGGTACGAGCAAAGCCGCCTCGGTCGTCGCTGCGTATTTCGAGATCGATGACAAAAGCATCTTTGAGATTAGTTGCTTCAAAAATCATGGCTAGCTCCAGAAGAAATCTTTATCAATTTGCTGGGTGCGAATGAGATACTCCAGCTGCTTGAGACGAGTAAACCCGCGAGAGGTAAACATCTCTTCGGTCATGTCAATTTGCTGGAACACCTTCAGAAGCTGCTCCGCGCCGCGTCTGGCATCCCAATCGCACTTAAACCCAGGCAGCACGCTGTTGATCTTGTCGAAGGACACGCGATAGCTGCGATTGTCTGTGTCGGGCTTGCCAAAGCTCAGCTGACATTCAGGGAAAGTCTCTGCAACAATCGTGGCAATTTCGCGCACCTGATAGTTGTGGTTGGTGTCGCCGACGTTGAAGACCTGATTGTGAACAATATCGCGAGGGGCTTCGAGGGCACAGATAATTGACTTAGCAATATCTAAACCGTGCACTAGGGGACGCCACGGCGTACCATCGCTGGTCATACGAATCTCTTTGGTTGTCCAAGCCAACCCCGAGAGGTTGTTGAGCACAATGTCAAAACGCATACGGGGAGATGCCCCATAGGCAGTGGCATTACGCATGAAGGTGGGAGAGAAGTCGTCGTCCGCCATCGGCTTTAGATCTTGCTCGACGAGGGTTTTGCACTTAGCGTAGGCGGTTTGAGGGTTAACCTCAGACTCCTCGGTAACGTAGTCATCGCCTTCAGCAACCCCGTAAACGCTACAGGATGACATGTAGACAAAACGGCGTACCCCAGCGGCCTTGGCTAATTCTGCTAGGCGTACAGAGCCCTTGTGGTTAATGTCATAGGTGATGGTAGGAGCCAGCTTGCCTAGAGGATCGTTAGACAGTTCAGCCATGTGAACAATGGCTTCTACGCCCTCAAGATCGGCAGCCTCGATATGGCGAATATCTTTGTTTAAAGTTTTAGCCGACGAGTTGATGCCGTTGTACAGCCACCCGGCTTTATAAAAACCAGTGTCAACGCCGATAACGTCATGGCCTTTTTGCAAGAGCAACGGCGCTAGCAAACAGCCAAGATAGCCTTCTGTACCAGTAACTAATACTTTCATGGGTGAATTACCTGTTTGAGTATGATTAGATTGCGACGGAGGTTGGAGCAGTAGCATTAACTACTTGACAGGCAACCTCTTTACCGATTTCTAGAGATGATGTGGCTGCCGGAGACGGCGCGTTCAAGACGTGAATTGACCGCTCTCCGTTGACGATGAGGAAGTCATCAACTAAGCTGCCGTTGTTCATCAGCGCTTGAGCCCGTACCCCAGCATGGGTGGGGACAACGTCTTCACTACGAACCTCTGGAATGAGGCGTTGTAAGCTTTTGACGAAGGCCGCTTTGCTGAAGGAGCGAACGATCTCGCGCATACCTTCATCTGCATGCTTGGAGGCCAACTTCCAGAAGCCTGGATAAGCCATCACCTCGGCAAAGTCTTTTAGGTCAAAATCGGTCTTTTTGTAGCCTTCCCGCTTTAGGCTTAGGACGGCGTTAGGGCCAGCATGCACGCTACCATCAATCATTTTGGTAAAGTGCACCCCAAGGAAGGGGAAGCTGGGATTGGGTACTGGGTAGATCAGGGTATTAACCATGTGCCGCTTCTCGGGCACAAGCTCGTAGTACTCACCTCGAAAAGGCACAATCTTTGCCGAGGGCTTGAGATTAGCCATCTGAGCTACTCGGTCTGAGAAGAGCCCAGCGCAGTTAATCAAAAACTTCGCCTTAATAGTGCCTTTGTTGGTTTCTAGAACCACATTTTGTGGCTCTAAAGAGATGCCTAGCACTTTTGTATTCAATCGGAGATCGTTGTCGAACTCTTGAATAATCTCGATGTATTTTTGGCAAACCGCTTTGTAATTAACAATGCCGGTCGAGTCTACTTTAACGGCGGCAATGCAGTTGACGTAGGGTTCAATTTCCTTAACCTGCTCAGGCGTAATCTTGGTAACGGGAATTTCGTTTTGAAGACCACGCTGAAAGAGATTCTCTAGGAGGGGTAGTTCTTTTTCTTGGGTTGCAACAATGACCTTGCCGCAGACGTCATAGGGAATGTCATGCTGGCGACAAAAGTCTACCATTGACTGACAGCCGGCTCGGCTAAATTTTGCTTTGAAACTGCCAGGTTTGTAGTAGACGCCAGAGTGAATAACTCCGCTGTTATTGCCTGTTTGATGATAGGCCCAGGAGGACTCTTTTTCGATGACGGTAATTTTGGCACTGGGGAGCATTTGGCTCAGCTTCATGGCTGTAGCCAGGCCCACAATGCCACCGCCAACAATGGCGTAGTCGTAGGTATTGGACATCATGTTTGCTCTAGTTTGCAATTGCTCAGGTTGTTTTGGAACACGAGGCTTGAATTACCAAACCTTCCAGGGGGCTTCCCCAGATTTCCATAATCCTTCAAGATTATTTTTGTCTCGAAGAGTATCCATAGGTTGCCAAAATCCGTCGTGACGGTAGGCTGACAATTGTCCCATCTCAGCTAGTTTAGTCAGGGGCTCATGCTCCCACATGACGTCTTCATCGGGGATAAAGTCGATTACTTGAGGATCTAAGACAAAATAGCCGCCGTTAACGTAGGCTTCATCGCCATCGGCTTTTTCAGCAAAGGATGCGATCGTGGTTTGCCCTTCATGTAGGGAGATGGCCCCAAATCGACCAGGGGGCTTGACTGCGGTAAGCGTAGCCAGGGTACCCTGAGCTTCGTGGAACTTGATGAGTTCAGTGACGTTGACATCACTAACTCCATCACCATAGGTGAAGCAAAAGGGCTCAGACCCAATGTATTCTCTCACCCGCTTGAGACGTCCACCGGTTAGTGTTGATGCGCCAGTATCAATTAGCGTGACTTTCCACGGTTCGGCGTTACCGTTATGGATATTCATTTGGTTGTAACGCAGGTCAAAGGTTACATCTGACATATGCAAAAAGTAGTTGGCAAAATACTCTTTGATGACGTAACCCTTGTAGCCACAGCAAACAATAAAATCGTTAATGCCGTGGGCGGCGTAAATTTTCATGATGTGCCAGAGGATGGGATAGCCCCCAACCTCAACCATGGGTTTAGGCTTAATGCTAGTCTCTTCACTTAAACGAGTACCTAAACCACCAGCTAATATAACTGCTTTCATAAACCCTCTGGGAATTAATAAAACTAGGAAGTTTTGGCCTTGTCAAAAGAACGCACTCAGCTCACGGAAGCTGAATTATTACTTAACTCATTTGCAGTCTGCAAAAATACTGCTATATCAAGTCAACATCCTCATTTTTTGTGAAAAATTTTGTTTTGCCTAGGGCTAGGAAACTAATCCAAATCCGAGCGCATCTTCGGTTTAAGTATCTTTACCATAGCTTACGTTAGGCTCTCACGCTCTACCTGCTGTCTTCAGTTGCGTTAACAAGTTTTTAACTTGATCATGAAGTTGCACACTTTAGGGCTGGCGAAAACGCCACTGGAATGGAATTAGCATGCTTAAGCTATGATTTAGGCCTTTTTCTATAGTGACAATAAAGACGACTGTGCTTTACTCAGATTCGCCTAGTGGCTAGCTTAGCTCTGACCCGGACTATCATTATGAGCAGTCGGTGAAGTCAAATCGTCAGCGTGTGAAAACCCCATAAATATAGTTGGAGCTATTCAAATCTAACCCTTTAAGGTTAGATCAGCCTTAAAGTACCCGGGTGGAGGACTAGGCTAACTCTAAAAAGTCGAGAAATTAAAAAGATAAATTTGCTGTGAACGAACAACTTTCATTGAAGATTCCTAGCTAAGCCAAGGGCTGTACCCGCTGGGGTGGCCAGTAGATCTTGTAGGCATTGCCCACTACGTGGGCTCGGGGCAGAAACCCCCATACGTGGGAATCACGACTGTTGTTGCGATTGTCACCAAGGACAAATAGGTAGCCACTGGGTATTGTTTTAGGCCCCCACTGGTAAAGGATAGGCTCGACTAGGAGGGACTCGACTAGAGGGATGTCATTAATCCACACTTGACCGTTGCGGATCTCTACCTGCTGACCGGGTAGGGCAATGACCCGTTTTACCATTAAATTCTTGAGGTCTCCGGCTTGTTCAATTGGAGTGCGCTCGGGGTTAGAAAAGACGACGATGTCGTTCACCGCTAAGGGGTGCTCGAGAGGGCGAGGGCGGACGAAGATGCGATCGCGCACCTCCAGCGTGGGCAGCATCGACTCGCTGGGCACAATGCACTGCACCACCTTCTGCGGCACGATAAATGGGATAGAGCTGATCGCCAGACGGGTGATCAGCACTGCCACGAGTAAGCCCCCTAACCAGCTCCACTGACGCTGACGGGCGGGAGCAGCTCGGTAGACCAACCCGCAACTCACTCCCCAAACTATGGGCGGTATGGGCAGCAGAGCTGAGTTGAAGTTGGCTAGGTAGGCCGTAAGAATGCCTAAGATGAGCAGCAGTCCCCCTACGGTGGCCTGCTGCAAAAATAGGTGCCCTAGCCCCGGCAATATTTGAGAAAGAAATACGGGATACCACGGATCGCTGGATTGGTAGCGCAGCGGACTGAACTCGTTGAGGGTGATGCCCTGCTTGGCAGCATGGTGGCTATCCCACAAATTGAATATATAGAGACTGAATAGTGGAATGAGGGTGATTAGCCCTCGCAGGGTGTTGCCCATAGGCGCAAAGATTGACCAGAAGATGAAGACAACGAGCCCTAGGTGAGCAGCGGCGATGAACAGACCACGGGCGATCGCACCATCATAAACCTGCCCCATGCCAGGCAGTGCTGCTGACAAGTTGACCGCCAGCCACGAACTTTTTCGCAAGCCTACCAGCACCTTGGGAGTTGCCTTCATAGCTGAGGGTTAGCCGTAGCGCTGAACAACAGCCTCGTGGGCGGCAAATTCTTCGGTGTCGGCCAGGGCGGGTAGAGTGAGGTTGATGTCGGCATACTTGCGGCGTAGGGCTAACCCAATTAGATAGTCGGCAAAATGCGGATTTTTGGGCAGCAACGACCCATGCATGTAGCTGCCAAAGACGTTTTTGTAGCGCGCTCCCTCATACTCGGCGGTGGCATTGTTGCCAAAGCCAGCGATGGTTTTGGCTAAGGGTTCTACGCCATCGCCCAGGTAAGTTTGCCCTGAGTGATTTTCAAATCCTACTAGGGTTCGAGGAATGTTTCGCCGAGATGCATATATTGTCTGTATCTCGGCGTAGGTGGCAGGGGCAATTTCGACAATTAGATTGCCGATGCACCGCTGCTTGACATCGGTGCCCGGCGCACAGGTGTTAACGTCGATGATGCCTAAACCCTGAGTTTCTTCACCGTTGCCCATCAAAAAGGTGTTGCCCATGAGCTGGTAGCCCCCACACACACCCAGGAACACCACCCCTGCTTCGGTGTCGGCCCGAATGGCTTCGTGCTTGAGCTGGTGGAAATCATTGACTACCGCTACCTGATCCATGTCTTGGCCACCACCCATAAAGTAAAGATCGCTCTGGCCACTTTTCGCTATTTCTCCCATCGTCAGAGCATTTACCGTGCAGTCAATGCCCATCCACTGGCAGCGACGGCGCAGCACGATGAGGTTGCCGGTGTCGCCGTAGAGGTTGAGGTAATCGGGGTAGAGGTGGGTGATGGTGAGGGCGTAGGGCATGGATGGGAGGGGGTTGGATGAGTAGGGGTTGGATGAGTAGGGTCAGTTAGAGCACATCCAGGGTTTTGCCCATGAGCTTGCGAAATTCGAGCATGGCGGTGTAGGTGGGCAACACAAAGACTGTGTCGCCGGAGTCAGCTTTTTCAAAAGATAAATCAGTTGCCTGACGAATGGATTCTTCTGCGGGAATGGGGATGGGGGGGGCATCCAGAGCATATTTGAGCCGCACCGCCATATCTTTGGCGCGAATGCCGGTACAGAGAATCCAGTCAAGATCGGCGTGGTTGAGCCGTTCTAGCTCGCTATCCCACAGCCAGGAGACGTCTTTGCCGTCGGCGGTGTTGTCGTTGATGGCAAGAATAAGTTTAAGAGCGGGGATGTTGCGCAGCAGCTCTAGGCTGAGGCTAAAACTGGCGGGATTTTTTACCAGTAGCAGGCGATAGTTAACCTGTTTATCGCTCTGCTGGCGGGTGAGGATTTCGCCCCGGCCAAAGGCTGGTTTGAAGGTTTTGAGCCCGGCGATCGCGGTGGCTCCGTCTATACCTAGAAGGTTGGCGATCGCGATCGCAGTCAGCGCATTATACACATGAAAGAACCCTGGCGACACCGTCTTGGCTTGGGGCAGGTTTATCCTCTCACTATTAATTTGTCCTTGAACTGAGAAATCGGTGGTCAGGTCTTCGTTGATGTGAATGTTCGTCGCCTCTAGCCCCTGACTGTCGGGGACTCGGCTGTTGAGCTTGCCTTCGTAGGGCAGAAACCGGGCGTACTCTGGGGCAAGCGACATAAAGTAGGTGGCATTCCCCAGCCCTTGGGTGAGGCGAGAGGTGCGGGGATCGTCGCCATTGACGACCACGGCAGCGGTGGGGCACTGGGCGATGCCATCGCGAATCAGCTTTTCGGTGCGATCGACTTCACCGTAGGCATCGAGCTGGTCGCGGTAGAGGTTGGTGACGGCAATGATGTTTGGTTTGATCAACCTGGCGATCCGGGGCAGGGTGGCTTCTTCGACTTCGAGCACCGCATGGGTAAAATCGAGGCGACCAACGGTGTTGCTCTGCTTGAGTAGCTCTGACAAAATACCCTGGCTGAGGTTGGCCCCGGCCTTGTTGCGCAGCACCTTGGCCCTCGGTACTTGGTCAAGCACGGCGCTGAGCATAGTCTGGCTGGTGGTTTTGCCGTTGGTGCCGGTAATGGCCACCACCACCGGGATTTGGCTGGCTAAGGCCTCCAGCACAAAGGGGAAGTAGCGTCCGACCAGGTAGCCCGGCAGCGCGGTGCCTGACCCCCGCCCCGATACCCGCAGGGCCAGGGTCAGCAGCTTGGCAAACGCAACAATAGGAATTAGCAGCAGTTGGTTCATGGCCGGGCTAGGCAAGTCATGAGGGAAAGGGTAGCAGAGTGTAGGGACAGACCTACAGGTCTGCTTTAACTTTCTGAGGGAATGAGCAGGGAAAAACTTCTTTCGCGTACTTTGCAAGCAGATACAAGATTGAGGGGAGCTTGTGGAAAATCGGGATTCAGCACTATGGGTGATTGGCGGCACAGGGGAGGCGGTGGAGTTGGCCGCCGCCTTGGCGGTGGAGCAAATTCCCTGTGTAGTTACGGTGACAACGGTGGTCGCACAGCACGCTTATAAAAAGAGTACCTATCTAAAGGTGCTAGTTGGTGGGTTGGATGTGGCAGCACTGGGAGAGTTTATTCAAGCTCAGCGGATCGGGGCGGTGCTGGATGTGTCGCATCCGTTTGCGGTAGAGATTTCAATGGGGGCGATCGCCGCCGCCCGCGCCCTCAACCTCCCCTACTGGCGCTACGAACGGCCTGCTTTAGAAGCCTCTTCTAACGGGTGCATTCACTATATAAATGATCTCCATGCAGTGCTCACCCCTGAGATTCTCTTAAAACAGCGGACGTTGCTCACCCTCGGCTATCGGTGGCTGCACCACTTCACTCCCTGGCAGGCTCAGGCTACTCTGTACGCCCGCATTTTGCCGTCGTCGGTAGCGCTAGAAGCGGCTTTGACAGCAGGCTTTACCCCCGATCGCCTGATCGCCCTGCGCCCCCCCATTACTGCTGAGCTAGAATGCGCCCTCTGGCAGCAGTGGGGTATTACTCAGGTCATCACCAAAGCCTCTGGTGCGCCTGGGGGAGAAGATACCAAGCGGGCGGCGGCTGAACAGCTAGCAATTTCTCTGTTTATTTTGAATCGTCCTCAACTTGATTACCCGGTGGTCTGCCGTAGCCAGGAGGATGCTTTGACGCTTTGCCGAGGGTGGTGGCGATCGCGCCCCAGCCATGAATAAAATCCACCGACCATCTCTTTTGTCCCCACCGGACTATCTCCTCCCCCAGGGGTAGTTAAGACCTTTCGGGAATGCTATCCTTGGCCTTCAATTTGTGCGCTACTATGGGCTATCGTCGGTTGCAGTCAGCCGGGATAGCTATGGCAAAAGTTGCTGTATTTAGCCAAAAGTAGGGATTTTATCCGCTTAAATTCAAAGACGTGCGCCAAAATTTAAGTTAGCTCCTATATTTAGTTGGTCATTTGGTTTGTTGTGTCTCACGAGAGCATTTCGCACAGGTCGTCCATGACAGCTTTCCCCATGCCATCCGGGCCGTCACCTTCTTTTGAAAGCGTTAGCAGTAGCGCTCTGCCAGATACTCCACCCGTGTTTGCCCTCAAGGAACTGGTGGCTCGGCTGCAGCGTGAGCAGTACAAAATTCAAGATTTGCTCAGTTCGCTAGGGTTTGCCCTCCGCAGCCTCAACAACTTAAATCAGTTCCTAGAGCTGATTCCCATGATTGCCAGTCGGGTGACTGACGCCAGCGGCGGTGCCCTGGTGCTGTTTCGGGCCGATGGGCAGGTGCGCCTAGAGCGACTGCACTGCCAGAGCGAAGACCAGTGCCAGGACGTGCGCTCGGCCTTAGAGGCTGCCACCCGCCAGGTGACTGCTAGCTTTAAAGCCGCCCCTGAGAGCAGCATGATGTCAATGGCGCGCAACGCCATGCTGGCCCTCGATCGCCAGGTCAACCGCTACCTGGGCGACGAGTTTCAGCTGTTTGGCACCGCAATTATTGTGCAAAACGTGGAACGGGGGCGGCTTTACGTGTTTAGCCGCGATCCCGACTACGCCTGGACGGAGACCCGCCAAAAGCTGGTGCGCCTGGTGGCTGACCAGACCTCGGTGGCGATCGAAAACAATGAGCTAACGGCAGCGGTGCGCAAAAAAGAGCGCCTCGATCGCGAACTTGAGATCGGGGCCGAAATTCAGCTGCAATTGCTGCCCCGCGAGTGCCCCGCCGTTCAGGGGATGGATTTGGCCGCCAAGTGCCGCACCGCTCACAAGGTAGGCGGCGATTACTATGACTTCATCCCCACCACCTTTGACCAGCTGCGCCATACTGGCTCGCAGCAGACGGCGGCGGCTCCCTGGAGCTTTGCCATTGGCGATGTGATGGGCAAAGGTGTGCCCGCCGGGTTGATCATGACCATGATGCGGGGCATGCTGCGCACGGAGGTGCTCAACGGCCATTCGCCCGCCCGCATTTTGCAAGACTTAAATTTCGTTATGCACAGCGATTTAGAAAGCTCGAACCGCTTTGTGACGCTGTTTTACGCCGAGTACAATCCTAAAACCCGCCGCCTGGCCTATGGCAATGCCGCCCACAACCCACCGCTGCTATGGCAGGCTGCCACCAACACCATCACCCGGCTCGATACCCCCGGCATGCTGCTGGGGCTGGATATGAATACCGAGTACTGCGAGGCCGAGGTGGAGCTGCAGCCGGGCGACACGGTGGTGTTTTATACCGACGGGTTTACCGAGGCCTCCAACCCTCGCGGTGAGCGCTTTGAGGAAGAAAACCTAGAGCGGGCGCTACAGTGGGCCTGCCGCAACTGCACCTCAGCCGAAGCGATTTTAGACTATACCTTTGACTTGATCGATCGCTTCATTGGGGGCGATCGCAGCAACGACGACGACATGACCCTGGTCGTCATGCGGGTAAAGCCAGAACTTCAGCTCGACCTATTTGACAACTAGCGTGAGCCCAAATTCTTGGGCTGACGGCGCTAGACTTGAGGTATCGATCCTCAGTTTGGCGATGCCACGGTCGTCGATGAGGTAGTCCTTGGCCGCGATCGCGTTATGTTCACACCTTTACCTTGGTTATCCTACAGACGAGGCGCTGCTTTGGTCGGTGCCGGTCTGCTAACTTTGGGGTCTACCTGGGGATTTTTAGCGCTAACCCCGGCCCCGGCAATTCAGTACTCCGACGGCACCGTGGGTTTTTCGTACCCGCCGCGCCTGACTGAAAGCTACGCCACCCGCAATTTGGTCAGTGAAAGCAACGTCACCTACTACCTCACCTTTGATTTTCCTGAGGCCGCAGTTGAGCCTCTAGATCGGGTGGTGGTTCGCCTAAACGAAGGCTACGACCCAATTTTTCGCTATCGGCTAGAGGCCACCGAAGCCTTTGCTAACACTCCCAATGGCCGGGTACGTTTGCCCCTTGGGGAACTTACCCAAGATCAGGACGCTCGCGAATTGTCGATTTCTTTCGACCCACCGGCTGAGCCTGGGGTACCTATCACCTTAGCCCTGCGCCCCGTGCGAAACCCTCGTTTTGGCGGTGTCTACTTGTTTGGGGCAACCGCCTATCCGGTGGGCGACACGGTGGAACCCACCTTTCTAGGGTATGCCCGGCTGTCGTTTTATGAGCGAGACCGCGATCGCTGGCCCTAGCCCTAACCCTTATGGTTAAGGGTTTCCCCCATGTCCAACCCATCGCCAGAGACCGCGCGACTTTTTGTGGCCCTACTGCCGCCCCAGCCGGTGCAGGATGCCATCACCGCCATCAAGCAGGAAATTGAGCAGCGATTTGGCAGCAGTGCCGCCCTCCGCTCCCCGCCTCACATCACTTTACAACCGCCCTTTGAGTGGTCTCTAGCGCGACTGGACGAACTACAACACCATTTGCATAGTTTTGCCCGTCAGCAGCGCCCCATCTCCGTTGCCTTAGAAGGGTTTAGCGCGTTTCCGCCGCGAGTGATTTATGTGGATGTGCATCAGACGGCAGCGCTAATGGCCGTTCAACCAGCCTTGGTTGACCACTTAGAAACACACTGTGGGCTGCGGGAGGGCTATCGAGACCCCAGTTCTAACCGTCGCGCTCCCTGGCCCTTTACGCCCCATGTCACCGTGGGCTTTCGTGACCTCATGCCCGCTGCCTTTCACCAGGCCTGGGCTGAGTTTGAGCACCGCCCTTTCTCGGCAGGTTTTGAGGTGCCTACCCTCACCTTGCTCCGCCACGACGGGCAGGTATGGCAAATTTTCTCTGAGCTGCCGCTGGGCGCTCAAAAGGCTTAATTTGCCGTGCATAGGAGATTGTGTAGAAGCTTATACACAATAGAGATTCCCTTGACATTCATTAAAACTGTAGCTTATTATACAGAAGTAATCAGAAATTCGTTCATCTCGCTTTTTCATTGCTGACTAGAGCGAGACGGAAGTAGGGGTTAATAGCCCCCGAAGGAACGCGCCTCAATGTTCTGATCAAACCCTTGATCTTTTGGAGGCGACCCCATGAAACTCACCTATCGCGGCGTAAGCTACGACTACAATCCCCCCGTTGTGGAATCCAACCTAACCGATGAAGTCGGCAAGTTCCGTGGCGTAGATATTCGATTCCGCACCGTTAGGAAAGCGGCTGTGCAGCAGCCCACCCTAGACTTGGTCTATCGCGGTGTGGCTTATCAGTCCGGTACCCCTGAGGCCGCGCCTGTGGTTGAGGTTGCGCCTGTGGCGGCGATCGCAGCCCCCGCAATGGTGGCCCCCGCCGTAGCGATCGCCTTGAGCACCGAAGACAAAGCCCGCATGAGCATGATGAACCGTCATCGCTCTGTCAAGCAGCGTCAGCAATCGATGCTGGGCCGTTTGGCTGTCGAAGCTGGTTTGCCCGCCGAAGCTGCTCACTACTGGAACCACATTCAAGGCAAGGTACACCCCAGCTTCTGGGCGACCTACAGCCGCAGCGGTGCCGCTGCTAGCTAAGCTACTAACCGATTGCATCAACAGCTCCCGCCAGCAGTTGCTGGCGGGAGCTGTTTTTTGGCTATAAAGATCCCAGAGCTGACGCTGTTGAGCGACAGCCTAAGCAGGATGAATTGCTGAGCAAAATTGGGAAAAATAAGTCATGTCACCGCTGCCACCTGTGGGCATGATACAGAAAGCCAGCCGCCTCGCCCATAAATTAGTGGTTAAACAAGTCAAATTGCGTTTGTGCTTAGCACCCTTGTCCCTCTCATGCTCTAAGCCTCTAGGGTGGCAAAACCTCTAAGTTGAAGGGGGCTTCGTTTCTCTGTTGTTTTGCGTTCTACCTGGTACTGTGCCTCTAACTCCGAACGGGTTATCTGAAAACCTTGGTTCCCAGCTTGGTCTCGGGAAAGATGGAGTGTCCTTAGAATCTCAATGTCATAATCTTTTTAATATGGCCTTAGATGCCATGCTTATTGCTAACGATGAGGGGCAATATGTTGAGGCCAATCCTGCCGCCTGCAAATTGCTGAACTGTGCCCAGGATCGCATTATTGGCCGCACCATTGTCGATTTTTGTGTTTTGCCCTCTGGAGTCAATCTGCATCAACAATGGCAGGTGTTTTTGACCCAGGGCCACATGCACGGAGAAGCCACCCTAAGGGTCGGCGATGGGCAAGAACGGATTGTAGAGTACGCAGATACGGCCAATGTTTCTCCCCACTTTCACCTGTCTATTCTGCGGGATGTAACCGATCGCAAGCAGGCAGAGGCGCTCAAAGAGCAGCTTAATCAAATGCTTGCTCAGCAGGTTCAAGAACGCACAGAGGAACTACGGGTTGTGAAAGCTCAGCTCGCCCATGAGCACTCTCTGCTGGACGGCATTCTCAGCAATATCGACGGCGTGGTTTGGTCGATCGATTTGCAGACGATGACAACTCGGTACGTCAACTCTGCTGTAGAAACCCTCTATGGCTACTCTAAGGAGGCTTTTGGGGATGCTGCTGACCTGTGGCGGAGTTTGATTTACCCAGCCGACCAGCCCAAAATCGAGCAGTTTTTGGGGCAGCTTGGTGAGCAGGAACGCTTTGATTTGGAGTACCGCATTACCCGAGCCGATGGCGAACTGCGCTGGGTGCGCGATCGCTCTCGAGTGGTGTATGACCTAGAGGGCAAGCCGGTGCGCTTAGACAGTGTCGCCACAGATATTACTGAACAAAAACAGCTAGAGGAAGCCTTGCGCCTGAGTGAAAGTCGGCTGCGGGCCATTTTTCAGCAGGCCGCCCTGGGTATTAACCAGGCCGCCTTAGATGGTCATTTTTTGCAGGCTAACCAGGCCTACTGCGACATGCTGGGCTACAGCGAGGCAGAACTCCTCCAGCTGCGCTATCAAGACATCGCCCATCCCGACGAGCGGCAAGAAACTGAAGCCGCTCTGGCCAAACTTTATGCGGGGCAGGCCTCGTCAGTCACGCTAGAAAAACGCTACTTTCACAAAGACGGCAGCGTTCGGTGGACTAATCTAGTGCTGTCTATTCTGCGTGATGCCGATGGGGAGGCTATTTCAGACATTGCGATTGTGCAGGATATCAGCGATCGCAAACAGATCGAGCAAGCCCTTGAAGAAGAGCGCAGCCTGTTTATTGGTGGCCCAACGATGGTCATCCGCTGGGGAACGACAGCTGACTGGCCAGTGAAGTATATTTCTCCCAATGTGGAGGCTCAGCTGGGATACGAACCGAGGGCATTGGTAGAGGGGCATGTAGCCTTTGCTGCTCTAATCCACCCGGATGATATCGAACGCATTCAAACCGAAGTGACGGCGGCTACGGCGGCTCATGCCCCGTACTATGCCCAAGCGTACCGGTTACGCCATGCCAACGGCGAGTATCGCTGGATTGATGACTTTACTCGGGTGATCTATGCTGCCGATGGCACCGTCACCCAGTTTCTGGGCTACATGCAAGACATTACCGAGCGCAAGCAGACTGAGCTGGCGCTGCAGCACAGCGAAGCTACGAAACAGGCCCTGCTGGAGGCCATTCCCGATCTGCTGATTCGGATTAACCGGCAGGGGCTGTACTTTGACCTGATTTCTGGCGGGGAGATAACTTTCTACGGCCAGGCCGATGTTACGTATCCTCAGTCTATCTACACTATGTTGCCCGGGGCGTTAGCTGATCAGCGGATGCACGCTATTTGCCAGGCCCTTGATACCGGAGAGCGGCAGGTCTATGAGTACAGCATCGTGGTGGATGGTAAGTGCTGCTACGAAGAAGCGCGGATTGTGCCCTTGGAGGGTGATGAAGCACTGGTTATGGTGCGAGATATCACGGCTCGGGTTACGGCGGAGCTGGCACTGCGGGAGAGCCAGCAGCGCTTTCAGGCAATTTTTGACCAGATGTATCAGTTTGTTGGCCTGCTGACGCCAGAGGGTATTTTGCTGGAGGCCAATCAAACTGCCCTGGCCTTTGGCGGCTTTGAGCGAGAGGATGTGGTCGATCGCCCCGTTTGGGAGGCGGGCTGGTGGGATGTCTCTCCCGAAACCCAGGCTCAGCTCAAGCAGGCGATCGCAGCCGCTGGCCGGGGAGAGTTTGTGCGCTATGAGGTGGCCATACAGGGGGCCAATCAGCAGCTGACGACCATCGACTTCTCCCTGCGGCCAGTCTTAGATGACCAAGGTCAGGTGGTGCTGCTGATTCCGGAGGGGCGCGATATCACCCAGCGCAAGCATATGGAAGAAGAGCTTCAGCGCACCAAAGTCTTTTTAGAGCAAACCAATAGCGTCGCCCGCGTTGGCGGCTGGGAAGTCGATCTGCACCAGAACTTGGCACACTGGACTCCCATTACCCGAGAAATCCATGAGGTAGATGCCGACTTTGAGCCAACCTTAGCCGCGACCCTCAGTTTTTATCCTTCAGGCGTCAACCGCCAGCGCATGGCTGCTGCCATCGAAAACGCGCGCCTTACCGGGCAACCCTGGGATG
This sequence comes from Phormidium sp. VAR_61_metabat_6, assembly GCA_031425055.1. Lineage (GTDB taxonomy): Bacteria > Cyanobacteriota > Cyanobacteriia > Phormidesmidales > Phormidesmidaceae > Nodosilinea. The sequence continues at coordinate 21,909 of JANPIO010000138.1, forward strand.
AAAAGCTACAGCTAGTGACCGCTAAAGGGAATCTGCGCTGGGTGCGATCGCTGGGGCACGCGGAGTTTGTCGATGGCACCTGCACCCGCCTTTATGGAGCGTTTCAAGACATCAATGCCCAGATGCGGGCAGACATGCAGCTGCAAGAGTTGACTCAGCAATTACAGCAGGCAAATGAAGAACTGAATCGAGTTGCCACCACAGATGCCCTCACCCAAATGGCCAACCGACGCCATTTCGATCAGGTATTCATTCAGGAGTGGGCGCGGGCCCAGCGAGCTACCACATCTCTGGCACTGATCATGTGTGATGTGGATTATTTCAAGCCCTACAACGACCACTATGGGCATCCGGCAGGGGATCGGTGTTTGCAGCAGGTGGCCCAACTGCTAAAGGATCATATTCAGCGCCCTGGGGATATGCTGGCTCGCTATGGTGGAGAAGAGTTTGTGGTACTACTACCTAAAACTACGCTGGCGGGGGCCATGGCGGTGGCCGCCAGAATTCAACACCAGTTTACTCAAGCCCGGTTGCCCCACGGGTTTTCGTCGGTAGCTGACCACATCACCTTGAGCTTTGGCATTGCCTGCTGCGTGCCCCTCAGCGCAAATTCGCCCAGCGAGCTGCTGGCCGCTGCCGATGCTGCCCTATATCAAGCCAAACTGGCGGGCCGCAATCGCTACTGCATCAGCCCCGGCAATCGACCTGATGCCTCAAATTTGCCAAGAGATTGAAGCTGCTGGCTTTGCTGCACTAGCATGAATCGTTGAAGTCGGATGGGCTATTGACCAGTTGGCTACCTGCTTAGCTAGCTAGGTATTTCCTCAAGGTATAGTTCAAAAAATACACGTTCTGAATAGTTGAATTTGGCAGAATGCTCGCAGGGATGCGATCGCATTTTTCCTGCCAATATTCTTATCGCTATGCAGAAAATTAACGTAGATTTTCTCTAAATTTAAACCAGACTTTATTGCTTGATGTTTCCTTTAAGGGATTTGCTTGCAAAGATAAACAAGCAAAAAAGCACAGATTCACTATGTGGAACATGCCTTAAACCCAACGGACGCTTGCAATAAAAGGAAGACTTTAAGCTCAATTAAATCTCCTTTTTGTGCTGGCTAGATAGGATCCACAAGAGGCTTAAGTCTACAGCAAACCCCTGCTTAAATAATCTCTTAATTTATGAGAGGAGCAAGATTAACCCTAAGATAGCCTGCATTTAATCTCGCTTCAAAGCTTTTATGAGAACATTCTCCCTGGAAATCGGGGTGAAAACAATTTGCTGAGTTAATAACTCGGCAAGGAATTTTGATGCCTAATTGAACGGATTAAAACGAGTCGCTTGGGAGAGCCTGACAGCTATGGATTTAGATACAACCCAGGGTGCAGAGCTAACTGGCTTTGCCTCGCTGCCCGCTGACACCTTTGCCGAAGGCCCTGACGCTGGCGGCAACGATGGCACCGGCGCACCCGTCACCGGCAATGGTCGCACTGGCCCCTTCGATGGCCAGCCTATTCAAGGTTTCAGCGGCGTTCAGTTTGCCCCCGGTGGCGATGGCTCAACTTTTTGGTTCCTCTCTGACAATGGCTTTGGCGCTAAGCCCAACAGCGCTGACTACTTGCTGCGTCTGTATCAGGTTGACCCCAGCTTTGTTGGCTCTGAGGCCGGGGATGCCAGCGTTGAGATCCAAGGCTTTGTGCAGCTCAGCGACCCTAACAACCTGATTCCCTTTGACATTGTGAATGGGGAAACGACAGAGCGTTTCCTCACGGGCGCTGACTTTGATGTGGAATCGTTTGTCATCGACGGCAACGGTGAAATCTGGATTGGCGATGAGTTTGGCCCCTACCTGCTGCACTTTGACGCTGAGGGCGTGCTGCTAGATGCGCCCATTGCCACCCCCAATGTCAAACCCCTGAACACTCTCAACGGCGAAGCTCCGCTGGTGATCGGCCACCGGGGCGCGAGTGGTGAACTGCCGGAGCACACGCTGGAGGCCTACAGTCTGGCGATCGCCCGGGGGGCCGACTTCATCGAGCCTGACCTGGTAGCCACCAAAGATGGCGTGCTGATCGCTCGCCACGAGCCCATTCTAGGGGGCACCACCGATGTGGCTAGCCGCCCCGAGTTTGCCGATCGCAAGCGCACGGGCGTGATTGACGGCGTCACCTACGAAAATGAATTCTTTGCCTCCGACTTTACCCTGACAGAAATCAAGACCCTGCGCGCCATCATGCCTCAGGGCTACCGCACCGATGCGTTTGATGGCGTATTTCAAATCCCAACCTTTGAAGAGGTGATTAACCTGGTCAAGCAGGCCGAGGCCGACACCGGCAAGAAGATCGGCATCTATCCTGAAACCAAGCACCCCACCTACCACGACGACCTGGGTCTGTCGCTGGAAGAACCCCTGCTGGCGACCCTCGAGGCAACTAGCTTCACCGACCCCAGCCGCGTCTTCATTCAGTCCTTTGAAGTGTCTAACTTGAAGGAACTGAATACCCAGACCGACATTCCCCTGGTGCAGCTGCTCGATGCCTACGATGTGGCGCTGGATGGGTCGCTGATCTACCAGGATGCCAACGCTCGCCCCTACGACTTTGCCGTCAATGGCGACACCCGCACCTACGGCGATTTGCAAACGGCTGAAGGCCTGGCCGAAATTGCTACCTACGCCGATGGCATTGGCCCCTGGAAGCGAATGATTGTCTCCGTCGAAGGCGTTGATGCCGATGGCGACGGCAACGCTGACGATGTGAACGGCGATGGCGCCGTCAACGATGCCGATAAAACGACCACGGCTCCCTCTACTCTGATTCCTGATGCCCACGATGCGGGGCTATTCGTCCACACCTACACCTTCCGCAACGAAGGCCGCTTTCTGGCTGCCGACTACCAGGGCAACCCCAATAAGGAATACGAGCAGTTCATCAACCTGGGTGTAGATGGCTATTTCACCGACTTCCCCGGAACGGGTGACCTGGTGCGCGACCAGATTACCAGCGACTTCGTCCGCTCTCCCCAAAACCCTGACGTGTTTGCTGCTACAGAGTTCGACACGCTGACGGGCGATGCGCCGATTGTGATTGGCCACCGGGGTGCCTCTGGCCTGCGGCCTGAGCATACGCTGGAAGCTTACAAATTGGCGATCGCCCAGGGGGCTGACTTTATCGAGCCTGACCTGGTAGTCACCAAAGACGGCGTGCTAATTGCTCGTCACGAGCCCATGCTCGGGGTAGTAGCGCTGAATCCTGATGGCACCATTCAGCTAGACGCCAGCGGCAACCCCGTGCTCAACACCACCGACACCAGCACCGATGTTTACCTGCGGGCTGAGTTTGCCGATCGCCTAACGGTGAAAAACCTGGACGGCGTTCTACGGGGCGGCTGGTTTGCCGAAGACTTTACCCTGGCAGAGGTCAAGCAGCTCAACGCGATTGAGCGGATTCCGGCCATCCGGGGTACCGAATTCGACAACGATGGCCTGAAGGTGCCCACCCTGGCCGAGGTGATCGACCTGGTGCAAGAGGTTGAGGCGGAAACCGGTCGCAAGATTGGCCTCTACCCCGAAACCAAGCACCCCACCTTCTTTGAGCAGCAGGGCTTCAACACCAGTGAAATCTTGGTGGAAACCCTGGTGACAGAAGGCTTCACCGACCCCAGTCGTGTCTACATTCAGTCCTTTGAGGTGAGCAACCTGAAGACGCTGAATGACACCATCATGCCCGCCGCTGGCATTGACATTCCGTTGGTGCAGCTGTTTGGTGGCGGTGGTCAACCCTACGACTTTGTGGTGGCTGGCGATGCCCGCACCTACACCGACCTGACAACGCCCGATGGCTTGGCAGAAATCGCGACCTACGCTGAGGGCATTGGCCCCAACAAGCAGCGCATTGTGCCCCTGGCGACGGTGGATGCCGATGGTAACGGTCAGCCCGATGACCTGAATGGCGATGGGGCAATTAGCGACGGCGATCGCGTCACCGGCACCCCCACCACCCTGATTGACGACGCCCACGACGCTGGGTTGCTGGTACACCTCTATACCCTGCGGGATGAGAGCTTCTTCCTCCCCGACAGCTATGAGGGGAACCCTATCAATGAATACAAGCAATTCATTGATCTGGGTGTAGACGGCTTCTTTACCGACTTCCCTGGCACCGGCTTCACTGCCCGCAGCACCTTTATTGATGAGCCAGCAGTGGCCAATCTGGGCGGTTCCCGTGGGTTTGAGGGCATGGCCTTTAGCCCCGATCGCACCACCCTATACCCCATGCTAGAGGGCACCGTCGTCGGCGACCCCGCTGGCTCGCTGCGCATCTACGAATTTGATGTCGCCAGCAGCGCCTATCAGGGGTTGGCTGGCCTTTATAAAATGGAATCGGCAGGGAATGCGATCGGCGACTTTACCCCCATCAACGCCAACGAGTTTCTCGTCATTGAGCGCGACAACAACCAGGGTGACGCGGCTGAGTTCAAGCAAATCTTCAAGGTTGATCTGTCCCAGCTTGACAGCGAGGGCTTTGTGGCCAAGACGGCAGTGGTCGATTTGCTGAACATCAACGACCCCAATGACCTAAATGGCGACGGCTCTACCACCTTCGACTTCCCCTTTGTCACCATTGAGGACGTGCTAGTAATCGATGCCGACACCATTTTGGTCGCCAACGACAATAACTACCCCTTCTCTGTCGGGCGGGGGCCAGATATTGACAACAACGAGATTATTCAGATCACGCTGGATCAGCCTTTGAACCTGGATTCTCGTTTGGGTGTCGCCGGATTGTCTGGAGGTGCTGTTTCAGAACTCGTTGACCTGACCGGCTTTGATGGCGATGTGGCGGTGAATGTTACCCTGAGCCGCGAAGCAACCTACGACAACATCCTGAAATTCTATAAGACCGACGCTCGGGGTGCTGTGGATGGGCTTTTACCGGGTGAAGCCGGTTACGAAGCAGCGGTTGCAGCTAACCTGCTTGAGGCAGACGGATTAACCCTCGACAACCTCAGCGTTGTCGAGCAATCCATCCTGCTGGCGGGGGGCACCTACTACGCGCCAGCGTTGTTGATTCAAGGCCGCCCTGACAACCTGGCTACGATCGCCGATGCGACCCTGGGGCAATCTCGTATTCAGCGTAGCGGGAACGTTTGGGGCTTCGAAGACCTATCTGACAATGACTTCAACGACTTGGTCATTACGATCAACTCGGCTGAGCCCGTTGCGGCATAGGGGGTCTTGACCGCCAGAAGTCTATACTTTTAGCCCCTGTGCTGATTCAGCACAGGGGCTTTTTTGCAGATTGGTTGCCTCATAGCCGTTGCCGCGAAGGTTAGGACGTTTTCATTGGTAGTCAGGCGATCGCTATGGCCAGTTTGCCGTTCCAGTTTTAGCTATAAGGGAGCGCTGTTACAGGATTACTCCCAGCGGGGACTGATCTAAACCTATGAACAGTAGAGAGTATCGCGGGTATTGCGCTTCGTGACTGGATTGGTGCCCTTGGCCCCATCGCAGAGCATTTTGTTGACCTTGGGGTCGAGGAGCACATCGGTAAAGTCGGCCCCATCGATAATAGCTTCGCGAAAGTCGGTGCCAAAGGCGTAGGCCCCTTCCAAAATGGCGTTGGTGAGGTTGGCCTGAAAGAACCGGGCTCCGTCAAGGGTGGCCCCCGTCATGTCGGCTCCTTCCATGTTGGCGCGGGCCAGGGTGGTGTCAAACAGGCGCACGCCGCGCAGGTTGGCGTGGCTCATGTCGGCATCGGCCATGTCGGCGCGGGTGTAGTTGTTGTCGCGCAGGTCTTGGTTAGACCAGTCGGTCTTTCTCAAGTTTTGGCGATCGTAGCTGGTGGCCTGAGCTGGGCTCGCCCAACTGAGGCAAAGGGTTAGCACCATCAGCGTGGCTACAACTATCCGACACAGGCTGGATCGACTAACCATGGCTCCCAATATTTCGCATCAAATCCTACATATTTGAGTCTACAGGTTGACCTGGGCCAAACCAATCCCCCAGCCTACAGGTATCCTGCATTCTGCCAGCGGTAATCTTCTGGAATATTGCCGCAACTCTTGTAGCTTTAGAGCGATGCCTGCGACCTATTGGTGCTGTGCAGGTGAGCTGTATTGCCCATTGCCTTGGAGAACATTGCTATGGCTACCGACTATGTTTTACTTGTCCACGGCGTCAAGCAGCGTCGGCCTGAGGAGTTTAACCGCACTACTCAGGAACTGCTCCAGAACGTGCAGCGCAGCATTGGCAGTAACGGACGCACGATTAAACCCATTGTGGTGTTTTGGGGCGATTTGAATGTGCAGCCCCAGGCCAGCCTGCGCCAAGGGCTGGAAGCCTCTCCCCAGTGGCGCAACCTGTGGCTGACTGACTTTCGCATTAGAGAGGTGATTGAGTTTGCGGGCGATGCAGCCCTGTACCTTAGCCGCCACGTGGGGGCTCAGGTGGTGCAGCGGTTTCAGCAAATCGCTTTGCCGATTTTGCAAGGGGCGCAGGGGGCGGTCTCTGGCGATCGCCTCCACATTGTCACCCACAGCCTGGGCAGCGTCATTCTCTTTGACCTGATGTTTGCCGCTCGCTGGGATGACCCCAGTTTGGACAAAGACGCCAGCACCCGCCAAACTCGGCAAACGGTAACCCAGTTGCGCAATACCCTGTTTGGCCTGGGTCAAGAGCCGGGGCGGGGAATACCTATTTCCAGCGTGCACACCTTGGGGTCTCCGATCGCGCTGTTTAGCCTGCTGTCGGTGACCGGCGATAGCACCCATGATTTGACGAAGGATTTGCGAGCAATGCTGCAAACCCTATACCACCAGCGAGGTAAGCAAGCGCTGCCCTGGTACAACTACCTGCACCCCGGAGACCCGATTGCCTACCCTTTACAGGGGCTCATGCCTCGGCTGCTGGGCAACGCTCAGCTCTATGTGCATCTGCGAGATGTGATTACCGAGCACCGCGGCTTGCCAATTACCTGGGGACGGCTGCCTCTGCTGTGGGGTGGCGATGCCCACAGCGGCTACTGGAAGAGCAGCACCGTCGTCAAAACCCTGGCGGAGGTGCTGCGGTGAGGGCGAGTAATTTTGCTCTTGGCCTTGTAGTGAGCTAGTCTAGCGATCTGCAATACCTAAGCGCTGCGTTGCGCCCAGGGCGGTTTCAGTGTTGAATCGTTCTGTTAGCGCCTTTTATATACTTATATACTGGGCATTCTGCGCCGTTGCCTCGCCCTGCCATGAGCATTGTTCTCTACAACACTCTGACCCGTAAGAAGGAACCCTTTGAAACCCTGGAGCCGGGCCGGGTGAAAATCTACTGCTGCGGCGTCACGGTGTATGACTATTCGCACTTGGGCCACGCCCGCTGCTACGTAGCGTGGGATACGGTGCGGCGCTACTTGCTGTGGCGGGGCTACGCCGTCCACTATGTGCAAAACTTTACCGATATTGACGACAAAATTCTCAACCGGGCTAAAGCAGAAGAGTCTTCTATGCAGACGGTGGCGGAGCGCTATACCCAGGCATACCTGGAGGATATTGCCCGCCTCAACGTGGCGGAGGCTGACGAGTATATCTACGCCACCCAAACCCTGGACGGCATACAGCGGCTGATTGGCGAGCTAGAGCAGAAGGGCTACGCCTACCCCGCCAATGGCGATGTGTATTACTCAGTGCGTAAATTTGAGGGCTATGGCAAGCTCTCGGGTCGCAATCTCGACGATATGCAGGCCGGGGCTAGCGGTCGGGTTGCCGCCGAAGACTCGATTAAACAAGACCCCTTCGACTTTGCCCTGTGGAAAGGAGCCAAAGAGGGTGAGCCCTTTTGGGAGTCGCCCTGGGGGCCGGGGCGACCGGGCTGGCACATCGAGTGCTCGGCCATGATTCGCGAAGTCTTCGACACGTCCCAAGGGGACGATCGCCTCGGGGCCACCATCGACATCCACGTGGGCGGCTCTGAGCGAGCACCTCGAGCGCTTGCCGCGAGGGCGGGGCCACCAGGAGATCGAGGCGCGAGGGGACGCGCTTCGACTTGAGCAGCATCGCCGCGGCGAGCAGATCGCGCAGCGTGGTGCCGGAGTCGCCGCCCAGGACGACCTGGGCCACGGGCTTGCCCGCCAGATCGCGGACGGGACGGATCGTCCCCTCCTCGTCCATGAGGAGTGGGTCGACCGTGGCGAGGTCGATCGAGATGACCTCCTCGCAGGGGGCGCCGGGATCGGGCACCAGGGCGCGGTGCGCCTTGCTGCGCCGCTGATCGCGGAGGAAGACCTCGGTCTTCTCGTCGCTGACGAAGATGCCGGCGGCGGCGCCGATCTGCGGGGCGATGCCGGCGAGGACCGCGCGCTCGGGGACGCTGAGCAGGCGGACGCTCGGCCCGGCGAACTCCAGGACCACCGGCGCCTGGTGCTCCGCCTCGATGCGACGGACCGCCTCGCCCAGGCCGCGACGCAGCAGCTCGAGGGCTACGTCACGCGCGCAGACGAAAGGCCGCACGCGACCGGCGAGGTGGATCTGGATGCTCCGCGGGGGGCGGAGGACGATGGACCCGGTCGCCAGGGCCTGGCCCAGCTGGGCCGGGGAGGCGAGGAGGGCCAGCATGCCGATGCCGCCGACCGTCGC
>JANPIO010000139.1:0-5219 GCA_031425055.1 Phormidium sp. VAR_61_metabat_6
CTGGGCCAGGTGACGGGGCGGGAGGGCATGGGGAGGTAGGCGGGTGGATGGGTAAGGGGGTGGGCTTAGGTTTCGGTGACGGTGTTGCGATCGCCGTAGCGAATCAGGAGGGCGATCGCTAGGCTGACCGCCAAAATCAGCACCATGCTAAGAGCTGAGCCAAATCCCCAGGCGCGGGTAGGGCCGAGAAACTGGTTGTAAATTAGCCGCGAAATATTCATTGACGAGGCCCCACCGAGCAGCGTGGGCACCACGAAATCGCTGAGGGTGCTGATGAATACCAGCAGACTGGCCGCTGCGATGCCGGGCAGGGTTTGGGGTACGGTAATTTTCCAGAAGCTTTGACGGGGGGTAGCCCCTAGGTCAGCGGCTGCCTCTAACAACCGGGTGTCAAGCTTTTCGAGCGAGGCGTAGAGAATCAGCACCATGTAGGGCAAAAAACTGTAGGTGAGGCCAATAAACACCGCCGTAGGCGTATTGAGCCAGTTTTGGGCGGGTAGCCCAATCGCCGTCAGCATCCCGTTGAGCACGCCGCTGGGGCGCAGAATGGTCGTCCAGGCGTAGGCTCGCAGCAGCGACGATGTCCACAGGGGCAGAATAAAGGCCACCAGCAGCAGGTTGCGCCACCGCTGGGGAGACATTAACGCCAGCCAGTAGGCCACCGGAAACCCCATCCCCAGGCACAGCGTTGTGGATCCGACCGCAAACGCCAGCGATCGCCCAATCACCCGCAGGTAAACCGGCTGCAAAATTTGCAGGTAGTTACCCAGGCCATACCCCTCGCTGGGCTGCCCCAGCCGCAGCCCCGGCACCAGGCTGATCTCAAGAATTAGCAGGGTGGGCAGCACCAACAGCACCAGCAGCCACACCCCCGCTGGCCCCAGCAGCGTCACCGGCCCCAGCCAGCGCCGGGGAGCGAGGCGATCGGCCCAAGTTATAGCGGGAGACGGTGAGGGAGCAGGGGTCATAGGGGAATTGGGGGTGGATGGGTTAGGGAGTGGATGGGTAGGGGGTTAGAGAGTGCGGACTGTTACTGCTTCATTCATCCATTTAGTTAGCCCACCCATCTACCCATCCACCCATCCACCCCCTTAGGCGCTGGTCACTTCAGTCCAAAACTGGTCAAACAGATCGGTGCTGGCAGTATTAACGGCCACAATGCCTTCGCTCTTAGCCAAAATCTCATCAGAGGGGTAAAGGTCGGCGTTGTTTTGAATATCGGTGGGCAGCAGGTCAAAGGCGGCCTGGTTGGCGGTGGCAAAGAACAGGCGCTCTACGGCAGAGCTAGCTACCTCTGGCTCCAGCAGAAAGTTGATCCACTGGTAGGCGGCATCGGCGTTAGGAGCGGTGGCGGGGATGGCCAAGGTGTCAGTCCACAGCGACGCTCCGCTAGCGGGAATCACGTACTGCATGCGATCGTCTTCGAGGGTGAGGGCGATCGCATCGCTGGAGTAGGCCATCGACACGCTCAAGTCGCCACTGAGCAGCTCATTTTCAAAGCCCGTGGTCTTAAAGGCCGCAATATGGGGCCTCAGCTCTAGCAGACGGTTGTAGGCCGCTTCAATCTCGGCGGGATTGTTGGAGTTGTAGGAGTAGCCCAGCGACTTAAGGGTGGCTCCTAGGGTTTCGCGCATGTCGTCCAGCATGGTGATGCGGCGGGAGAGTTTGACCTGGTTATCCCAAAGAAAGTTCCAGTCGGTGGGTTCATCGGGGGAGACCTCGCGGTTGTAGAGCAGGCCCGTGGTGCCCCAGCAAAAGGGTACGCTATGGGCGTTGTTGGGGTCGTAGGCGGGGTTGCTCCACTTGGCCTTGAGATTTTCTAGCCCGGTAATACGGCTTTGATCGAGTTTGGTGAGCAAGTCTAGCTCCAGCATTTCCGACACCATGTAGTCGGAGGGATAAATGATGCTGTAGGCATCGCCGCCTCCCGCTTGTAGGCGGGTGAGCATGACCTCGTTGGAATCGTATATATCGACTACTACCGGAATGCCCGTGCGTTCGGTAAATGCCTGGGCCAGGCCATCATCGGTGTAGTTGGCCCAGGTGTAAATGTGCAGGGTGCCGTCGTCGGTGCCCCCACCCGCCGGTGGCCCCGCCAGGTTTTGGCGGCAGTTGGCTGCTGCCAAGCCGGTCACGACCGCTGCTGACCCCTGCAAAAACCGACGCCGACTTACGGCAAAACGGCGCGAGTCGGCGAGGGTTTGTAGTCGCGTTCCAGGCACAGGCATTCTCCAAGGGGTTAAGGGGCTAGAAATAGCAGCAGCGGCCGCCGCCGACTTTAGCGCTAAGAGGGAGCGACCTTATCTTCAGTTTCTAAGTATATGGCGATCGGCCTGGGGTAACGCTCGATCGCCGCGATCGCAGCCCCCAAGCTACCTCTGCTTAGGCCGCATCGAGCACTAGGCAGTCGTCGGCAGCCCAGTGCACATACACGGCGGTATCGACTCCCACCGATTCGGCCCGGTTGGGCTGACGCACCATCAGGGTTTCGCCTGAGCCCAGGCGCACTACGCAGTGGAGGTGGGTGCCCAAATACATCAGATGGCTAATGTGTCCCTGGTAGCAGTTGTTGGCGGCAGCTGGCGCGCTGAGGCTGAGGTTGATTTTTTCGGGTCGCACGCTCACGACCACGGTTTGGGCATTGCTGCTGTTGGCCGTGCAGGCCAGCACCCGCAGACCACTGTCGGTAGTGACTTTCACCTGGCGGGGATAGGCCTGATCAATGCGCCCAGGTAGCAGATTGGTATCGCCAATAAAATCAGCGACAAAGGCGGTACGAGGGCGATCGTAGATGTCGCTGGGGGTGCCGATCTGCTCAATCTGACCGTTGTTCATCACGGCGATGCGGTTAGAAAGCGATAGGGCCTCCTCCTGATCGTGGGTGACCATAATAAAGGTGATGCCGAGCTGACGGTGCAGGTTAGTCAGCTCGACCTGCATCTGCTTGCGCAGCTTTTGGTCGAGGGCTCCCAGGGGCTCGTCGAGCAGCATTACGGCTGGATGGTTGACCAGGGCGCGGGCCAGCGCCACCCGCTGTTGCTGCCCGCCAGAAAGCTGGGCGGGATAGCGGGCGGCCATAGATTCCATGCGCACCAGGCGCAGCGCTTCGGCCACGCGATCGCGCACCTGAGCCGACCCCACGCGGCGAATTTTGAGGCCAAAGGCAATGTTGTCTTTGACCGTCATGTGGTCAAACAGGGCGTAGCTCTGAAAGACAGTGTTGACGGGACGGCGGTGGGCGGGCACTGTGCTCACGTTGGCCCCCTGAATCAGCACGTCGCCAGCAGAGGGCGTTTCAAAACCCGCAATCAGGCGCAGGGTGGTGGTTTTGCCGCAGCCTGAGGGGCCTAAAATACTAAAGAATTCGCCCGGTTGCACTGTCAGGTCGAGATCGCGCACGGCCATTTCGGCCCCAAAGGCCTTAACCACCCGCCGCAGTTCGACATCCGGCAGGGTTGCTGAGGTTGCCGTCACTGCCGCAGAACGCACCGTCTGAGCCATAGCCATGTCTCCTGGGTTCACCCCAACTGTAGCGATCGCCCCTAGGACAGACAAGTCGCTCCGATTACAACCACTGCCCTAGTTCAGACTGAGTCAAAGCAGCCCTGCCTCTACTTTACCCACCTTGGCGATCGCCAACGCATCCTGCCCCCAAAAAGCCAATATTCCCCGCCTTAGCCGCCAAAAAGACGGCCTTGACCAGCCAGCAAAACGTTACCATGGCACCAAATAGTGCTCGGGAGTACAGTTATGCCCGCAAAACTTGACCAGTCGCCGCTTCAGCGCCGTCGGCCTACCCTGGCAAGGTGGGCGATGGCGATCGCCGCTGGGGTTGCGATCGTCGGCTGCCGACCCAGCCCTGCGCCCCAGAGCGAAACCCTAAACCCAGCTCCAGCGGCTCCCGCCGACTCTGCCCCTGAGACCCCAGTCGCACAGCCCGCTGATGTCCCAACCCCGACCCCAGCCGCTCCATCCAATACTCCCATCGCTACCCTGCCCAATGCCTTGATCAGAGAATGGCAGCCCCTCAGCAACGTGCTGCTTGCCTTTGGCCCCATGACCCTGACTCCCGATCAGGTGCAGTGGAGCAGTGGCCAGGTTAGCCCTTACACCCTGATCAGCACTGAGGGCGGCTACCTACTGGAGCTAGAGACTAGCCCTAGCTTTTACGACACCCAAAACCGCTACATCAAACTCATTCCCAAAACCGATGCCAACGCCGCCGAGTCGATTGAGGTGGCCTTTTATACCGATGTCACCCAGCTTCAAAACGACGAATACATCATGTATGGCGGCTACTTTGCCGAGTAGTCATTCATCAACGCAAAAAATAGGGCAGATGCGCCCAATCCTTGCATCTGCCCGTTTAGTTAATCGTCTTCTCTACAGAAGAACCGTGAACCGTTACCCACCTAAATAGTCAGCTCGCAACAGGAAACCAGCTTATTCTTCCTGGCGACCTCGATTTTCTAGAATCTCTTGCACAGACTCACTGGGGGTGTACTGATACCCAAAGGTCGACTGGTCTGAGTCATCTAGAATCTGGGGTGTCAGCAAAATAATTAATTCCTGACGTCGGTTATCCGTAACCGTGCTGCGGAAGAGTGCACCAAGAATTGGGATATCTCCAAGAATTGGGATTTTATTCACGCTAGAACGTTCTGTCTCTTGAATAATTCCTGAAAGCAGAAGCGTTTGGCCGTCACGAACCCGCACTTGCCCGGAGCTAAGTTGCCTTTGTGACAGCAAGAAGATGGTGTCAGCATCTCCCAAAGAAAAAGTATCTGTTGGAGCGGAAATACTAGGGGCTACAGATAAGGACACGAAACCATTATCATCAATGCGATCAACATCAACCTGAAGTATCAAACCAGCAGGAGTCAATTCTATTTCTTGTTCGGTCGTAACCAAACCGTCGGTAATCGTTGTCGTTGTTTGAATATCAGTAACAACATCTTGAGTAAGCTGAATCGTTGCCGTTTGACCTTCCTGAACGATTAAGGTCGGGTCAGTAATGATCTTACCATTACCACTTTGCACGGTGCCCAACAATTGAGCCAAAAAATTTGTTGCGACACCATTCGCTCCAGGCCCACTTAAGCTCCTTGGAATAATAGGGGTTCCAGTAGGGACTGTTGGAGCAATTGGGAATGAGGGAACACCTGCACCCAAATTCAATACGCCTAGGCCACCAGAGCTAATAAGTCCAAATACTCCAG
>JANPIO010000140.1:0-6653 GCA_031425055.1 Phormidium sp. VAR_61_metabat_6
GGCACTTCGGCCATCAGGCTAACCTTGGGAGTGCTCATGTTAAGGGTCATAGGGCGCTGCCTTCGTAAGGGGACATGAACTGTAGCGATCGCGGCGGGACGCAGCCCAGCCAACCGGCGTTGAAGCCAGCCGTGGGGACAGGCAGCCATAAAGCCACCCATAGTAACCAGGCATGAGAAACTCAATGCCTGCCAATAAAACATTCTGTTTAGCAAAAGAACATATGAACTAACCTGGGCCAACTCTGCCCAGGGCAAACCCGGAGCGCTATAGGTCAACCTGGAAGAACCCAGCGATGGGCTTTTCGGGCCGGGGAGCGCGGTACTCGGCTCTGCCAGTCGCATCATTTTGCCGAACTCCTCGGATACTGTCAATCTTGCCTTATGGGCCTGTTTGAGCTATGCCCCTAGGGCACCCACGATAGAGTAGGAGTTCTGGCGATCCCCAGGCAGCGACAGGTGGGTAGACACCGGACTAGGCGATCGCCGCTGGCGAAGATACCGTTTTCCCCAAGGCTGCCCAAGCCTTTGTTCCAAGGTAAAACTCTGGGGAAAACCTGGGGAAAAGTTGGTTAAGCCTGGGGAAAACCTGGGGAAAAGCTCCATAAAATATTTTTTTTTGTAACGTTTTGGCGGTATGTCTATTGACAACAGCCCGGGGCGCTGCTCTAGCTGATGATTCGGCCCGTCGTGCAGTTAATCCTTAGGTATCAACTGCACGACGGGCGGGCACAGCGCCATCGAGGGCTAGGGGAGAGAGGGCTACAGGCGGCCAACGCACGTCCCACAAGGCCCAGCTGGCAGCAACCAGCAGTAGCACAATCGCCAGGGTGCGCCAGGGCAGGCCGCTGCCAGGGCTAGACCAGCTCAGGCGGGGGCTGCCCTCACCAGCTATAAACTGGCGCAGTTGCTCTTTTAGGGCTGCCGCCGACAGCGGTGTACGCACCTCTGGCAGCGTGACCTGATGATTTGCTCCCAGCAGCGTTAGCCGGTGGCAAAAGCGTACGCCGCCGTGGGGATTGTTGTCGCACAGCTCTGAGGTCATAGCCACATCGTCGAGCAAAAAGCTCTGGCTCGGCAGCCAGCCCCAGGGGGGCGGCAGGGTCGCCCGGCAGTAGACTTGACCGGGGGCGGCGCGATGGTCAGAGGTCAGCCCTGTAGGGCCATCGCACACCACAGCACTGGGGGCAGGCCGACTCACACCCCACAGCCCTAGGAGCACCAGGCAGAACACTACCACCACCGGTATTTGCCGTAGTCTCAATCTCCAATTGCCCATTGCGAATCTTTCCTATGCCACATTCCAGGGCTTGTCTGTGCCCCCTGTTCATTTCATCCTGCCATAGGACTTGACATAGGGCCTGACCCTGGGTCAGCCGCCCGCCCCTTGCGCCTAAGGCCAGATTAGGGCATGCTCAGCCATAGTCTGGGGCAGAACCCCCCGATCGCACTATCCTTGAGCGCACATACACCATGGGCAAACACATTGTCATCACCGGAGTAAGCCAGGGGCTGGGCCGAGCTATGGTCGATGGCTTTGTCACGGCAGGCCATCGGGTATCAGGCTGTGCTCGCCGGGCCGAGGCCATCGCTGATCTAACGACGCAGTACCCTGCCCCCCACCAATTCACGGCGGTCGATATTCGCGATGACGCAGCGGTAGCAGCCTGGGCTAACGATGCGATCGCCGCCAATGGCCTGCCCGACCTGGTAATCAACAATGCGGGCCTAGTCAACCACCCAGCTCCGCTGTGGAGCGTGCCTGCCGCCGAGTTTGACGCGGTGATTGCCGTCAACCTCAACGGCACCGTCAACGTCATTCGCCACTTTGCGCCGCCCATGGTCGAGCAGCGATCGGGCATTTTCGTCAACTTCAGCTCCGGCTGGGGTCGCTCGACCTCGCCAGAATTTGCCCCCTACTGTGCCACTAAGTGGGGGGTAGAAGGGCTCACCCAGGCCTTCTCGCAGGAGCTACCGGCGGGAATGGCGGCAGTGGCCCTCAACCCTGGCATCATTCACACCGCTATGCTCGAAACCTGCTACGGCGACGATGCCGCCACCTATACTCCCATTACCACCTGGGTCAAGGCAGCGGTGCCCTACATCCTCAGCCTTCAGCCCTCGGACAATGGGCGCGCGTTGACGGTGCCGGGGTAGGAGAGTGGGAAAGTCGGGGGATGATCCTTGGGCTTCAGCGCTTCATCAACGACTTGAAGTAATTCGTCAACGGTGTAGGGCTTGGATATAAAACTTTGAATTTCGACAGCAATGGCGGTCGGCTCATCATTTTGATACGGCAGCCCACTGACCGCAATTATAGGCACCTGGGGATTGAGCTTGTGCAGAATTCGCAAGGTGGTGGCCCCATCCAAAGCGGGCATCATCAAATCCATGATCACCAGGCGAATGTCCTGTTGATGCTGAACGTAGAGGGCGATCGCATCGAGACCATCACAGGCGGTTAACACGCGATAGTTATAAGCCTCTAGGGTGGCTTTAGTCACCTCCCGAATGGGGGCTTCATCATCGACGACTAAAATCAACTCTTGATTGCCGTTCCTGACTTCGCCAGGACTCCAGGCCGGGGACTCAACGACCATGACCGCAGGCAGGAAAATTTTGAACCCAGTGCCTTGATTGGGCAGACTGGAAACCATAATAAAGCCATGATGGCTCTTGACAATTCCCAGCACGGTTGACAGCCCCAGCCCGGTGCCTTTGCCAATTTCTTTAGACGTGAAGAACGGTTCAAAAATGCGATCGAGCAGCTCAGGCGCGATGCCGCAGCCGCTGTCGGCCACGGTAATTGCAATATAATTCCCGGCTTTAGCCTCGATATTTGTGCGGGTGTAGGCTTCGTCTAGGGTCAGGTTTTCTGCCGAAATTTTCAGGGTTCCCCCCTGGGGCATGGCATCGCGGGCATTAACGCATAAATTCATCAGCACTTGGTGGAGCTGGGTGGCGTTGCCCACAACGGTCCACAGATCCTTACAGATATCTACCCGCAGCTCAATAGACTTAGGAAACGTGCCGCGAATAATCTGTTGAATTTCACGAATTAAATGTCCGGATTGCAAAATTGTATTTTTGCCTTCACCTCCGCGAGCAAAGGACAACACCTGCTTGATAATATCGCCGCCGCGTCGAGCATTTATCTCTAGAATCTGGAGCAGTTCCAGGCTGCGTTCATCCTGATGGAATGCCTCCATTTGCAGAAGCTGAGAGGTGGCTAAGACGGGAGTTAAAATGTTGTTGAGATCGTGGGCAATGCCGCTGGCCAAGGTGCCGATACTCTCTAGGCGCTGGGCGCGAAAAAACTGCGCCTCTAGCTGTTTTTTGCTGGTGATATCGGTGCTCACCACCAAAATGAATTGGGGTTGACCGTCATCATCGCGCACCAAAGTCCACCGACTTTCAACGATGATGGCTTGCCCAGTTTTAGTGATTTGATTGAGTTCCCCGTGCCATTCATTGTCGAGCATTAACTGCTGCTGCACCTGCTGCATTTGCACCAGATTATCGTCAGCATAGAGCAGCTCGGTAGCTTCTTGCCCCAGGGCCTCTGCCTTCGTCCACCCGTACAGCCGCTCAGCGCCCCGATTCCAAAACAGAATCTGGTTTTGCCGGTCGCGAACGAGAATCGCGTCGGTGGCAATATCGAGCAGCGCCGCTTGCTCGCGGATCTTTTGCTCTGCCCGCTTGCGTTCGATCGCATAGCGAATTGAGCGCACCAGCAGCTCGCCAGTGATCTGGCCTTTGACTAGATAATCTTGGGCTCCGGCCTGCACGGCGTTGAGCGCCAGGGTTTCATCGTTGAGACCGGTGGTGACGACGATCGGGGTTTTGCGCTCCTGCTGGTACAGCTGCGTGAAGGTGGCAAACCCCTGACTGTCAGGCAGAAAAAGGTCTAGCAGCACGACGTCGAAGGCAGTCTGCTTGAGGTACTGCATGCCCTGCCCCAGACTGTCGGCGTAGTCGAGCTGGATGGCCACCGAGGTCACCTCCCGCAGCAGCTCCTGCATCAGTCGGCGATCGCCAGGGTTATCCTCAATCAGCAAAACGTGGATGGGGGCTTGGGGGACCATAGGTTACTCCGACGGCAGTTCAACGGCAGACAACCAGAAGTCTTCAATGGATTTGATGCTGCGACTAAACTGCTCCAGATCGATGGGTTTGGTGATGTAGCAGTTGGCGTGGAGGTCGTAGGCGCGATTGATATCGTCCTCGGCCTGGGAGCTGGTAAACACAATCACCGGAATGTGCCTGAGCGCAGCACTGGTTTTAATCATCCTCAGCACGTCTAAACCGCTGCGGCGGGGTAGGTTGAGGTCCAGCAGCACCAGGTTGGGATTGGGCGCTTGGCGATAGGGAGCGATGCGGTTCAAAAAGGCGATCGCCTTCTCACCGTCATCCACCACGTTTAGGTGATTGCGCATCGAGCCTCCCTTCAGCACTTCCTGCATCAGCCGGATATCGCCGGGATTATCTTCCACGAGCAAAATTTCGATGGGATGTACCACGATTCTGGACGGCACCATCATGTCATGCCTCCCTGGGGAATGGTGAAGTAGAAGGTTGATCCTTGGTTCAGTTCAGCCTCTACCCAGATTTTACCGCCGTGCCGCTCCACGATTTTTTTGCACACCGCTAGCCCAATGCCCGTGCCCGGATAGTGAGTGCGGTTATTGAGCCGTTGAAAGATGACAAAGATTTGGTCAGCATACTGAGGGTCTAGGCCAATGCCATTATCCTGAACCGAAAACAGCCAGGCATCTTCTGTTTGGCTGATAGCGATAGCAATGCGAACCGGAGCCTCACCGTGAAATTTAATGGCATTGCTGAGCAGATTTTGGAACAGCTGGATCAGCTGGGTGGGGTCAGCCTGGAGCTGGGGTAAGTCTGGATAGGTAATGACGGCCCCACTTTCTTCGATCGCGAGCTTGAGATTGGCGATCGCCTGCTCAACGGCGGCGGTACAGCTGGTGAGTTCAAAGGCATGGCCCCGGGTGCCAATGCGCGAATAGGTCAACAGGTCGTTGATCAGGGTGCGCATGCGCAGGGCCCCATCGACGGCAAACTGAATAAAGTCGTCGGCGTCGGGGTCGAGTTGGCCTTTGTAGCGGCGCTCCAGCAGTTGCAGGTAGCTGGTGACCATGCGCAGCGGCTCTTGCAGATCGTGGGAGGCAATGTAGGCAAACTGCTGGAGTTCGGCATTGGAGCGGGCTAGTTCCTGGCGCTGCAGGGTCTCCTGTTCTAGGAGCTGGGCTTGGGTCAGGGCGATCGCAATTTGGTCGGCAAGCTGCTCCAGCAGCTCGGTTTCAAAGACCGTCCACTGCCGAGGGGCAGCACATTGGTGGGCAATCAGCAGGCCCCACAGATCGCCCTGGGCAAGAATGGGCACCACCAGCTTGGCCTGTACCTCAAACTGCTGCAAAAACTCGATCAGGCAGGGGGAGATCTGCTGATCCTGGGTGGCATCCACTAAACTACGAATCCGTCCGTGGCGGTACTGTTCCTTAGAGTCTAGGGGAAACACCTCCTGGGGAAACACCGTCCCCATCACCTGGGGCAAACCGGGCTGTACCGCCTCGGCCACCCCGCTGCCAGTGCCATCGGGCCAGAGGCGATAGATCAGCACCCGGTCAGCCTGGAGAATGGTTTTGACCTCGGTGACCGACGTTTGCAAAATGTCATCGATCTGCAAGGACTGGCGAATCTTGAGGGTGACGTCGGCGAACAGGTGCGATCGCTGGTTTTGGGCTTGCAGCTGTTGAGTCAGGCTCTGGAGACGCAGGTGAGTTTTCACCCGGGCCAGCACCTCTTCGTACTGCAACGGTTTGGTAATGAAATCTACCGCCCCCAGGGACAGACCTTTCACCTTGTCGGTGGTTTCTGTCAGGGCGGTGAGAAAAATCACCGGAATGTCGGCGGTGGTTTCCTGCTGTTTTAGGCGACGGCAGGTTTCAAAGCCATCCATACCCGGCATCAGAATGTCGAGCAAAATCAAGTCTGGGTTGGCGTAGCGCGCCTTTTCCAGGGCGCTTTCGCCATCCTCAGCAAACAAGACTTTGAACCCGGCATTGTTCAAAAAATCGAACAGCACGTCTAGGTTGGTCGGAGTGTCATCCACGACCAGAATGGTGGCGGTCTTTGCGGTGTCCTCGCTCATGCCGGTGGTTGGTGGCGTTTAATCAGGTCGATGGCCTGCCTTCCCTTATAGCTTAGGGCTAACTGCCTGAGCTGAGTGGTAAAAGGAGCCCACTGGGGCTGTCGATGTTCGATTTGCTCAGTATGGGCCGCGACGCCTTTGAGATCTCCCATCAGGGCGAGATTGAGCAGGGTGTCGAGTTCGGAC
This sequence comes from Phormidium sp. VAR_61_metabat_6, assembly GCA_031425055.1. Classification (GTDB taxonomy): domain Bacteria; phylum Cyanobacteriota; class Cyanobacteriia; order Phormidesmidales; family Phormidesmidaceae; genus Nodosilinea. Next base: position 6,355 of record JANPIO010000140.1, read on the forward strand.
GCGGGAGGAATGGCGGTGGGGGAGAGGGGAGAAGTAGGGAACTGGGGCGAGGCAGATGGCAGGGGGGTGGGAGAGATAGGGTCGTACAGCCATTCCAGCCCCAGGTGGAGCTGAAGCTTTGCCAGCAGGGCCGGCTCGTGGATGGGCTTGGGCAGAAAATCGTCGTAGCAGGCTGCCTGACTCTGGCGATAGTCATTTTCCATTACGCTGGCGGAAATGGCGATCGCAACAACGGTTTGCAACTCCGGAATTTGTTTTAACCGGCGGGTCATTTCAAAGCCATCCATCAGCGGCATCAC
>JANPIO010000141.1:0-1592 GCA_031425055.1 Phormidium sp. VAR_61_metabat_6
TTGGTCGCATCCGAAAAGGGTTTGAAAAGACTATGGGACGCGTATGAAAATCTGAAGAAGCTGGAAAGAAGCGGGGAGCCCGGGTCGGAGATTGATACAGCGTTGGATGAAAAAGTAAAAAAATTGCTCGATGAATTGGAAGAATTCATGAATGATGATTTTAGTACAGCGAAAGTCCTGGCAAATATGTTTGAGATAGTACCGGTGATCAATTCGATGCGGGATAAAACAATACAGGTGACAGCATTATCTACCGAAACATTTGACTTGTTGCGATCCAAATTTGAAACATGGATCGAAGATATTCTTGGGTTGAAAGGGATCAGTGAAAATGATAACGTAAAACTAGAGGGAGTCATGCAATTGTTGATCGACATCAGGAAAGACGCAAAAGGAAAAAAGGATTTTGTTACATCAGATAAGATCAGGAATCAACTGGCCGCATTGGGGATCACACTTAAAGATGAGAAGAGCGGGGAAATGAGTTGGAACATCGAATAGATAATAGCTAAGAGCTAATAGATAAAAGTGAAGTATCCTGACGTCTAAGAGTTATTTTACTTTTCGCAAATGAAGTGAATCTTGTATTTTAAACAACTATTAGTTATTAACTGTTAACTTTTATCTTCTCTTCAATGCACTACATTCGCCACCTCTCCAAAGACAAAAAACTAAAGAAACTGGTTGAAGCTGGCGAGCCGTACCAGTTAAAGAAACGGAAGAATATCTGTATCTATCTCTGTGCTTCGATCATGAGTCAGCAGTTGAGTACCAAAGTCGCCGATGTAATCTACAAGCGCTTTATCAATTTATACGGGGGAAAAGAGCCAACTCCTCAGCAAATCCTGGATACACCTTCTCCAACGTTGCGGACCATCGGGTTGAGTAATGCTAAAGTGAGCTATGTAAAAAATGTGGCGCAGTTTGAGATCGAATCGGGAATGGACGCAAAGAAATTGGGGAAGATGACCAACGAGGAGGTAATTGAATACCTGATCGTGATCAAAGGAGTCGGGCGTTGGACCATTGAGATGCTACTGATGTTTGCATTGGGGAGAGAAGATGTATTTGCCGTGGATGATCTTGGTATCCAGAACGCAATGATAGCTTTATATAAACTTGATAAAGAAGACAAGAAGAAAATAAAGGAAGATATGCTTCGCATTTCTGCCAAATGGAGCCCTTACCGCACGTATGCCTGTATACATTTATGGCGCTGGAAGGACAATACACCTGCACCAAAAAAAGCGAGGCCAAAAGAAAAAATCAAATAGCGCTTTGACATAGCGGGGCTTCAAATTTTCAAGTGAGCCAAATTCTGTAGTTTCAAACCTTAAACCCCGGTCATGTATAGATTTTTCATGATAGTTTTCGTCGCGTTTCTTTTGTCCTTTCAAACTCCAAACGAGGGGAAAGCCAAATGGGTGTCCTTGTTTGATGGAAAAACACTGAATGGCTGGAAAGTAGGAGCAAACAAAGAATCTTTTTCAATTGAAAATGGTGCGATTGCAGTCAATGGCAATGTCGCCCATTTATATTACGACGGTCCTGTAAAGAATCACCTGTTTACCAATTTTGAATTTAAGGCTGAG
>JANPIO010000142.1:0-3566 GCA_031425055.1 Phormidium sp. VAR_61_metabat_6
CCGCTTCCAGGGCGGGGTCAGATCAATGTCCACACCTTGATAGGTAATCTTGAGCGTGCCCAGAATGTCTTTAGCGAGAGTAGCGATCAGGTCTTCGGTGAGATTCATCAGGTCGTGGTAGTCGGCATAGGCCTGGTAAAACTCCACGCTGGTGAACTCGGGGTTGTGGCGGGTAGACACGCCCTCATTGCGAAAGATGCGGCCAATCTCAAATACCCGTTCAAAGCCGCCCACCACCAGCCGCTTCAGGTGCAGCTCAGTGGCGATGCGCAGATAGAGATCCATCTCCAGGGTGTTGTGGTAGGTAACGAAGGGGCGCGCCTCGGCCCCCCCCGCCTCGCTTTGCAGCACCGGAGTTTCGATTTCTAAAAATCCCCGATCTTCTAAATAGCGGCGAATGCCGGAGGTAATTAACGCCCGCTTGCGAAAGGTGTCGCGCACGGTGGGGTTGACGATTAAATCAACATAGCGCTGGCGATAGCGCTTGGCCACATCCGTCAGCCCGTGCCACTTGTCGGGCAGGGGCAGCAGTGCCTTGGTCAACAGGCTGTACTCCTGCACCTTGACCGAGAGTTCGCCCTTCTCGGTGCGCTTGATGGTGCCGCGCACGCCGAGAATGTCGCCTACATCGGTGAGCTGCTTCAGGTGCTCAAAGGCCTGCTCATCCGCCACGCCCATGTGCTCTTGAATCGTCGCTTTTTCAAGATAGAGCTGAATGATGCCGCTCTCATCTTGGAGGGTAAAAAAGGCCAGCTTGCCAAACACCCGCCGTGCCAAAATCCTCCCGGCGAGGGAAACCAGAACATCTACCTCGGCTCCGGCTTCCAAATCGGTATATTTGGTCTGTAAATCGGCGGTGTGGTGAGTGACATCCCACCGATAGGCAAAGGGGTTGTGGCCCAGCTGCTTGAGGTCTTCTACCTTTTGCAGGCGGGCGGCGCGAATTTCGTCAAGGCTAGAGGCGCTTTGGCCTGGGCGGTTAGAGTCAGACGACATAGCTAGGGGCAGGTGAATGGCAAAACGTCACAAGCCCCCATTATAGGGAACCCTGGCCCCCGCACCGCGACGAGCAGCAATCCTTTAAAGCTGATCAGCCTGACCGCTGGCCCCTCTTTCAACAAAGGGTTTGAGTAGTCAGGCTGATCAAAAGCTGGGTTAAAAGCAGGCCTAAAAAGAGGCGTAGGAATATGAAGCCACCGCTAGGGCAAGTTGGCCAAGACCGGATCGGAGAAGCGACAGCAGCAGAAAAGCGAGAATGGGGGATAGATCAATGCCGCCCAGGGGAGGAATAATCGAGCGAAATAGGTTCAGGTAGGGGTCGGTTAGCTGGCTCAGCACCGAGAAGGGCGGGCTAGACCAATCCACATTGGGAAACCAGCTCAGCAGAATGCGCACAATCAGCAAGATCGTATAGATCGATAAAAACGTGGTGAGGGTTTGTACCAATATGTCCATTTGAGAACCTCGGCAGTAGTCGTTATCAACAATACACGGAGCGTCTAAGTCTGTCAGTTAGTGTAACGGTTTGCTTCGTCTAGCACGGGACGAACCCGGTAGATTTGCTTAAGAGTCTACGCGAGAGGGGCTTTCCCAGGGGTGCTCAGAGTGGCCGTTGATGCCACCGAGCTGCTGCCGCACGTCGTCGATCGCATCGTTGAGCTGGGCAATTTTGTCTTCTAGGCCGAGGCGGGCGGCTTCCATGCTCTCTTCATCGGGGTCATCAAATTCGCCAAAGGCCAAGCTGCTGCTGGTTTTGGGTAGCGCCGACTTGGTTTTGGCCCCCGACTGCTGAATGCGCGTGGCCGCCAGCGCCCCCACCACGCCGCCCAGGGCACCACCCACCAGAGTGCCAAGCAGAAATCCACCGACGAAATTGTCTTGCTGACTCATAGGTCGTTAATCCATCTCACCCAAAGAACCTAAACCCAAACAACCGAAGCCTACAATACTCTAATTGTGGCAAAGCAGGCGGCCAACTGCACAGTACAAATCCGGCGATCGCCCTCGACCCCGCTTTCATTCTGACCGATTTAGGTGGCGATCGCCCTAGGTGCCAAAGGTGCGATCGCCCGCATCCCCCAGCCCCGGCACAATAAACCCGCGATCGTTCACTTCTTCGTCAATCATGGCGGTGTAGATCGTCACCGCCGGGTAGGCCGCCGCCAGCTTTTGCAGGGCCGGAGGTGCCGCCACAATCGAAATGATTCGCACCACCGCTGGGTCAATGCCCCGCTGGGTCAGCTGATCCATCATGGCCATGATGGTGCCGCCCGTAGCCAGCATCGGCTCGCTGATGATCACCCGGGTGGCGGGGTCGAGCTGAGCCGGCAGCTTGTTGAGGTAGCAACTCGCCTCCAGGGTTTCTTCATTGCGCACAAAGCCCACGTGGTACACCGAGGCCAGGGGCAAGAGCGCCTGAATGCCGGGCATTAGCGCCAGCCCCGCCCGCAAAATCGGCACGATCATAGTCGGCACCTCAGGGTTAATAAAGGTAGCCGGGGCCGGGCCAAGGGGCGTATTCACCGTCGTATCCATCGTCGGAATCCAGTCGCGGATGGCTTCGTAGGTCAGCCAGCGGCCCAGTTCTTCCATCGCCGAGCGAAACAGCGGCCCCGGCGTATCGGCATCGCGGGCTACCCCTAGCCAATGCTTAACCAAAGGATGCGGCGGCACATAAATCCGCAGTTGAAAGGATGACATAGCCCCAGCTCCCACCAAAATCTGCCACATCATACCCCGGAGTCCCCCAGAGACGCGATTTCTCCCCACCTGAAACCAAGGCCACTTACCCATCCACTCCCCACCCCCCACTCCTACGGCTCTCCCTATACGGTCGATTCGGTGTAGAAACCCCGTTTTTACAGGGGTAAGCCACACCTGTGCCCACCCTTTAGTTCTGTCAAGATAGTCATATCGAGGAAAGGAGATAGCAATGGCAAAGCGATTTTTTGGTAAGCCTTTCATGAACTGGTACCGTCAGTTGTTACGCAACTCTAAATATCGTTGGGTTGTGCTGTTTGGCACCCTGGTTTATCTGGTTAGCCCCATTGATATTTCTCCCGATGTGTTCCCCGTTTTGGGTTGGGTTGATGACGGCCTAATCGCCACGATCGCCATCACCGAAATCACCCAAATCTTGCTCGATCGCAGACGCAACCTGCGTCAGGTTGATGAGGCGATCGCCATGACAGAGTCCGTCGATACCAGTGGCAACGTGATTGATATAGATGCCGTTGCCGTTCGCTAAACCTGCTTCGGGTTCGGTATTGAACGGCTATCAGCGAGAAAACACGGCTGCAAAACTGAACTCAATTCAACAGTTTTTAACCCCATTTTTAATTAGGAGAAGCCCTCATGACTCATCCCGTACAAGACCGAGTTAAGACCGAGTGGGAAAAAGCCCAAAAAGAAGGTGGCCAGCGCGCCAGCCGCATTCGTGAAATCGTCAAAGCCGCCGCTGCCGAAGCCCTGGCTGAGCTCAGAGAAGGCTCTGGCGAAATCGAAACCCAGGGCCGCAAAACCCTGGCAGAAATGATTGCGCAACTTCGGGCCAATGAAGCAGCCGA
>JANPIO010000143.1:0-3769 GCA_031425055.1 Phormidium sp. VAR_61_metabat_6
GGCCAAGGGGAGGATGACGGCTGGGTGCTGGTGCTGATGTATAACGCCGAGCGCGGCTGCTCTGACCTGGTGATTTTAGACGGGCGTGACATTACCGCTGGCCCTGTGGCTCGGCTCAAGCTACCCCACCACGTGCCCTACGGACTGCACGGCAACTTTGTGCCCCACTACTTTGGCCCTGACGACAGCCCAGCGGACGCTCAAGGTTAGCATCAACGGGCAGCTAACGCCCGAGGGCAACTGGGTATTTGAGGAGGTGTTCCCAGCTCATATTGCTCACCTTAAAGAGTTCTTTGACTATCCAGATGCGTCTGATTTGGAGCAGTTGCAGGTGCTGCTAGGGCCGCTACGTCAGGTGTTTTAGCGGTGGATTGCTTGTCCATTATGCGCTCCTGATTGCCTCGGCCTAAGGACGGAATCGTTTACTAAAAAGCACAGGCTGATCCACGACCTGGGAAGGAGGGGCGTAACAGCGAAGTCTAGGAAAATCAGGAAGCTCCCCATAATCTGGTTTTCTGCCATGACTCTCACCGAAAGGCATATTTCTTACTGGATTGATTCGACGTTGCCTTCTACCTACCCGACCCTGAGTCAGGATGTGACGGTGGATGTAGCGGTAGTCGGCGCTGGGCTGGCGGGGGTGATGACCGCCAAGCTACTTAAGCAGGCCGGGAAAACCGTGGCGCTGATTGAGGCCGATCGCATTGGGCAAGGCGCTTCGGGCCACACCACCGCCAAAGTCTCTGCCCTGCAACAGCTGATCTACGCCGATCTAATCGATCAGCACGGCACCGAGAAAGCACGGCTCTATGGCGAGTCTAACCAGGCCGCGATCGCCCGCCTAGCCGAACTCATCGCCGCCGAAAACATCGACTGCGACTTTGAGCGTAAGGCCAACTACACCCTCGCCACCGATCAAGACGGCCTCAAACAGGTCAAAGATGAATTAGAAGCAGCCCAGAGTTTGGGTCTGCCCGCCACCTTTGTCGAGAGCGTAGACCTGCCACTGTCGGTCACTGGGGCTATCATGCTGCCCGATCAGGCGCAATTTCACCCGCGCAAGTTCATGCTGGCGATCGCGGCTACCCTGCCCGGCAACGGTAGCTATGTCTTTGAGCAAACCCGAGTCAACACCGTCAAAGACGAAGGCCCCTGCCGCGTGATTACCCAAAACGGGCCTACGGTGATCGCCCAGGATGTAGTCATTACCACCAACCTGCCCATTTTGGATATTGGGCTGTTTTTTGCCAAGAGCTATCCCCAGCGGTCTTACCTAGTCGGGGGGCACATCGACGCTAGCCAAGCCCCCCAGGACATGTACATTGGTGTGGGCGAGGGCTACCGCTCCATTCGCACTACCCCCACCGACGACGGCGGCCTGCTGTTGTTAGTAGGTGGGGAGGGCCACAAAGTCGGCAAAGACGACGCCACCGACGAACGCTATCAGCGTCTAGAAGACTGTCTGCGCCACCACTTCGGGGTCGAACCTGCCTATCGCTGGTCAAGCCAAGACTTCAAATCCTTCGACAAGCTGCCCTATATCGGCAAGCTCACCCTGGCCCACCGGCATACCTACGTCGCCACTGGGTTTAGCCTCTGGGGCATGACCAAGTCGGCGATCGCAGCCATAGTGCTAGCAGACGCCATTTTGGGCCGTGAGAACCCCTGGGCAGATCTCTACGATGCCACCCGTCCAACGCCCTTTGTCACCAAGACCTCAGTTCAACAAAATCTAGATGTCGGGTCGCACTGGGTGGGCGATCGCTTCAAAGGCCTGTTTGATTCCACCGATAGCGTCAACCCTGGAGAAGGCAAACTTGTCACCCACAAAGGGACCAAAGTCGCCGCCTACCGCGACGACAACGGTCAGCTGCACACCGTTTCTGCTGTGTGCCCCCACTTAGGCTGCATCGTCGCCTGGAACCAGGCCGAAACAAGCTGGGATTGCCCCTGCCACGGCTCCCGCTTTAGCTGCGACGGCAAGATTCTCCACGGCCCCACCGTCAAACCGCTAGAGCAGAAAGTCTGTCATTAATCTTGGCGCATCGCCCCTGCGCCCCTGCTAAGGTGATGCGCCGCCACTCCCAGGCCCGTGCGACAATAGCGGCGTCTTTTAGCCCAGCTTTTCCTATGAATGGCGACACTATCTTTGGCAAAATTATCCGCAAAGAGATTCCAGCCAATATTGTCTACGAGGATGATCTCTGCCTCGCCTTTACCGACATCACACCCCAAGCGCCTACCCACATTCTGGTTATCCCCAAAAAGCCCATCCCCAAATTGTCGAATGCAACTTCTGAAGATAAAGAACTGTTGGGTCATCTATTGCTAACGGTTAAGCAGGTGGCCGATCAGGCCGGTTTAACCGAGAATGGCTATCGAGTGGTGATCAACACCGGCAATGACGGTGGGCAAACTGTTTTCCATCTACACTTGCACCTGCTTGGCGGTCGTAGCCTAGATTGGCCACCGGGCTAGTCATTTACTTTTGTGCAACGAAATAAACTTTCATTTCTCAGCATTTTCTGTAGAAAAGAGAAACTTTACACTGCATAGGAGTGAGTCACTATGCCAAGTTCAGCTCGGGGCTTTAGCTCTCCACAAATATTTTTTATTTCTGGACTTGGATCTCTAGCGGCGCATCCATCATCCATTTTTCGTTGTTATTCATTGGACTCTTACTATGACTACTTCTCTTCGCACCCGCGATAGTGCGGGTGCCTGGGAGCAGTTTTGTCAGTGGATTACCAGCACCGAGAACCGCCTGTATGTGGGCTGGTTCGGCGTGCTGATGATTCCCACGCTGCTCACTGCAACCATCTGCTTCATCATCGCCTTTATCGCTGCCCCAGCGGTCGATATTGACGGCATCCGTGAGCCTGTTGCCGGCTCCCTGATGTACGGCAACAACATCATCTCTGGTGCGGTTGTGCCCTCGTCTAACGCCATCGGCCTGCACTTCTACCCGATCTGGGAAGCCGCTTCCCTTGATGAGTGGCTGTACAACGGTGGCCCCTACCAGTTGGTGATTTTCCACTTCCTCATCGGCGTCTTCTGCTACATGGGTCGTGAGTGGGAACTGAGCTACCGTCTGGGCATGCGCCCTTGGATCTGCGTTGCTTACAGCGCCCCTGTTGCCGCTGCCACCGCCGTCTTCTTGATTTACCCCCTGGGTCAAGGCTCGTTTTCGGACGGCATGCCCTTGGGTATCTCCGGTACCTTCAACTTCATGCTGGTATTCCAGGCTGAGCACAACATTCTGATGCACCCCTTCCACATGTTGGGTGTGGCCGGTGTGTTTGGTGGTTCTCTGTTCTCTGCCATGCACGGTTCCCTGGTGACCTCCTCTCTGGTGCGTGAGACCACCGAGACCGAGTCACAGAACTACGGCTACAAGTTTGGCCAAGAAGAAGAGACCTACAACATCGTGGCGGCCCACGGCTACTTCGGTCGTCTCATTTTCCAATACGCCAGCTTCAACAACAGCCGCAGCCTGCACTTCTTCTTGGGTGCGTGGCCTGTGATTGGCATCTGGTTTACCTCCTTGGGCATCAGCACCATGGCGTTCAACCTGAACGGGTTCAACTTCAACCAGTCGATTCTGGACTCTCAGGGTCGGGTGATTGGCACCTGGGCGGATGTGATCAATCGGGCGAACCTGGGTATGGAAGTGATGCACGAGCGCAATGCTCACAACTTCCCCCTCGACCTAGCCACGGCTGAGGCACCTGAAATCATCGGCTAGTCTTGACCGACTACTCCATTGATT
>JANPIO010000144.1:0-2254 GCA_031425055.1 Phormidium sp. VAR_61_metabat_6
AATGACCGACAATCAACTCATCTCGCCCCAGGCTGTGTGCTGCAATTGCCTGATGGCCGATCGCGACGGTCAGCCCCGCTGGCAGCAGGGTAGACTGCGCTGCGGCCGTCCGATCGCCAGCCTAAATCAAGCCCTACCCGCTCAGTTTGAGTGCCAGATGGGCTTTCGAGTAGCTGATATTGGCTAAAAAGTATAATCAAGGCATAGACGTGGGTAATCCCTCATGCTTATGCCTCGTACCGTGAACCGTATACCTCGTCTCTCCGGCAAATCATAGATTTACGATATGGTAAGGCTATAGCCTGGTAGCCCTTAGCGTTTGTCTGGAGAAAACCAATGACCTGGAGCAGTTCCCCAAATCCCACTATTTTGGATCGAATTTTTGCGGCACTTCCTTATATTCTCCCTATAACCGCTGGCTTAGGCTATGGATCTGAACTTTTCAGACAGTTCCCTATCCTCGAATATTTACTTTTGCCCTTAGCTCCTCTACTTGGACTCTATATGGGGCTCGAGAGTACGATTCCCTTCTTTGGGCTAATCGTCTTTTTTGCGCTAATTCTGCTGGTCGTGCGCAACGAAAATATCAGTCGATTCATTCGCTTCAACACGATGCAAGCGATTTTGCTGAGCATCATTTTGGCCGTGTTTAGCCTCATTCTCAGTCTGCTAGACCCCAGCCTGTTTGGGGAGCTACTGTTCAGCACGTTGTCCAATATGTTGTTTCTCGGCATGTTGATTTCGGTTGGTTTCTCTCTGGTGCAAACCTTCCGGGGGCTTTACGCCGAGATCCCAACCATTTCAGAGGCTGTACACATGCAGGTGCGCTAGGGGCGCAGAGCCACAGTATTTTCGAGGGCACCAATACCTTCGATTTCGACTCTGATCTGGTCGCCAACTTTAAGCGGGCCGACTCCGGCTGGGGTACCTGTTAGGATCACGTCTCCGGGTAGCAGGGTCATAATCTCGCTGATGTAGGACACCAGGTAGTCAGGGCTGTAGATCATTTCTTCGATCGAGGCTGATTGTACGGGCGCTAATTGGCTATTGAGAAAGGTCTGAAGCAGCGCCCCGGCGCTGAGCTCTCGCACAATCCAGGGGCCAAGGGGGCAAAAGGTGTCGAAACCCTTGGCGCGGGTCCACTGGCTGTCGCGCTTTTGCAGATCGCGGGCGGTGATGTCGTTGGCGATGGTGTAGCCCCAGATTTTGGCGCGGGCGGCTTCGGGGGGCACATGGGCGCAGCGATCGCCAATTACCACGGCCAATTCGCCTTCATAGTCAACCTGGGTCGATTGGGGTGGGTAGTAGATGGGAGCCCCCACAGCGGTAACCGCCGTTGAGGGTTTGATAAATAGCAGTGGTTCGGGTGGGGGAGCAGTACCCATCTCGGCGGCGTGGGCGGCGTAGTTTTTGCCCACAGCTACTACCTTTGAGGGAGCACAGGGGGCCAGCAGGTCATAGCTGCCGGGCAATAGCTCGACGTCGGTGGGCTGCCCTTGCAACCAGGGTGGCGCGTCTAGCACCTGCACGCTGCGATCGGGACGCAGCAGGCCATAATGCAGTTGCCCGGTTTGAGACTGAACCCTAACGTAGCGTTGCGCCATAATTTTCTAACTCTTGGCCTGCTAATTCTTGGTATGATTGTAGATCCTTGTCTTTGCGCCAGAATGTAAAGCATGGGTAAGCGAAGGGCCAAACGGCTGCAAAGGCTTATTTATGCCTATTTTTGGCTGCTAAAGGCCACTATGTCCACAAGGAGTTTTCATGACAGCTTACATGTACGAGACGATGTACATCCTGCGCCCCGATCTAAATGACGAGGCCATCGATGCAACCATTGGCAAATATCAAACCATGCTGAAGGATCAGGGCGCTTCAATTTTGGAGACCCAGCACCGGGGCAAGCGCCGCCTGGCCTACGAAATCAATCGCCACCGCGAAGGCATCTATATTCAGATGAACTACACCGGGCCCGGGGGGGCGATCGCCCCACTTGAGCGCGCCATGCGCCTCAGCGAGGAAGTAATTCGCTTTCTGACCGTCAAGCAAGAGTCTGACGAACCTCTGCCTGAAGAAGTCGAGGAACCGGTTGAAGCGGTTGAGGCCGTTGAGGCGGTTGAGGCCGTTGCCGCCGTCGCCGCTGGCGAAGACGAGTAGCTCCGGCTTTGCCGTAGAATCGCCTAAAGCCGCTGGTCAATCTACCCTAGGGAAGAAATTGACCAGCGGCTTTAGTTTGTAAAGTGGCCAGATTAAC
>JANPIO010000145.1:0-9654 GCA_031425055.1 Phormidium sp. VAR_61_metabat_6
GGGCGCGATCGCCAAGGCGATCGAGGCCGCTCGGTGACCCTAGGGTCATCCTCGGCTTTAGGGCAGGAAGGCAAGGCCACATTTTCGGTAGGCCAGGCATTTTATCGCCCCAAAAGCGCGATCGCCCGCGATCTGGCGGTGCTAGCAGCCACCGTCTACCGCCAGCGCCACGGCCATTTGCGGGTGCTCGATGCCATGACCGGCTGCGGCGTGCGGCCCCTGCGCTACGGGTTAGAAGCCGGGGCCGACTGGGTTTGGGCCAACGAGGGCAATCCTGAGCTAGCGGCAGTCTTGGCCCAAAACCTGGCGACTCTGCCCACCAATATCTGCCGCATCACCCATCAGGATGCCAACCAGGTATTTTTCACCTGCTACCAGCAGCGCGACTTTTACGACTTGGTGGATATCGACAATTTCGGTGGCCCTGCCCCCTACGTCGGTACCGGGCTGTGGGCCACCCGCCTGGGGGGAATGCTCTACCTGACCAGCACCGATGGCCGCGCCACCAGCGGCCATGACCCAGAGCGCAGCTTGAGAACCTATGGAGCCTGCGCGCGATCGCACCCCGCCGCCCATGAGCAGGGCCTGCGGCTGATCATCGGCCATGCGGCCCAGACCGCCGCGGCGCGGGGGCTGGGCATCGAACCAGTGTTTTCGCTATTTACGGGCCAGGTGCATCGGGTGATGGTGCGCCTGGTCAGCAAACCGACCCTGACAGAGGGTAACTATGGCTTTGTGGCCTACTGCCACCGCTGCGGCCACTTTCAAACCGCAGATTGGCGACACCTGGGCCGGGTGACTTGTCCCTGTGCTCCAGAAGCCTTGCCGGTGGTGAGCGGGCCGATGTGGCTAGGGCCGCTCCACGACAGGGAGACTCTAGTGGAGATGCAGGGGCTAGCAGACCGCTGGGGCTGGAGTTCTCAGGCCAAGCTGTTGGCCACTATGGCCCAAGAAATTGATTTGCCCCCCTACTACTACCCCCTCGGCGAGATCGGGCGGCGGGGACAAATGGATATTCCGAACCGCGATCGCTTAATTGCGGCCTTGCAGACGAAAGGCTACCAGGCGGCGATGCCGTCGATGGATTGGCAGGGGGTGAAGACCAATGCGGCGATTGGGGATTGTGTGGCGATCGCCAAAACCATTCAGCCTTAGGTCTCAGGTTGGCTAGAGCCTGCCATCAGTTTCCATTCCTGCGACCGCTGCCCCCTTCCCCGGTCGCCCACGCCCCTACTTGCCCTGTCGCTCCTCCAAAAGCCGCTGCCACTCGGTGTCGATCTTGTCCTTTTGAGCAATTTCCTGCTCGGTTAGATCGCTCTCTGTGGTGTAGGCCAGGTTGTCGGTTCCCAACACCGTTTGGATAGTGAGAGTCTGGGCGAAGGCCAGCTTTTCGCGCTGGTCGTCGGTGAGCTGGCTCAAGACGTCGGCCCGCTGCTCGCGCTCAACATTGCGGGCGACAATGCGGCTGTTTTGCTGCTGCACCCAGAAGTATCGAACCAGGGGAATGCCCAAGAAGGCTGACCCATAGCCCAATAGCACCCAGTAGAGCGAGTTGACCAAGGCGACAACACCGCCCAGCTCAGCGACCAAACTTGGGTTGTCTCGCAGCATGCTGCCCAACACCAGGGCACCGATTAAGTTTGCACTGCCCAAAACAATGGCCCCCATGATCTGCCCAGAGGTCGCCTGGCTAAACTTGCGAGGCGACTCTCGGAGGAACGGGGGTGGGTTGATGGTGCGCTGCGCCTTGGCCGTCACCTGTAGCTCAGGAAATTGGTACACAATGCCGCCCTGAGGGCTAACCTGGGGCAGCCCGTTAAACCGGCTCAGCACCGGCACCATAAAGTCTTCAAGGTCACTGGCCCAACCCTTGCCCAGGCCGCCCAAAAACGGAGTGATTTGCTCGGCCACCACGGCCCCGCCGTTGGCCTGAATCACCTGGGCAATGCTCTGCCAGCGGCGATCGTCGAGGTCAGCGTTGGGGTCGCCATCGCCAAACAAAAAGGAGAACACGGCCTCTAAAAAGTTCAGCTCTGATTTGGTGCGGGGCCGACGACGGCGATCGCTCCTCGGGTCAAACATCCAAAAAATGTCTGGCCCCAGCCAAACCCGAGGCAAAAATATCATGCCGCCACCGCCGCCGCCACCGCTGTCGTTGTCCTCGCGACCGGCGCTGCTGGCTGCGATCGCGAGGATTGTAATCGCCACCACAATCAGCACCAGCGACAAAATCAGCACGACCCCAAAGGAGACGCGGATCAGATAAAACAGCACCCGCCAGACCTTTTCCCAGGCCGACTGCCACCGCAGTCGCCAGGATTTGCTCCACAGCACCGACTGAATGTTTTTGGGAAAGACGTAGGCGATCTCACCCGACTCAGCCACCTGAAGATGGGCCTGTACCTCAGAGGCCAGCGCCAACACTCCCTGCTGAGCCTCCATCAAGGGCAGACCAGCTTCAGCGGCCACATCTCCCACCGTAACTCGGTAGCCCAACCGCTCTACCGCCTGGGTAATTGTTTTTGTCTGCGCCATAACTAAACGAAACCCCTGGGTTCTAACGATCGTGCAACTACCAGTTGCATCTACAACCAGTATAGAAAGCGCGATCGCAAATCACAGGGGAAGTTAACCGAAAGGAAGGGTGAGGGTAGGAGGTGGGAGCATGAGGATAGGCACTGGGTTTTGAAGGTTTTTACTATATGACCGCTAACCCCCACGCCCTACTCCCTACTCATTAACGAACCCCGTTACCGAGCACCTGATCGCGAATGGCAGCAATGTCGCCTAGCAGCTCTTGCCGATTGGAAGCTTTGAGCAAGTAGCGGTAGAGAAACCAACCGCTGTAGATGAGCCCAATCAGCTCAAAGGTAGGAGCCAGCAGGGGAACATCGTTTACGGCTCCCAATAGCGCCAGCACCAGCTTGACTGCGATAAACGCCGCGATAATCAAGCCAACGGTGACAATCGGTCGCCGATATCGCTGAATGAACTCAGTCACATAGTCAGGGAGATTGCCCAAGAGTGCCGAGACCTTGTCCCACACCTGCTGAATTTGACGCGAGGCTTCGTCACCTAGCGCAGAGGCACCAGAGTCCGAATCGTCGATGATAACCGTGGGGTCTTCCGGTTCCGTAAACTCTGTATAAGTGGTGTCTGACTGAAAATCGCTCATAGCTAATAGTCCCAGGGGCTTAGGTAGCAGTAGAAGTCAAGAATTACGAAACAAGAATACACCAATTCGCCTAAATTGCCTTACTTCTTAACAGCGTTATAGACCGAATCCTGCTGGTTTTCATGTTCCTTAGGGTGTAAGTGTCCCAATCATTTGATTGGAAGCCTCAAAGGCCATACCATCACTCCCCCGATAAACCCTCTAGGGAATCTAAATACCGGTAAAGCCGCCGCCGGTCAACGATCAGATCGAAATCAGACGACAGCCCAGAACGAGAATTTGAGGACTTTGATGTTGAAGGCCACCGAATAAAGCTCTGCCCATCCTCACGGTCTGCCCGATATCGTCTGGCCATGTCTGCCCTCAAAATCAGCCTTAGTACTATACCGAATCCTGTGTATCCCAAAAGGTGAGGGATGCACGTAATCCAATTGCCAGGGTTATGTTGGGTTGGGCTATGGAGAGTAGCACGTCAGATCCCCAGACGATCCACAGAAAGTGCCTAGTCCTGGGCTATAGCCTTCCTAGACCTGGCTATGGGGCCTTGGTATCTCAATTTCGCCCGCCAGCTCAGACTGGCAGACAGCCAAGTATGACTGTTGATAGAACAACAATTTACTAAGTCTTCTACCCAGCTACAGATAGCCTGCTCCATCAGGATCGTTAAGTTGAGTAACAACACACCACAAGCTCTTGAGCACTGCAACAGGTGCAATCAAAAGCCAGCCGCTTGGTAACCTCCCTGGGGTTTAGGTGTGATAACTGCTCAGCCGGAACGTAATTAATTTAGAGGCCTTTTCACAATGACTAACCCCCAAGACAAAGTTACCTACGACGGTCAATTTACTCGCAAGTATGGTGAGTACGGGACTAAGTTTGAATTTGGGTCTAACCCCAGTGCCGAACTCTGGAACGGCCGTCTTGCCATGATCGGCTTTCTCGGTGCTCTGCTGGTTGAACTGACCACTGGCCAAGGCTTTTTCCACTGGCTAGGTCTGTTCTAAACGAAACAGTTTTACCATACATTGCTGTTCGAAAGCCAAAGCTCTAAAGAGGACGTTGTATTCACGTTCTCTTTAGAGCTTTAGCCAGTTCTAGATCAGAGCGCCCCTCGATTCTTGCCGTCGCCAGTGCCCATGCTCTAAGCTAACCGACTCATGCTATAGGCTTGAATAGCTACCGCTGAAGGGCTGTTGGCTGAGCAATTGGCTACGGCTAGCTATGGCTTTTAAGTGAGAGAGAGTAAGAAGGTTTGAATCTCTCCCCTTGATCCTGAGCTAGAAGCCAAAGTCAAAAGTTATATAATCTATATCCTCAGCCCTGCTGAGGAGGTTGGTTTCCTAAAAGCAAAACTGCACCTCCTCAGCAGGGCTGAAGATACCTTCGGATTAGGAGCAGGTTGACCTTATCGAAACTATCTATGGCAATTTAAAGGGCCTCAAACCCAGTCAACTCAAGCAGCTGCAGCGCATCTATCACCAGCGGTTGCCAGGGGATTGTGTGGTGACCCCCGAGTTTGCCCAGCGGTTGGCGGCGGTGAGTACCGACATCGACAGCCCCCTATGCGCCTACGTCAATCGGCGTGGCCAGGTGATTCGGGTGGGGGTGGGTACGCTGCGGCAGACCCAAATTCCACCTTCGGAGCTGCCTCGCTATGGGGCCGAGCGCCTCAGCGGCATTCGCTGTATTGCTACCCAGTTTGAACCCGACCCGCCCAGCGACGCCATTCTTACCACCATGGCTCTGCAGCGGCTAGATGTGCTGGCGGTGCTGGCGTTGACGGGTACTGGCTTTACCCGCCGCGGGGGTGGTGCCACGGGCTATATTCAAAGCACGTATCTGGCCCACCTGGTGCCTCACCCCGAGCAGCGCTGGCTGGTGTCGGCCCCCATCGACTTAGACGAGCTGGCCCAGCAGGACTTTCTCGCCCTGGCCGAAGGGCTAGAGGCTGAGTTTAGCCGCGCCTTTACGGCCTTACAGGTGGAAGATGAGCGCGATCGCGTCTTGGTCGTTGGCCTGTTTACCAACAATCAGACTCCTGCCCACTTTGAGCAGCGCCTGGCAGAGCTAGAGCGCCTAGTCGATAGCGCCGGCGGCGAAGTGCTAGAAACCATGTTTCAAAAGCGCCCTCGCCCCCACCCGCAGACTGTGCTGGGGGCCGGTAAGGTGCAGGAGGTGGCCCTAGCCGCTCAGACCGTGGGGGCCAATTTGATCGTGTTCGATCGCGATCTGTCGCCCATGCAGGTGCGCAATCTAGAGGACATGGTGGGCCTGCGCGTGGTCGATCGCACCGAGCTGATTCTCGATATTTTTGCCCAGCGGGCCAAGAGCGGCGCGGGTAAGCTCCAGGTCGAGCTGGCCCAGCTAGAGTACCAAATGCCCCGGCTCAAGGGGCGCGGTCAGTCCCTGTCGCGGCAGGGAGGCGGCATCGGCACCCGAGGCCCAGGGGAAACGAAACTGGAGACTGAGCGCCGAGCGATTCAGCGGCGCATTCAGCGGCTTCAGCAGGAGGTTAACCAGCTCCAGGCCCACCGAGCCCGCCTGCGCCACCGCCGCCAGGACGACAATCTGCCCTCGATCGCGGTGGTGGGCTACACCAACGCGGGCAAGTCAACCTTGGTCAACACGCTGACTAACTCTGAGGTCTACGCCGCTGACCAGCTGTTTGCCACCCTCGACCCCACCACCCGCCGCCTGGCGATCACCGACCCCGCCACCAACGCAACCACCCAGCTAGTGGTCACCGATACGGTGGGTTTTATTGAAGAGCTGCCCGCCTCGCTGATGGATGCTTTTCGCGCCACCTTAGAGGAAGTCACTGAGGCCGATGCCCTGCTCCACGTGGTGGATGTGTCGCACCCCGCCTGGCAAGACCAGATTCACTGGGTGATGCGCATTCTCAAGGACATGCCAATTGTGCCGGGGCCGATGCTGCTGGTGTTTAACAAAGCTGATCGGGTAAGCAGCGAGGTGCTGGCGATCGCCCAGGAGGAGTATCCCCAGGCCCTGTTTATTTCCGCTACCGAGCGGATGGGGCTGGAGACGCTGCGATCGCGTCTGCTGCAGCTGGTCGATTATGCCGTCACGGTATAACTAAAACAGGTTTCTCAAGGCCATCATGGTTCAGGCCGCCCCCCAACCCCTCACGATTGCCACGGTGGGTCAAGCTGCAGACTTGACCCACCATGAATAGCGCTGGCCAGATAGCCCAGAACATGGGAATCTGACAAAGCCAAAAATTGGAATGCTATCTGGCTCGCCATCGCCACCCCAGAATTGCTATCTTCAGCTTGACCTAACCGACGTGGCGATGGCGCTATCGCTGGGTCAATTGAGATCGTGCAGGGGAATGAGCCGGTGCCGAACCAAACTATCAAACGCAGCATTCGCCGCTACGAATCTGAACAAGACTGGTTTAAGCTGCTGTTTCGCGTGCGGGGGTCGGTGATCCCGGCGGTGATGCCTCGAGTGCTGCTGTGCGCCGCCTTTGCTCTGGGGATTTTGTTGCTATATAGCTGGGGCTGGCCGGTGGCGTCGCCCATTTTGGGGTCGCTGGTGCCCAGCCTGGTGCTGGGTCTGCTGCTGGTGTTTCGCACCAACACCTCCTACGAGCGGTTTTGGGAGGGGCGCAAGCTCTGGGGCAGCGTGGTCAATCTGACCCGCAACCTGGCTCGGCAGCTGTGGGTGGCGATCGAGACGCCCCAGCCGGGAGACTACGAGGCTAAAATCGCTGCCGTGCGCCAGCTGCCTGCCTTTGCGATCGCCATGAAGCTGCATCTGCGCGGCGAACCCCCCGACGACGAGCTGGCCAGCCTGCTGTCTGCCGACCAGTTCGCCAAGCTGCGGCAGATGAATAACCCACCGCTGGAGATCGCCTTTTGGGTGGCCGACTACCTGCAAACTCAGCAGGCTCGGGGCACCCTCAACACTCATCAGCTCACCTACTGCCTGGAGACGCTAGACGATCTAGTGGATGCCCTAGGCGGCTGCGAGCGCATTCTCAAGACGCCCATGCCGGTGGCCTACAGCATTCACCTAAAGCAGCTGCTAATGCTGTATTGTCTAGCTCTGCCCTTCCAAATGGTGGATTCGGTGGGCTGGGGCACGCCCTTTTTGGTGGGGTTGATCAGCTTTGCGGTGTTTGGCATTGAAGAGATCGGCATTGAGATCGAAAACCCCTTTGGCCACGACCCCAACGATCTGCCCCTCGATGCGATCTGCCGCACCATGCAGCAGAATATTGAGGATTTGATCTCGCTGGTGCCGGGGTCGGGGCGATGGCCCATCAAGGCCGGTCTTTGACCATCGCCAAACGTCCCCTTTGGGGAATCGCCCCAACCTCTAAACCCCTGTCAGAACCTAGAGGTGAATGTAGATCAGTTGCCAAGGGCATAATGTCTGGGGAAACAGGGCTAAGCGTTAACGCGCCGCTGTTTGCGAGACTTGCTGTTGCCCATTGCTGAGCCGCCCGCTCCACCGATGCCGACTCGCCCTAGGCCCAGCAGACCAATACCCATCACCACTAGGTTGCTGGTGCTGGCGATGCTGGCTTTGGTTAGGTTGGTCTTGGCATTTTGCTTGAGGGTTTCGGCCTGGGTGTCGATGGCTTGTAGAGCCTGGGCAAAGTCTTCGGGGGTGGCGTTGGCAGTAATCTCGGGGTTTGTGCGGCCCTGCTCGACCTGGGTTTGAAGTTCGGTAGCCTGTTGACCAATGGTGTCTATGGCTTGCGATTGCAGCACTAGCCCGTCGCGAATGACGAGAATGCTAGAGAGCAAAAAGGCGACGCCCACTGCCAGAGCGGCGTAGGCAAAGGGCTTGCGCAGCCGGGTGTTTTCCCAAAAGCCGTAGATCAGCAGGGCGAGGCCGATGAGGAGGACGATGCTGCGATCGCCCATTTGTTGCAGCAGGCTGGCCCGCCAGGCGGCCCCGGCCCCAAAGGGAAAGGTGAGGGCTACCATGTCGGCCAAAAAGCCAAATAGACAGGTAAAACCGACGATGCGGGCAATGGCTTGGCCACCGAGGCCAGTCGGAGTTTGTGTAGGAATGCTGACCATATAAGTTTTTGTCCCTATAAGTATGGTGAAGGCTGTATAGACCCACTGGCTTTTAATGGAGGCCAGTCTGCAATATACGTTTTCAAGCCGCTGGCCCTGCTTCCGTAAGGTTTGGGGGAGATTTAAGGCAGCTTCATACTCTTGAGGTTAGGCAAAAGTATCCTTAGCTATCCCAAAAGAGGCTAGGCGTAAAGGATAAAGCTCTGTTTACGTATGCCTTCAAGGAACTTAGGTAACATTTTGGCAAATTAAAGCTTAAGTGAATTCACAGAAGTTGCTATTGTTCCCTGGGTGTAAGTAACTGATGATTGTTTTGTTAGCGGGGCTACCGTCTTGAATCAGGGCACGGTTGAGTGCTGTTTTACCAGGTACGCTTTGGAGCACACCGTACAGCAAAGTCTTTGCATCTACCTTCGTAGTCTCTAGATTATCCACGAAGGAAAATTAGTAATGATCAGTTTCAAAACAGCTTCAACGCTTTTGACCACAGCTACTCTTAGTTTAGCCCCTGTTGCGATCGCAGCTAGCGCACTAACTGTGGGATCCGTAATGTACGCCCCTGTAGCTAATGCCGCTTCTGTCACCGGAAGCCTCAGCGAATTTACTGGCGATAATGCAGGCGGAACATTTACCTTCTCTGATTTTGGTCCTAACACAGTACGGCTCTTAACTAAAATCACAGCGCCCACGGTTGGCGGAGATATTCGAGGCGTGTTCTTTGATGTGATTGGAGGCACTGCTGGTCTCCAAGTTATGCCAGTGTCAGGGCAAGGGGCAGGAATCACTGTCTCAGAGCTCAATTTCAACACCTGCGCAGCTGGAGGGGGCAACAACCTTAACGGTGGTGGTAGCCCATGTCCTTTTGATGTAGGGTTTGCTGTAGGAAGGCCGGGTACTGCGGGTGGAACAATTACATCTGCACTCTTTACAATCACCAGGTCTGGTTTAACCGCATCCTCATTTGCCGGTCAAACTATCGGCATTCGCTACCAGGCAACTGGGGCAAACGGCAATGGAAGTAGCAAGCTATCAGGAACTACATCAGCAACCGCTGTTCCTACCCCAGCCCTACTCCCCGGCCTCATCGGCATGGGCGTAGCGGCAATGCGCAAGCGTAAGGGCGAAGCCGAGGAGACTGCCGAAGCTTAGGCCTTTTAGTCCCGAGGGTTCTTGCAGAGCCCTCGGGACTAGCCATAGCGACAGGCACGGCAAATAAGCCCCAGGCCAAAATGGCTTGGGGCTTTTAGCATAAGCAGCTTTATTTTTAGATGGATGCAGGTCTAAATAGATACAGCCATCTTCATTAAGCCTCACTGGCCAACCCTTCAACCTGGGCGGCCGAGAGGCCCATCAGCTCTGCCACCTGATTGCTAATTATGCCTTGGGCTAGGAGCGATTCGCGAAGCGTTCGGAGACCGACTCGGA
>JANPIO010000146.1:0-6273 GCA_031425055.1 Phormidium sp. VAR_61_metabat_6
GGTAGGCTGGGCTGACGCGCCAGGGTCGCCGTGGCTAGGGCATCGACCTCATCCACCAGCGGGGAAATTCGCAGCCAGGTCATGGCATAGTTGAGGCAGGGAGCCACAATTTGCGCGCGATCGCCTGCTAGCCGCTCCGCCAGGGTCATCATCGACTGATTGGTGTCGGCCCAGCCGTGCTGAGCAAAGAGAATATAGTCTCCGGGCATAGACGGTCCTAAGCAACTTCCCTCCGGGCGGCCACCGCTGCCCCGAGCAGCGAAGCCCCGCTAAACAATAGGCTAATGCCAACATAAAAGCCAATTAGCCAAAGCGAGCTAAACGGCCAGCGATTGATGACCAAAATCCCTAAAATCAGCGTGATGATGCCATTGATAGCCACAAACCACGACATGGTGCGCCCAGCCCGGTAGGTGAACGCCATGACGATGGTAAAAATGCCTTCGGCAATAAACAATAGGCCCAAAGCCAAGGTCAGCGCCGCCGTCGCTTTCGCTAAATTAAACAGAATGTAGAGCCCCGCCACGACATAGAGCAGGCCCACCCCCAAGCTCAACCCCAGCGCCCTGACCGCTCGCGCCTGAAACGCCTGTAAAACCTGCAAAATTCCGCTAATTAGGGCTATCCACCCAATGGCGGAGGTAAAAATAGCCGAGGCGATCGCTGGCATTAAAATTGCCAGAATACCTAAAACCACCAAACCTGCACTGAGGGCCATAACCCAGCTCGTTGCTGTTTTAATCTCAGTACTTGGCTGAGTGTCCATAGTCATAACAGCGCCTCGTTGAATAGGATCTGCTGGTTAACAACCTTGACCGTTCTCTATGCCGAACACCCGATTTGAATAACCACATTTTGCACCGTCCGCATTGCGCATCGGCAGATCCAACGATGACTAATGTTGCCAGTTCAGCAACCTTATAGCCTACTTCTGTGGTAGACCGCTATCCCTCGCTAGACCAGACTTTAACCGCTTATACCATCCCGTTTGTCCAACCTATGACCTACCCTCGCAACCTAGTAACCGCCGATTGGCTAGCCCAGCACCTAGATGACCCCAAAGTTGTGGTTGCCGACTGTCGCTTTGCCTTAGCCGATGCCGAACAGGGGCAGCAGCAATATGCCATTGGCCACATTCCTCGGGCCTGGTACCTACACCTCAACCAAGACCTGTCCAGCCCGGTGCAGCGCCACGGAGGTCGCCACCCGCTGCCCGATCGCGATACCTTTAGCCAGCGGCTCACGGCGATGGGGGTAGAGTCTAACGGCCCAGAGCCTACTCTCGTCGTCGCCTATGACGATAGCCGCTTTGCCTTTGCTTCACGCCTCTGGTGGCTGCTGCGCTACCTGGGCCACGACAATGTAGCCGTGCTCGACGGTGGTTGGTCAGGCTGGGTGCAGGACAGCTATCCGACCAGCACCGAGATCCCTGCCCCTCGGTCGGGCGACTTTGTGCCCGCGCCGCGCCAGGATTGGATCGTCGATATAGAGGCCGTGCGCCGCCGTCAGGAAGGGACAGTGCTGATCGATTCGCGATCGCCCGATCGCTACCGGGGCGAGGTCGAACCCATCGACCCGGTGGCGGGCAGCATCCCCGGCGCGGTGAACTACTTTTGGCAAGATGTTTCTGCCGAAAACGGGCACATGAAACCCGCCGATGAGCTAAGCCAACACTGGGCCAGGTTGAACGATGCCGAAGAGGCGATCGTCTACTGCGGCTCAGGGGTGACGGCCTGCGTCAACCTGCTGGCCCAAGCCGTTGCGGGTCGCCCCGTAGCTAAGCTCTACCCCGGCGGCTGGAGTGACTGGTGCTCCTACCTCTAGCGGCTTGGGGCGACTGGGGATAGGGCTTTTTAATCTTGCTGGAGGGGTAGCGCTGGGGTGGCATCTTCCTGCTTGGAGGCAGCCTCTACAGAAACACTGCCGTTGCCCTCTAACTCCGCAACAGTGGGCACTTTGCCATTGCTTAAATAAGCTGATTCACCGCTGGCACTCTCTTCAACACGCTTCGAGAAGCCCCAGGCAAACACCAGCGCAATCACCAGCACCATCGCCCACTCGGGGGGCACCAGGGTGGGGTCAATCACCCGCACCAGCAAGCGAACGCCCACAAAGGCCACGGTAATAAAACCCGCGTCTTCTAAATGCTCAAACTCTTCAAGCCAGCGGATAAACAGCCCTGCCATAAACCGCAGGGTGATAATCCCAACGGTGCCACCCAGCAAAATCACCACCACATCCTTAGACAGCGCCAAGGCAGTAGTGACGCTATCGAGCGAAAAGGCCAGGTCGGTGAATGCAATTACCGGAATCGCCTGCAAAACGGTGGCAAACCTGGGACCGTGGTGCTGGGCCTCGGCATCGGTTTCAGCGGTGAAGTGCTTATATACCAGCCATAGCAGGTAGGCGGCCCCCATCACCTCGAACTGCCAAAACTGCAGCACCCAGCCCGCTGTCAAAATTAGCCCGACTCGCAAAATAAACGCGATCAGCAGCCCGTAGTTTAAAGCCCGGCGCTGCATGGTCTCGCTCTCTAGACCTTGGGCGATCGCCGCTAGGGCGATCGCATTGTCCGCCGACAGCACCGCCTCCAGGGCAATTAGCACCGGCAGCAGCAGCAGGGTATCAACCCCAAAGTTGTTAGAGATTTCGAGTAATCGGTCTAGCATTAGCTCAGTTCAGCCGCCTAGAGGAGCGATCAAAATAGTTCAGGGACAAGTGCCGGACTTACTGACCCACCTGGCCCACAGTCGCAGACTATTCAGGGAACTTCCCTTGCCTGCGTTAAACCCGGCCAGCGGCACAATGGCTTCAGTCTAACGTGCCCTACTTCCTTAGAATAGTACGGTTACCATCCACCCGCAGGGGAGACCGCCCGAGTGCTAAGTTCGCTGCTGACGCAATTTCGCCAACAGTATCCCCAGGGCAGTCTGACGTCAGATTTGCTCACTATCCACGACGGACTATACGTGGTGCGGGTCTGCGCTGGAGTAGAGAACCTAATTTTGGCGAGCGGGCTGGGGGCAAACACTGCCCTAGAGATCGCCGAAGATATAGCCACCACCCGCGCCCTAGAGCGTCTGAGCTTGTCGGCTAAACCGCCCAGCCTGCCTCGCCCCATTGCAGTCGAGAGGGTTGCAGCTCCTGAAGACGCGATCGCCCAGCCCAGCCACGGATTGACCAACCCTGAGGCGATTCTTCCTGGAAGAGGCTCCGCCAACGCCCCTCCATCTTCAGGCCAGTCCAACAACGAGCTTCCCGAGACCACTCACCCAGAACTGACCCCGCCGCCGCTGAGCTTGGTTCCCCCTGCCTTAGACCGAGGAAATTCCCTAGAGCAACCGGCGACCGAGCTGCCCTTAGCAGCCGTGGCGACTTCAACCCTGCCCCCCCAAGTCGCTGCGTCCAAGGTGGAGCTGCCCGCTACTTTTGAGGTACCGACCGACGAGTTCATGGATCTAAGCGCAGAACCGGCAGCGGTCGATTTATCAGACATCATTGCCCAGACCGATGTAGAACTCCAGCGGTTGGGCTGGGGCGTCGCCCAGGGGCGTGAGTTTTTGAAGAAAACCTACGGCAAGCTATCGCGCCACGACCTCACCGACGACGAACTGCTGGAGTTCTTGCTGTTTTTAGAAACCCAGTCCCCGCACGGCAGCACTTAACCCCCAAGGCTTGCTGCCTTGGGGGTTAGAGAGATTTACATCGCTGTCAGTGGGCGGGAACCGACAGAGGTGCGATCGATCACCTGATCGATCAGACCGTACTCCACCGCTTCCTGGGGGCTCATAAAGAAGTCGCGCTCGGTGTCTTGGGCGATTTTGTCGATGGGCTGACCGGTGTTTTTGGCGATCGCATCGTTTAGCTGCTTCTTCAGGTAGAGAATTTCTTTAGCCTGAATCTCAATGTCAGTAGCCTGACCCTGGGCACCGCCCAAGGGCTGGTGAATCATAATGCGGGAGTTGGGCAGACTCATGCGCTTGCCCTTTTCGCCTGCGGTGAGCAAAAACGCCCCCATGCTAGCCGCCAGCCCCACACAGATAGTGCAGATCTGGGGCCGAATGTGGTTCATGGTGTCGTAGATGCCTAGGCCCGCTGACACCGATCCACCGGGAGAGTTGATGTAGAGATAGATGTCTTTGTCGGGGTCTTCGGCTTCGAGAAACAGCATCTGGGCCACAATCAGGTTGGCCGAGTCAGCAGTCACCTCTTGGCCGAGAAAGATAATACGCTCCCGTAAAAGCCGGGAATAAATATCAAACGCGCGCTCGCCACGCCCGGATTGCTCAATAACGGTTGGGATCATCGTGATAAGCCACTTTGTACGGGTTTACCTGATTCTAGCGAGTTGTGTTCCCCAGGGGGGCGGCCGATTGGAGGGATAGCCGAATCAAGGGTTTGTTATCCTGACAACCATATCCCTTTCCAGGCGCAGCCATGGCCATCAGCGTTGATCGAATTTTGCGGTGGAAGCAAACGGGCGCACCCGCCCAACCCATTACCGTACTCACCGCCTGGGATGTGATGTCGGCGCAAATTGTCGACCAGGCTGGGGCCGATATCGTGCTGGTGGGCGATTCGTTGGCGATGGTCGCACTGGGCTACGACACCACTCTGCCGCTGACCACCGAGGACATGCTGATCTGCGCCAAGGCGGTGCGGCGGGGGGTCAAAAATGCGCTGCTGGTGGTTGATCTCCCTTTTCTGAGCTATCAAACCAGCGTTGAAGACGCCATTCGCGCCGCTGGTCAAATGCTCAAGATTGGAGCCCAGGCGGTGAAGTTGGAAGGGGGCCACAGCGAGGTAGTTGAAACGGTGCATCGCCTGGTGCAGTGGGGCATTCCAGTGATGGGCCATGTGGGGCTGACACCCCAGTCGATCAACCAGTTCGGCGGCTTTCGCAAGCAGGGAAAAACCGCTGAGGAGGGCGATCGCATTCTCTCCGAAGCCAAAGCCCTAGAGCAGGCTGGAGCCTTCTGTGTGGTGCTAGAGCACATTCCCGCCGAGCTGGCCCGCAACATGACTAAGGCCTTGGGCATCCCCACCATTGGCATTGGCGCGGGAGCGCACTGCGATGGTCAGGTGCTAGTCACTGCCGATGTGCTGGGGCTGTCGGCCTGGCAGCCGCCCTTTGCCAAGGTCTACGCCAACCTCAGGCAGCAGGCGGTAGAGGCGGCCCAGCAGTTTTGTACCGAGGTGCGATCGGGTCAGTACCCTACATGAAATTCGGGGCAGTGCTCTGTACAAATTCCTGCCGAAGCATTGCGGCAGTACCCCCATACAATATCGAGGCAGCCCCCCGCGTAAAATTCCGTTAAGCTAGAAACGCTGGCAACTGGCACAGAGACGATTTATTACGGTTGATACCCTCGCTATGACCACAACTCTTCAATTTAAGTACGACGTTAAAGATATTTCCCTGGCGGCCCAGGGCAAACAGCGAATCGAGTGGGCCGGGCGCGAGATGCCCGTGCTGCGCCAGATCCAAGACCGCTTTGCCCAGGAAAAGCCCCTGGCGGGCATTCGCATTTCGGCCTGTTGCCACGTCACTACTGAGACGGCTCATTTGGCGATCGCCCTCAAAGCGGGCGGTGCCGATGCTGTGCTGATTGCCAGCAACCCTCTCTCGACCCAAGACGACGTCGCCGCCAGCCTGGTTGCCGACTACGGCATTCCCGTTTTCGCCATGCGCGGTGAAGATAGCGCCACCTACCTACGTCATGTCGAAACCGCTCTCGACCACCGCCCCAACATCATCATTGACGATGGCAGCGATGTCGTTGCCACCTTGGTGCAGAATCGCCAGGCCCAGCTGTCTGAGATCATCGGCACCACCGAAGAAACCACCACTGGCATTGTGCGGCTCAAGGCCATGTTCAAAGACGGGATGCTCAGCTTCCCCGCGATGAACGTCAACGACGCCGACACCAAGCACTTTTTTGACAACCGCTACGGCACCGGCCAATCGACCCTCGACGGCATCATTCGCGCCACCAACGTACTGCTGGCGGGCAAAACTGTGGTTGTGGCTGGCTACGGCTGGTGCGGCAAAGGCACCGCCATGCGGGCTAAGGGCATGGGAGCCAACGTCGTCGTTACCGAAATTGACCCAGTGCGCGCCATAGAGGCCGTCATGGACGGCTTCCGGGTGATGCCAATGGCAGAAGCAGCACCTATAGGTGACTTGTTTATCACCGTCACCGGCAACAAGCACGTAATTCGCGCCGAGCATTTCGACGTGATGAAAGACGGGGCGATGGTTTGCAACTCCGG
>JANPIO010000147.1:0-54103 GCA_031425055.1 Phormidium sp. VAR_61_metabat_6
CCCCGGCCCCGCCTCCCCCAACGCCCCCTCCCCCCCCGCCTCCCTCACCCCCTCACTCAACCCCCCCCTTACCCCCCCCCAATTCCCCAGACCCCGACCCCACCGCCACCAATTACCGCATCGAAACCATCCGCGTCCCCACCCAGAGCCTCGACGCTCTGATGACCCAGAGCGGTGAACTTACCGTTACCAAAATTCGCGTTGCCCACCGCTTGGCCGAGATCGAGGCCATCAACAACCTGTGGGAAGAGTGGAGTCGCGATTTTTTGATGAGTCGCTTTTTGCTTCACGATGCCCAGCAGGGCAAGCCCGTCTGGCAACAGCTCGACAGTTTTCAGAATCGTACCGAGCAGCACCTAGAGCGATTTGGGGCTCTGGTGCACCAGCTCAGCAGCGCCCTCCACGCCGACACCACTCGCCTTGAAACCATCACCGACGGCCTGGAGGAGGGCATTCGCACCCTGCGCCTGCTGCCGCTGTCTACGCTCTTTAACCTGTTTCCCCGACTGGTACGTGACCTGGCCCGCCAGGAGGGCAAAGCGGTGCAGCTGTTGATTGAAGGGGGCGACACTCGCGCCGACAAGCGCATTCTTGAAGAGATGAAAGACCCGCTGCTGCACATGATTCACAATGCCATTGACCACGGCGTTGAGTCACCCGCCGAGCGCCTGCGGCAGGGCAAACCTGAAGTGGCAACCATTACCCTGCGCGGCTACCGCACCTCAGCGGGTATCAGCATTGAAGTGAGCGACGATGGCCGGGGGCTCGACGTGGAGTCGATCAAACAGGCAGCCGTCCGCCGGGGGCTATATCGTCCGGAAGAACTGGAGCTGCTGACCGCCGCCCAAATTCAGGGGCTGATTCTCAGTCCTGGGTTTTCGAGCCGCACCCTGGTAACCGAGATTTCCGGTCGCGGAGTCGGCCTCGATGTACTGCGCACCAACGTCGATCGCCTCAGAGGCAGCATCGATGTTCAGTCGCAACCGGGCGAGGGCTGCACCCTCCGCATTCAGCTGGGCACTACCCTGGCCACGGCCCACGTCTTGCTAGTAGCGGCGGGCGGTCAAACCTTTGCCCTGCCCGCTGAGTTTGTGGAGACCGCCTGCCTAGTGCAGACCAGCGAGATCTTTACGCTAGAGGGCCGCAGTGCGATCAGGCAGGGCGATCGCCCGCTCTCGGTGGTGTGGCTGGCCGACTTGCTGGGGTTGCCAAGGGTTGAGCCTAAACAGCGCAGTCGATGGCAGGACTCCAACCCAGCAGGCATACCCCAGCAGCGGCATGCCTGCATTATTTTGCAGTCTGGCCCAGATCGCCTGGGTCTCTTTGTCGAGGCGCTGCTAGACGAACAGGAGGTGGTGCTCAAACCCCAAAGCCAGTTGCTCAAGCGAGTGCGATACATATCTGGGGCCACTATTTTAGGCACTGGCGATGTCTGCATGGTGCTCAGTCCCCAAGATTTGATCGGGGCAGTACGCCATCAGAGCAGTTTCTTAGCGCTGCCAGAGACTAGTCTGTCTAATACTGCGGCCTCGCCCGAGGCTCGCCCTCGGTGCATTTTGCTGGTGGAAGACTCGATCGCCACCCGCACCCAAGAGAAACGCATTCTAGAATCGGCGGGCTACGAAGTGGTGACCGCAGTGGATGGCCTAGACGGCTTTAATAAGCTGCAGACGAGGCCGTTTGACGCCGTCGTCTCTGATGTGCAAATGCCGAATTTAGACGGCTTAGGCCTTACCCAGCGCATTCGGCAGCAGCGCGAGTACAGCGAACTCCCCGTGGTGCTGGTCACCACCCTAGCCAGTGAGGACGATCGCCGCCGAGGGGCCGAGGCCGGAGCCAACGCCTACATCACCAAGGGCAGCTTTACCCAGGATGTGCTGTTTGAAACCCTTAACCGACTGATTTAGAAGCCTTCGAACCACCCCGACAGAGCTGGTCAGCCGTCTTATACCCAATCCTGAATAAATACTCCCGATTTGTAGGGGCGTAGCATGCTACGCCCCTACGAGACCCCTGGTTTGAACCAGGCTTTCTCAAAGTGGATTTCGTATGAGGTTAATTGGTGGCTAAGTCGTTGGGCAGCAGCCTGCCCATGACGGCTTTGAGGCGCTCGGGCTCGCAGGGTTTGGTCAAATAACCCGAGGCCCCCGCCATGCGGGCTTCTTGACGGTCAGCTTCGGTATCGCGAGACGTAACCATCACAATCGGCAGGTTCTTAAACCGGGGCAGACTGCGCACCGTGCGACAAAGCTCAAACCCATCGATGCCGGGCATCGAGATGTCGAGCAGCAGGACTTCGATCATCTCTTGAGAAATGACAGTCAGCGCATCCACCGCATTGTCGGCCAGCAGCACCCGGTAGCTGTTATCCAAGGCGCGTTTAATCATCTGCTGACTAATTAAGCTGTCATCCACCGATAGGACGGTTTGTTTGGTGACGGCGCAGGTGGACATAGCGGAACAACCTCTTGAAATCACGTGGGCGCTTGCTATAGTTATGCCCAAAAATCAATCTTTCTCATAACGTACTTATACGCAATGACCTGATAATTACTCAAGTTTCGCGGTGTTGATGCCCAAATACCGGCGAAATTCCCGTTGCCAGGGGTGCTGAACTGCATCAAGTTTAGTCTGCTTGAAGCGATCGCTTGTGGCAAGCGACATCCGTGGCCGGGCCAATGATGTTAGAGTAGTGAGTCAAAATTATCGGTAAGGGCTGGCTTGGGGAATGGAGTTTGAGGCGATCGCGCAGTCGTTAGCAGAGGCAGGCGGCTTCTTGGCCAGCAAAGGCTGGGCCCCGGCCACCAGCGGTAACTACTCAGCTCGGCTGGCCGAGGGGCAGGTCGCCATTACCGTCTCGGGGCGCGACAAGGGTCAGCTCACCCCTGCCGACATTATGGTGGTCGATAGCCAGGGGCAACCCCTCAGTCCGGGGAAGCGGGCATCGGCCGAGACACTGCTGCACACCAGTCTCTACCTGGCCTACTCAGAGGTGGGCGCGGTGCTGCACACCCATTCCATAGACTGCGTTAGTCTCTCTCGCTGGCTGCTGGGCCGGGGCAAAGATAGCCTGGTGTTAACAAACTATGAATTGCTCAAGGCATTGCCGGGCATCACCACCCATGATGGAGAGGTTGCCATCCCGATCGTGGCCAACAGTCAAGATATGGTAGCTCTGAGCCAGACTGTGCTGACCCGGCTACAGGTGGTACCAGCGCCCGTGGGCTACATCATTGCGGGCCACGGATTGTATAGCTGGGGGGCGACAGTGCCCCAGGCGCGCATGGCCACTGAGGCGTTGGAGGTGCTGGTGAGCTGCGCCCTGCAGGCTATACTGCTCGATCAAAAATTTGCTTAGCCCCAACTTGCTTAGACCTTCAAGACACCCTCGACTTTAGGACTAACCTCCATGACCCTACTCCGTGTTTTTAGCGATCAAGATGGCGCGACCCTGCTAGACGAGTACCGGGATGCGGAGGCGATCGCCGCTGCCCTAGCCAGCGCTGGCGTCCGCTTTGAGCAGTGGCAGACCCAGGCACCGCTGCCCCCAGAGGCCGCTCCCGAAGCCATTCTGACCGCCTACGCCAAAGATATCGATCGCATCAAGGCCGAGGGCGGCTACATCACCGCCGACGTGATTCGCATGCACCCAGAGCATCCCCAAAAGACCGAGCTGCGGCAAAAGTTTTTGGATGAGCACATTCACAAAGAAGACGAGGTGCGCTTCTTCGTGGAAGGACAGGCCGTGTTTTACCTACACCTGGGCGACAAAATCTACGCCACCCTCTGCACCGCTGGCGACCTGATTGGCGTACCCGCCAACACCCCCCACTGGTTTGACATGGGTGAAGCACCTCAATTCGCCGCCATTCGCCTGTTTTGCAACCCCGAGGGCTGGGTGGCCCATTTCACTGACAGCCCCATCGCCAAGGGATATCCTGAGTACCATGCTTTTGCTTGAAGAGCGGCCCCTAGAGGCGATCGTGCTCGATATTGAGGGCACCACCACCGATATCGCCTTTGTCAAAAACACCCTGTTTCCCTACGCAGCGGAGCGACTGGAGTCTTTTATGGCTGCGATCGCTCCCACCGCCGAGGGGCAGGCTATTTTTGCCCAGGTGCGGGCTGAGGTGGGCGATGCCGACCGATCTGTAGAAGACTGCATCGCCCAACTGTTGGCCTGGGCCAAGGCTGACCACAAGGTCACCCCCCTCAAAGCCGTGCAGGGCATGATTTGGGACGAGGGCTACCGCACCAAGGCTTACTACAGCCACGTCTATGACGATGCCGCCGCCCACATTCAGGAGTGGCACTGGCGAGGGGTGCCGCTATATATCTATTCCTCGGGTTCGATCGCAGCGCAGAAACTGCTATTTGCCCACACCATCGTGGGCGACCTCACCCCTTGTTTTCAGGGTTATTTTGACACCACCACTGGAGCCAAGGTCGATGCAGCTTCCTACGAAAAAATCGCCAATACGCTAGGAATTATTCCAGCAGAACTGCTGTTTCTGTCCGACCATTTAGGTGAGCTGGAGGCGGCTCACCAGGCAGGCTGGCAGGTGTGTGCAGTACAGCGCCCCGGCACCGCCGATTTTCCCTCAGATCTGTTGTCGATTAGGCACTTTGGGGAACTGCCCATCACGTTTAGCGATGCTTAAAACTACTCGCTACTTTGATGGTTTTGCATCCCAGAAACATCCAGATGTCAAGCGAGAATGGATACGCTATGTCTTGGCGAACCCTGTAAAAGTAGAGCAGCAGCCAAACAACCGCCTTTCCTACTGGAGCAATATTGAAGAAGCTGAAGGTCGCCCGTTAAGGGTCATTACCTTAGAGGATGGTGAAACCGTTCACAATGCCTTTTTTGATCGCAACCTTTTATAAGCGGCAGCAGCGAGGTGAAGAGCCCCAATGAAAATTCAGTATTACCCAGAAACAGATACCCTTGCCATTGAGCTAACAACGAAGCCCATCGCCAACACAGATGCAATTACTGATGATCTAATTTTGGACTATGACAGTGATGGCAAAGTTGTTGCTATCACTTTAGATAACTATTCCAAAAATGTCGAAACCATTAACCTACAAGCTCTTGGGGTGCCACTTCTAGCTGCTTAAAATATAAGAATGCAGATCACGACTCGGAAGACCTTGGGTCAGCCAGGGCCACGGGAAAGACATCAAACCTCAGAAACAAACATCGCAGCGCTCTTGAAACGAACGCTGCGATATTTGCTGCTATTGACCTAAGAGACCTGTCTAGGTTTCTTACTCGTAGAGCCAGCTCTTTTGAGCAGGTTCCCAACTCACCAATTCGGCTTCGGTGAACCAGAGGGCGATCTCAGCCTGGGCGGTTTCGGGAGCGTCGGAGCCGTGGATGATGTTGCGGCCCACGGTCACACCCAGGTCACCGCGAATGGTGCCGGGTTCAGCTTCAAGGGGCTTGGTCGCGCCGATGATTTTGCGGGCCGAGGCGATCACGCCTTCGCCTTCCCACACCATGGCGACCACGGGGCCAGAGGTGATGAAGTCAACCAGACCGGCGAAGAAGGGGCGCTCGCGGTGCACATCGTAGTGCTTTTCGGCCAGTTCGCGAGAGACGGCCATAAACTTCAGGCCCACCAGGGTGAAGCCTTTAGTTTCAAATCGGCCAATGATGTTGCTGATCAGACCGCGCTGGACGCCGTCGGGCTTGATCATCAAAAAAGTGCGTTCCATAGATACCTGTTCCTATTGCGTGGTGAAAGACCTTTACCATGCTCAGAAACGGTGGCCATTTTGTAAAGGATTTAGTCAAAGTTTTATGGTTTGGGGACGGGCCAGTAGCGATCGCCCCCAGCATCGTACCGCCAGCCACAGCCGTCGGGGTCGCGATCGCGGCTCCAAGTCAGCAGATTCACCGCCGCTGCTGGCTGGGTCAGATCAGCTTCGGTGCAGCCCAGGCGCTGGGCCAGATCGGTCGCGGTGAGCGAGAGCACCTGGAGGGTTGCGGCCCCGGTAGCTAGGGTACTGGGGGAACGAAACGTGTAGAGCACATCCCCAGTCGAGGTGGGTTCAAAGTCGCCCCAAAAGTCTTGGGCGCGCTGGTCGAGAAATCGGCGGGCCTCACTGCCAGTGAGCTGGGCGGCGATCGCAAAGTCGAGCACGCTAATGCGCCCCTGGTGAGCCGCAACCTGGGCATAAAAAATCTGATGCAGCGCCCGATCCCGCGCTGTTTGCCGCCGCCAGAACCACCCTGCGCCAGCCAACAGCCCCCCGACCACCAGCCAGGGCAGCAATAGCTGAATCAGCAGCACCGTCACCAGGGCAGCGCTAGCCATAATCAGGGCCATCAGCAGGCGATATTCAAGCCCGGCACCGGGGCGATGGAAAGGCCGCTGGGGCATAGGTTCTCGGGGGTGACGGCAGGGCAGGGCCGCCCTCTCGCCTTCTATTGAAGCAGGGGCAGACAATTTTGGGAGGTGCAGGGGTCAGCTAAAATGCTGTCACGCGGTTGCACTGGCAGGGTTAATCTCAGTTGGGCAACCCAGATTGACGCGCTGATGCTGCCCCAGGTTTCGCCATGCTGACCTTTGCCTCTCCCACCGATGAAGCCCAAGCGGCTGGGCTGATGCAGCCTTGCCTGATTCGCGTAATCGACAATATTCGCAAACACACTGAAATCCTCGACTGGCGCACCGACTATCTAGAGCAGCTGCGCTGGCCCGGCCATGCCACCCCTGAGCAGCGCCAGCGGGTGCGTGATTTAGCGGCCCAGATCCCTGAGGCCTCTCCAGATGAAGAAAAGGCTATCCGCCAGCAGCTCAGTCAGTTGCCGACTCCAGCCCCCGGCTATGAGCTGCGGCTGACCCAGAGCGCTGGCGAAGCCCCAGCCAAGGAGCCTCGCACGGCCACCCTCGACGTTTGGGAACTGTGCTTTGCGGTGTGCTTCGACAATTACCAGCCGCAGCAGCCCGTTTCAGTGGATCCAGTTTTGCTCGACGAGGATGGTGAAATCAATTGGCTAGCCCTCGATGAGAAGGCAAAAGCCCTGGTAGAAAAGGCCATTGACCAAGCCACGGCAGCGGCGTAGGCGGGCAAATACGGCACAATGGAAAGAAAATAGCCTTCTGTAATGCTCGATCTGCACAGCCACACCACTTTTTCTGACGGCACTCTATCCCCCGCTAAACTCGTAGCAGCGGCCATCACGGCGGGGGTGAAGGCTTTGGCGATTACCGACCACGACACCCTGGCCGGGTGGGATGAGGCGATCGCCGCCGCTGGAGAGGCCCTAGAGGTGGTGCCAGGGGTCGAGCTGAGCACGGTTGAAAACGGGCGATCGCTGCACATTCTGGGTTTTTATCCCGACCGAGCAGCGTTAGAACCACCCCTCCGATCGCGCATTGAGGGCCGCCGTCGTCGCGCCCAGCAGATGGTCGAAAAGCTGGCCGAACTAGGCTATCCCATCGAGCTGCCCGCCATGGCGGGCAACATGGCTCCCGGTCGTCCCCACTTGGCGGCGGCCCTGGTCAAAGCGGGCTACGTCGAGTCGAAGCGGGAGGCCTTTGATCGCTGGCTGGGGGACAATGGCCCTGTTTTTGTGCCGTACGACAAATTTTCTGCCGCTGAGGGCATTCAGCTGCTGCGCGACTGCGGGGCCGTGCCGGTGTGGGCACATCCCCATCTATTCAAAGGCTCTACCGTTGATGCGCTGCTGCCCCAGCTGGTGGAGGCCGGGCTGATGGGGGTCGAGGTCTACCACCCTCACCACAGCCCCAGCGATATCCGGCGTCTAGAAACCTACTGCTGTGATCACGACCTAGTAATGACCGGTGGCAGTGACTTCCACGGCCCCTCAGAAGCAAAAGCTAGTACTCCTAACCCGAGGGCCAAGCATCAGCCCAAGGAGGCCGCCGGGCTGAATCAGCTCCACTTGCCTTTAGAATTGCTGCCGCCACTCAAGCGAGCCGCTGCGGCTCTGAGCGTTGGCAAAGCATCGCCTGCCGGGCCACAACCATGACTGACCCTGCTTTTGGCACCCTCTGGCAGCTGGTGGGAGGGGTGCTGAGATTAGACCCAGAGGCCTTTCAAGTCTTTCACCAGACGCCCGACAGCGTTGTCCTGGGGCTGGTGTTTGTGGCGGGCTTTTCGCAGGCGGTAGGGCAGGGCATTGTGCTCTTCGTCAACCGAGTCAAGCCGCTGCGGTTTGTGCTCAGCCTGGTGTTGTCGGCCCTACTGTTTGTCGCGGGCTACCTGTTTTGGGTGCTCAGCATTTGGATGGTGAGCCGCTGGCTGCTCGATCAGCCGATTCCCTGGCGAGTGGTGCAGGGTAGTTTGGCCTTGAGCTATCTGCCGTTGATGTTTAGCTTTTTGGGAGCGATGCCCTATCTGGGCGTGCCGCTGCTGCGGCTGCTGGCGCTGCTCAGCCTGCTGGCGGTGGTGTTTGCGCTGGCGGTGTTGGGCCAGATCCCGGTGGGGCAAGCGGCGGGGCATGTGGCGCTGGGCTGGCTGGGGCTGGTGGTGGTGCAGCAAACCACCGTGGGGCAACCGATTGTCAACCTGGGGCGCTGGCTGTCCAACTGGGCGGCGGGGGTAAAGCTGGTGGTCGATCGCGGCCAGCTCAAACTGTTAATTGCGGCCAACCCCTTAGGGCCGGAGCCAGCCTCGGCGATCGCCCCCAGCAACCTAGCCCTAGCGCCGCCCGCCCTTACGGGTGCCAAACCTCTGCCGGGAGCCTTGCTCAAGCCGCGATCGCGACGGTTGACCCTGCTGTGGATATACGGCGGTCTGGGCCTGCTGGCCCTAGTCGTGGCCCTCAGCTTAGAACCCCTAAGAGGGGTGATGACCCAGTGGTATGGCCAGAGCCGTCCGGCCCGCTGGTTTGCTGACTTGATCTGGATTGGCGCGATCGCTCTGGTGGTGGGGGCCATGCTGGCCCCCTTAGAGGCCCTGGGCTGGTGGGCCGGGTGGTACGGCGACGGTTCCCCTCCCCCCGAGACACCCAAGACCGACGGAGCCACCGCCAAGCTGCCCCGTCGCTACATCGTCTACCTCGACGGCATCAACCAGTCCACCGCCGACTACCAGCCCACCGTGGCGCGTTACCTCAACGAGCTAGGCCAGAGCCTCCCCGCCGACATCACCCTAGTCAAGGGGCTGATTCCCTACTCGGTGCTCAACCGTTCGCTAACCGAAAACCGCCCCCTGGCCTTCTTTTGGCGCGGAATCGAAACCCTGACCCGGCGGCTCGGCCCCTGGGTGGGGATGATCATTAACATTCGCAACATTTTGATCGTGGCGGTGTCAGCCGACCAGCGCTTTGGCCCAATCTACAACCAGGGGGTGGCCCAGCAGGTCTACGAAAGCCTGCTAGAACACGGCTACCCAGCCCAAGGGGGCATTCCCCTGACGCTGATTGGCTACAGCGGCGGTGGGCAAATTGCCATGGGCATTGTGCCCTTTCTCAAGCGCGCCTTAGGAGCCCCGATTGAGGTAATTTCTCTGGCTGGGGTGATTGGCGGCAACGGGCGAGTGATGGAAGCGGAGCAGCTCTACCACCTGGTGGGTAGCCGTGACCTGGTCGAGCGTCTGGGGCCAATTATGTTTCCGCGTCGCTGGGCGATCGCCCCCTTGAGCTACTGGAATCGGGCCAAACGCAAGGGCAAAATCACCTTTATCAGCCTGGGACCAGTGGGCCACCAAGTGCCCGGCGGCGTGCTCGACGACCAGGCCTTTTTGCCCGATGGCCGCAGCCACCTGCAGCAAACCCTCGACCTTACCCTCGACATTGTGGCGGGCGACCTGCGCCAGTACCTGGATATTCAAAAAATTCAGGTGGTCAATCCCGGCAGCTATTACCGGTTTCAGAGCGCACCCTTCAACCACCCCAGCTACTACCCAGTGCAGCAAACCCTGCCCACCCCCCAATACCGGCCAGTGGGCGACTGGCTGGGGCGGCTGATTTTGCCCAACGCCAGCGATCGCCTCCTTCTGGAGGGCGTCTGGTTCGAGCTCCTGCACACGCCCCCGGACTACCAGCACTGCCTGGGGCAGCGGGTACACCTGCGCTGGCGGTGCAATCCGGGGCTGA
Organism: Phormidium sp. VAR_61_metabat_6; assembly: GCA_031425055.1. Lineage (GTDB taxonomy): Bacteria > Cyanobacteriota > Cyanobacteriia > Phormidesmidales > Phormidesmidaceae > Nodosilinea. Next base: position 10,076 of record JANPIO010000147.1, read on the forward strand.
AAAAACGCTTCCAGGCTGTGACCCGCGACATTCACTTCAGCGCCGAGGCCGAGGCCTCGCACCGAGAGGGCATGATTTTGCCCACCCGTCTCAACCACTGGCGGTTGGTCACCCCATTAGAATCTCTGGCCGGAGCTCACCCCGTCGATGACATTATCGTCAAGCTGCCTGAGCCGGTCAGCATCGAGGAACCTACAGAATTGAATGGCTCGCTGTCCAATGCAGCTATCTCCATCACCATTGGCCATGAACCGATTCAAATTGCTGGTCTTTACTACGCCCTGGTGCAGTTTCTTGGCCCGGTGGCAGGAGCGAGTGAGCGCTACCATGTCGTTCACTACAACCCTGATACCCAAACCTTTGACGGGCTTAGAGAAACCGTGCGCCTGCCGCAGGTTGTGCCCGACGGGGATGGCATAGAGCCATCGACCAGCCGAGATCTAGAGCGATCGCCCCTCAACGCCACCGGCTGGTATATCCACGGTGCCCAGGCCCACGACGGCGAGTTTGTAGTGCAGGCGCTGCGGCCCCGTCAGCTCTTTCAACTGCGCCCCGATCGCACCATCGCCCGAGCCCGCCAGGGACGGCAGCACCTGCGCCGCGAATCGTGGGGAAACCTGGTGCAGAAAAAAGGCACCACCGAGTCGGTGCTGATTGATCCTAAAACCCCCTCCGAGCAGGCGGCAATCGCCCAGTGGCGAGAGGGCGACCACGCCCTGCTGGTGCATGTCTACGGCGGCATCGGCGGCGAAAACCGCGAGCCTGCCGCCCGAGGCCCAGTTTATTTTGGTCACTTTGCCTACGGCATTGCCACCGTGGTGCGTGAGCCACTCACCCAGGAGCTACAGTTCGATATTCACTATCACCAGGTCTATACCCACAATCGGCGGGGGCTGGTAGCGGGCACCCTCGATTGGTCAAAGTACATGGGCGATCGCCAGTGGGGATTTTTGGGCACCCGCCCCGTCTCCGATATTTTGATCAAACTGCCCGCCTACACCAAGCCCTTCGACTTTAACGGGGCGGCCTGGGCTGCCCTCGACGACCTGCGCATCGAGCTAGAGCTGATGACGGCCCGCTACCGCACAGGTGATGGCACCGGCGTCACCTACGTCGGCCCCGCCAACAACTGCGCCCAAGATTCCAATCAGGCCGTGTATGCCAGCGCCACCCACCTAGAGGCGGCTGTTGTCGCCCACCGGGCCACCCTCAAAGCCTGGGAAGCCAACAACCCCGACCAGGCCCAGCAGTTTCAGCAGTTACTTGACCTGCGCCGTGCCATTCAACAAAAACTGTTGCCCTTTGGTAGCGCCCGAGCCGACTGGGCCGACGAGCGAGAATCGTTGGGAAGCAACCTGTCAGATTTTCCGCTTCAGACCGTAGGCCGTGGGTTGCTGAGCTGGCGCACCATGCTGCCGCGCAAAGCCAGCGACACCATCACCCAGCTCTGCCTGAGCCACGGAGCCAGCCTGTGGGTACTACGCACCAATCAGGTGGGAGGCCACGATCCGACAATAGAGCCCCTGGCACCTATCACCTTGTAAAGCACTTTGTACAATTGCCAAGTAATGTGTATGTGAAGACGAAGTAAAATATCAGTCAGGCACTTTATAGCTTTCTTACGGATCTGTTATCACAGAACTAGTAGAAATACGTAGAGTTAGTAGAAGTACGTAGAGTCCGGTTTATCGTTAGCTGAATTGGTCGTATTCCTAGCGTCGTCGATAGCTGCTCCTCACCAGTGCGTTGGTGCCTGGCCTAGAGCATTCAGACCCAAAGAAGCTGTTACTGCGGTTGTGCCATGCTGAACGTCGGCAAATTTTATCGTCGGAGCCACCGACATCTGGCCACTCAAATCACTGGCCTAGCCTCCCTAGTGGCGATAGCGCTGGCGGGTTTGCCGGCTCAGGCAAGCGTGACCCTCACCCGAGCCGAAGTCGAAGCCCTGCGCAATCGAGTTGAATTTATTCCTCGGGGGCGTCAGGCTCGGGCGGCAAGAATGTCAGACTTCCTTGCCGTTGGCGATGCTCTACGTACCGCTGCCTCCTCCCAGGCCGATTTGCGCTTCAACGACGGCTCCCTGGCACGGGTGGGCGAGCGAGCCACCTTCCGGTTCGTGCCCAACACCCGCAACTTTCGGCTCACCAACGGCACCGTGCTGCTGCTGATTCCGCCAGGGCAGGGCCGCACCAATATTCAAACCCCCAGTGCCGTTACGGGCATTCAGGGCTCAGCGGTGGTCGTGCGCTACGTCCCAGAAAGCGACCTTACCCTGGTGATGGCCCTCACCAATAACCCTGCCGGCCCCATGACCATCACCACCAGCAGTTGCGGCGAAGGCGTTGCCGACTGTGGCTCCACTGAATACGCCCTTTACGGCGGCCAAATGGCCCTGATTCAAAACAATCAGGTGCAGGTGGTTGAGTTTGACCTGCCCACGTTCTATCAGACCAGCCCCTTGGTTGAGGGGTTAGAGCTTAACAATCCCAACGCTGAGTCTCCCCTAGGGCCTGTCCTAGAGGCCGTGCGCGAAGAGACCTTAGACGCTCTGTCAGAGCAGGTGCCTTTTTCCGAAAGCGTCACCTTGAACCCAGCCCTGATTAGCGTAGATAGCAGTGGTCAAATCGTTACTGGCCAAACTCTGCTGCCATCTTTAGCCACTCCTGGAGTTTCTCCTACCCCTTCTGACGTTGCTAATAGCCCTGCGCCTGACCCGACTCCCAATCAACCTCCGATCGCCGGGGGGGTTGATTTCGGTAATAACGGTGGCAGCAGCATAGGTATTGGAGTTGGAATTGGCGGAGGCAGCATCGGGGTAGGGGTAGGTGGCATCGGTCTCGGTGTCGGTGGCGATCCCAGAAACAACAACGGCAACAACGGCATTGGTGTTGGTGTCGGTGGCGATCCCAGAAACAACAACGGCAACAACGGCATTGGTATTGGTGTCGGTGGCGATCCCAGAAACAACAACGGCATTGGAAACGGTGGTGGTAATGGCGGCGGCAACGGTGCCGAAAATGGCGGCGGTAATGGCGGTGGCAACGGTGCCGAAAATGGCGGTGGTAATGGCGGCGGCAATGGCGTTGGCAACGGTGCCGAAAATGGCGGTGGTAATGGCGGCGGCAATGGCGGCGGGGTCGGAGATGGCACTTCTCAACCTGACGACCCGTTTATTCCTCCTGTCAAATAAAGTTTGGTTCGTGCAGAGATCTATGGGCTGTTGGTGGGCGATTTGGCCAGCGGGTTGGTGCGGTGTGTTACATCAAGGCTGGCCTGTTTTAGGCTAAACGTGGCCATTACCGACAGTGCTAACCCATGCTGAGCCAGATTAAATCGATTGTTGAGGCGATTTCGCCTCGCCTGATTGAGATTCGCCGCCACCTGCACAGCCATCCAGAGCTCAGCGGCCAGGAGTATAAAACCGCAGCCTATGTAGCAGGGGTGCTGTCATCGTGTGGGCTGCGGGTGCAGGAGCTGGTAGGCAAAACCGGGGTCGTGGCTGAGCTACCGGGCAGTGATGACCCCAGAATTTTGGCGATTCGAGCCGACATGGACGCGTTGCCCATTGCTGAACGGGTCGACTTACCCTTTGTTTCAAATCAGTCGGGCATTATGCATGCCTGTGGTCACGATGTTCATACAACAGTGGGCCTGGGCACAGCTATGGTGCTGGCTCAACTGGGCCTGCCGATGCCGGGCACCACGCGATTTTTATTTCAGCCCGCTGAAGAAACCGCCCAGGGTGCCCGCTGGATGATTGAGGACGGGGTCATGGCGGGGGTGGCAGCTATTTTGGGGCTGCATGCCTATCCGACGGTGCCAGCACGGACTATTGGCATTCGCTACGGAGCGCTCACCGCCGCTGCTGATGACCTGGAAATTATTATTGTGGGCGAGTCGGGCCACGGGGCGCGGCCCCATGAGGCGATCGACGCTATCTGGATTGCGTCGCAGGTGATTACGACCCTACAGCAGGCCATCAGTCGTACCCAGAACCCACTGCACCCCATTGTGCTGACGATTGGGCAGATTCAGGGTGGGCGCGCCCCTAACGTAATTGCCGATACGGTGAAGCTGCTGGGCACGGTGCGATCGCTCCATCCCGACACCCGTAACCACCTGCCTCAGTGGATAGAGGGGATCGTAGCCGGGGTATGCCAACCCTACGGGGCCAAGTACGAGATCAACTATCGCCGGGGGGTGCCCTCGGTGCTCAATGACCCTACCCTGACTGAGCTCACCGCCCGCTGCGTCAGCGAGGCTCTGGGCAACGAGCATCTGCAAATTATCCACGAGCCATCCCTGGGGGCTGAGGACTTTTCGCTGTACTTAGAGCACGCCCCAGGCACCATGTTTCGTCTGGGCGTGGGCTTTACCGATCGCGCTATCAACTACCCCCTCCACCATCCCAAGTTTGAGGTAGACGAGTCGGCGATCGCGGCTGGCGTGCTCACGATGGCCTACGCCAGCTACCGCTACTGGCAGCGATCGCCCCAGGCGCCCGGTAGTTAGAAAACTGGTTCAGGCTCACTCACTACTACACCGGCTCAGAGCTAGGCCTGTGCAAGCTGGGCCTTACCCTAAGGCCAAAACTTCGATAGACTGATTGATTTGGGTGCCACGCCTGGAGGATGTAACGTTGTCAACGCCGATTCCCATTTATTTGGTAAACCAGACCGACCTTGCCAAAGACCACGCTGACAGCCAAGCCTGGGCCCAAGCTACCGGGTTTAAAGCCGACCCCGGCACTGTCTGCTTAGTGCCTGGCAGCGAGGGCACCCTGGCCAAGGTTCTGGTGGGCAAACCCGACCCGGTCGACACCTGGACTTTGGGAAACCTGGCCAAAACCCTGCCGCCCCACACCTACACCCTCGCCGATGAGTGGCCCGCCGCCACGGCCACCAAGCTCTGGCTGGGCTGGTGCCTAGGCCGCTATAGCTTTACCCCCTACAAACGTCAGGCTCCCCCACCAGCAGCCGAGCTCGTACCCCCGGCTGGGGCCGACACTGCCTATGTCACCACCGCCATAGCGGCCACTACCCTAGTGCGCGATCTGGTCACGACCCCCGCAGGCGACATGGGGCCAGAGCAGCTTCAGGCGGCAGCGCAGAAACTGTGCGATCGCCACGTCGCCAATCTCACCACCCTGGTCGGCGATGAGCTGATTGAGCAAAACTATCCCCTAATTCACGCCGTGGGGCGCGCCTACACCCAGGCCCCCCGACTGCTCGACATTATGTGGGGCCACCCCGATGCCCCCAAAGTCACCCTGGTGGGCAAAGGCGTCTGCTTTGACACGGGCGGTCTCGACATCAAACCCGCCGCTGGCATGAAGCTGATGAAAAAAGACATGGGCGGTGCCGCCAACGCGCTCGGCCTCGCCGAGATGATCATGGGTCTTCAGCTGCCCGTGCGCCTGCGGGTGCTCATTCCAGCGGTCGAAAACAGCATTGCTGGCAATGCCCTGCACCCGCTAGATGTAGTGCCCTCCCGGCGGGGGCTGACGGTGGAAATTGGCAACACCGACGCTGAGGGTCGCCTGGTGCTGGCCGATGCCCTCTGGGAAGCCGTCTGCGAAGAACCCGCCCCCCAGTTGGTAGTCGATTTTGCCACCCTCACTGGGGCGGCCCGCATTGCCCTGGGAACCGAGCTACCCGCCTGCTTTAGCAACCGACCCGAGCTGGCCAACACGCTGCTGAGCTGTGGTCTAGCCGTTGATGATCCCCTCTGGCAGCTGCCCCTGCACCAACCCTACCGCAGCATGATCGACAGCTCCGTGGCCGACCTCTCCAATATCTCGAACAGCTCCTTTGGCGGGTCAATCACTGCTGCCCTGTTTTTGCAGGAGTTTACCCGGCCTGAGATTCCTTGGGTGCACCTCGATCTGATGGCCTGGAACGTGCGCAGCCTGCCCGGTCGACCCGAAGGCGGCGAGGCAATGGGCATCCGGGCGGTGTTTGAGCTGATTAAGCAGACAGTGGCGTAGGGGGTGAGGTGTAGGGGGCGATTCCGGAACGGATCGCTTCGCGAATCGCCCCCTACCCCTGACGACACCCATCTCAAGGCCCCTAAAACTCTAGCTTTTCCCGATAAAGGCCTTTGACCAGGTTGTCGATTTGGTCTTCGGGGCAGCAGTCGATCAAAATGTAGAAGGCCTCCAGCAGTTTAGCGGCGCTATCGCCCATCAGCGGGCTGAGACCCCACACGTCTTGCACCCAGTCTTGAGGGTCAGTGGCGTCAAAAATCATGCGCTCAAGCAACTGCTTGGCCTCGTCTTTAGAAATAGACATGAGGTTAAGAGAATAACTGACCTGGCCCATCTTAGCCGTAATCATAGGATTGCTACAGCTCGGTTATTGCCCAAAACCCTAGGGGGCCAGTTCGCCCATAATCCTAAATCGCATGTGGTTAACCGCGATGTCGCCCAGGCGCGTGTCTGGGCTACCCGCTGGCAGCACCAGCTTTTCAAAGGAAACCTCTTTGCCCATTTCTACATGCCACCAGGGCAGGCCCATAAAAAAGCGGGTGGGGTAGGGGCCGCCTTCCTGCACATCGTCGGGGTTTGACTCCATGGGCACCCAACCAAAACCGGGCACATAAAATTCTATCCAGACATGGTTAAAGTCAGGCTCTAGGTAAATGCCGGGCTGGTCGGCGTGGGCGGGGCACTTGTAGCGGCCTACGGTGCGGCAGGCGATGCCGTTGAGGCGCATCAGGGCCAGCAGTAGCCCAACGTATTCACCACAGGAGCCGCGCCCTCGCTGAAGCACGACCTCGGGGGTTTCGATCGCCGGTGTCACCGCGTAGGACAGCTTGTCATAGACATAATTGCGAATGCTGAGCACCTGGCGCAGCAGGTTGGTTTCAGTACCCACGCTCTCACGGGCCGCCGCTTGAATCGCGGGCTTATCCATGGACAGTTCGTCGTCGTCGATCAGGTAGCGGGGGCCATAGTCCTGGGGCAGGGGCGGGGCCGACTCGACCTGGCGGGGGGTGAGCTGATACTTAATGCCGTAGACCTCGACTAGCGCCTTCCAGCCGAAGAGGTGGCGCTGGTTAGGGTCGATGCGGTCGAACCTAAAACAGGCAATGCGATCGCCCGCCTGCTGCACTTCAGTAAAGGGCAACCCAACGGGCTCTACTGACTTAACCCGCTGGCGATCGGTGCTAGTGGGGAAGGCGATGCGCCACTCAACGTTCTCCAGGGGCAGGGCATCTTCGAGGGTGTCGATTTCTTCGACGTAGGTCATCTCGACCAGGTAGCCAGTGGTGCGACAGTAGTTGGCCTCTTTGTACCAGCGGTAGCTGAGGGGATGAATCAGGGTGCGATCGCGAAAGCTCAGCACGTAGGGCTCTTCGCCGTTGGGGTCGTCGCGCACGTAGGGCTCTTCGTTGGCGTAGGCCACCCAAACGGTGCCGCTGTCGGGGGTGGTGTGGGGCGGCACTGCGATGCCGGTGGGGTTGTCGAAGGGGGTGAGCATTTTAACCACCAGCTCGCCCGTGGCGCGATCGAGGCAGTAGACGGTTTGCTCGGTCTGGTCGCAGGCCCACAGGTAGTCGCCCCATACCGAGAGATTTTCCACCCCAATGCCGGGAGCCGGAAACTGGGTGATGCGCTGGCCCGAGGTGCGATCGCAGACAAAAATACAGCCCCCCTTTTTGCAGCTAATGTAGAGGGTGTTTTCCCACACGGCGATGCCATCGGCGGGGTAGGGCAGCGTCAGCAACGGCTCGGGCTGCATGGCGCTCAGAGTAGTGGTGTAGACGGTGTGATCGCAGCTAAACCACAGCTGATCTTGCCAGCAGGCGATCCCCGTCGCCCCATAAAAGGCCTCAGCCTGGGAGGTGTTGAGAACTTCCACCTGCTCAGTTTTGGGGTCGAGGCGCAGCAGGTAGCCGCGAAAGGGGTCTACCGCCAGCAGGTGGTCGCCCTGCAAGGTCAGGCCATAGAGCGCCTTGACGCCAATCGGCTGAAGCAGCGAAGCGCCCGCCAGGGGCAGGGCCGGGGACATAGAAGGTGAGTCAGGCATAACCAGCGGAGCAACCCAAAACGAAAATAGCTAGCGGAGCCGCGACCGTATCCGCCCAGGTCATATCCTAGGGGACTGAGACGGCAAAAAGTGTAGTTTCCCTAGCCCAGCGTAAGAAAACTGTAGTTAATTTCTTTGCTTGGAGTGATGAGGAAAGTAAGGGAAATGAGGGCGGTGGGGGAGATGAAGGGGGACGGAGACTTTCGTCTTCTTTGATCTTCCCCCTCTTCTCTATCTCCTCCACCTTTAGATAGCAGCCCTGGCCAAATTTTCTCTAGCCCGGTGGGGGCCTTGGCTAGGAATGGTTATTTTTGAGGGTCAGAGGTGCATGATAGCGGTGACAACAGCCAACGCTATTGCTCAAAAATGTGATTTTTTATACGGTTTTAGACCAAATACCCCTATGTGGAAAATCGTCTTGGGCGCAGTCTCAGCCAGCGGCCTATTGGGCCTAGTGATGCTGCTTTCCCCCAGTGCTCTAGTTCCGGCACTGTCTTCTGAAATCTCACTGACTCAGGCTCCGGTTGAATCGACTCCACCCACTACCCTAGTGCACCTGTTTGAATGGACCTGGAATGACATTGCCACCGAGTGCGAAACCTACCTCGGCCCCAACGGCTACCGAGCCGTACAAATTTCGCCGCCCCACGAGCACATTGTCTTGGCCGACTACGGCTATCCCTGGTGGCAGCGCTACCAGGTAGTGAGCTATCAGCTGGAAAGCCGCAGCGGCAGCCGCGTTGAGCTGCAAGCCATGATCGATCGCTGCCAAAATGCCGGGGTCGCTATCTACGCCGACGCCGTCATCAACCACATGACCGGGTTTGAGAGTGGGGTGGGCAGCGCTGGCACCCGCTTCAGCAAGTACGACTATCCCGACCTCTACGCCCCCGAAGACTTTCACAACTGTCGTCAGCCTGTCACCAACTACGGCGACGCCGAAAACGTCACCCAGTGCGAACTGGTGGGCCTGGCCGATCTCAACACCAGCTCCAGTGAAGTGCAGGCCACCATCGTCAACTACATGAGCGAGCTGGTCGATATGGGCGTAGCGGGCTTTCGCATCGATGCGGCCAAACACATTCGCAACGAAGAGCTGGGGCAGATTTTGGCGCAGCTGCGCGATCGCCACCCCGAGACCGATCTCTACATCTACCAAGAAGTGATCGACCCCGGCACCGAGGCCATCCGCAAACAAGACTATTACGACAGCGGCAATGTGCTCGACTTTAAGTATGGCCGTTTTATCGGGGAGGCCTTTTTAGGGCTAGAGGGTCAAACTCTAGCTAACCTGCAAACCCTGGGCGAGGGCTGGGGCCTAGCCCCCTCTAGCCAGGCAGTAATTTTTACCGACAACCACGACAAACAGCGGGGCCACGGCGGCGGCGGCGACTACCTCACCTACAAAAACGGCGACCTCTACGCCCTGGCCAACGTGTTTATGCTCGCCTTTCCCTATGGCAAACCCCAGGTGATGTCAAGCTTTACCTTCGACAATGCCGATCAGGGGCCACCCGCCGCCGAAGACGGCACCACCCACTCCGTCTACCAAAATGGTCAGGCTAACTGCTTTGGTGAATGGGTCTGCGAGCACCGTTGGCCAGCTATTGCTGGCATGGTGGGTTTTCGCAACGCCACTCAGCCCGTCGCCGAAGTCACCCACTGGTGGAGCAACCAGGCCAACCAGATTGCCTTTGGCCGGGGCGATCGCGGTTTTGTCGCCATCAACCGCGAGGCTCAGCCGCTGACCCACACCTTTCAAACCCAGCTGCCCCAGGGCCGCTACTGCAACGTGGTGCAGGGCGGTCTCACCGCCGACGGCACCGCCTGCACCAACGATGCCAACGTCGTGCTGGTCAACCGCGCTGGGCAATTTACCGCTACCCTACCCGAAATGACTGCCCTAGCCATCCACGTGGAGGCAAAGCTTAGTCGCTAACTCAATAGTGGGTGATTGGCAGCACCATAACTTTGTTGGATAGCCTCTTATTCAGCGTCTGGAACTGCTTTTTTCGAGCGGTAAAACGCCTTGATTACAAACCGCACCAGCAGAACAAAAAAGGCCAGCACCAGCACAAACATGAGGATGGGGGCCACCAGCGCCAGCAGGGAAAGCACGATCGCCCCAATCAGCTCCACCCCAGCAATAATCAGATTCGTCGCGCCGCCCGTAGTGGCGGTGGAGACTAGCCGGGTCAGACCATTCAACCCCTTCACCGTGGCGGCAACTCCGCCTCCAGCCACGATCGCAACGCTCCACTGGGCAAAGGGGTCGAGCTGGTTGGCGGCGATCGCCATCAGCAGCGTGCCCGCCACCGCCGCCACCGGCAGCGCTACCGTGTCGATCACATTGTCGAGCCAAGGCACGCTGTAGGCCAAAATTTCGACCACCAGGGCAATGGAAAGACTGACAAAGGCGGTGGAGCTGCCCAGCCAGGTCACGCCGCTAGTCAGCTCCAGGTGACCCAGCAGAGCGGCAGCGCTCAGCACCCAAAAGGGCACCACCACTCGAAATCCAGCGGCAACCCCCAGGCCCAATCCCAGACCAGTGCTCTCCAACAGTTGTAGATCCCCAAGGTTTAGATCCATGGCGCGTCCTTCACCAACGATTCCTGAATGCCGGTCATTGGCCTAAGAATAGCCTTCGAGCTGACCGGCAACAACCCTAGGGGGATTTGAAAAACTGCCCTTACCACGGCAGGCGGCTGCCATCCCAACTAAAGAACTCACCGCTGTCGACGGGGGTGAGACTGTCCATCACCGCCATCAGCTGCGCCACCGTGCGCGCCACCGAGAACAGCTTTTCTGGCGGCACCCCCCGTTGAAAAGGCTCCGACAGGCGGGTGGCGGTGGTGCCGGGGTGCAGCAGCGCCAGAATTGTATTGGGGCTGCGGCGGGCGTACTCCAGCGAGGCCGTTTTGATAAACATATTCAGCGCGGCCTTGGAAGCCCGGTAGCCGTACCAGCCTCCCAGGCGGTTGTCGCCGATGCTGCCCACCTTAGCCGACACGGCAGCAAAAACGCTGGGCTGGTCGTGCTTTAGCAGCGGCATCAGGTGCTTGGCCAACAGCACCGCCCCAAAGGCATTGGTCTGAAACGATCGCATCAAGTTTTCGCCAGTGAGCTGCCGCAGGCTCTTTTCGGGCTGAAAGTCGCCGTCGTGGAGCACCCCCACGCAGTACACCACCCGGTGCAGCCGAGGGGTCAGGGTTTGGATGTGGGCGATCGCCGCCGCGATCGTGCCCTCCTCCGTCACATCCATCGGCAGACAGGTGAGCTGAGGGAATTGCTCGGCCAGCGTCAGCAGCCCCTGGGCCGTCTCGAGCCGACGGTAAGTGCCATACACCCGCTCAAAGCGCCCATCGGCTAGCAGCTGCCGCACAAAGCCCAGACCTATGCCCTGGCTAGCAGCTACCACTAAGGCGGTCTGGCCGTTGTTTTGGAACAAGTTAGCGGTCATAGCAGCCCGACCATCCCACAGCGTTGGATTCCTGGATCATGACACCTCTCCCCCAGTCGCCTCAGCCGTTAAAATCAGCTCCTCTAGGGCCGCTTGAATGTCCGCCGTCAGCGTCTCCACCGCCGCCTTAGCCGATCGCCGCGACTCAGCATAGTCAGGCCAGCGATCGCTAATGTTCATCGGCTCCCCTAAGCCAATCACCGCCTGGCGCGTCCCCAACTGGGGACGTTTGGGCACCCGCGTCCCCTTTACCCGCTCCACCAGGTCAAAGAGGATCAGCGTAGTTTCTGCGAAGCGCTCAAAGGTGGGCTTGTCTTTGACATAGGTGCCCGTCACTGCCACAAAGCTCTCCACCAGGCGCATGTGCCGCATGTGCAGGGTCGCTTCCTCCGCCATCCAGTTGGCTAGGCCGCGATCGAAGGCCGAGAGCTGCGCCAGGTCAGCAATGTCTTCGCGATAGATGTAGGCCCACCCTGCTTCTTCGAGGCGGCGGCAGCGGGTGACTAGCGACCCCGTGTGGGGCAGGGCAAAAAACCGCTCCCCGATCTTGAGAGAGCCGTCTAACAAGGGGCTCAACCGCTGGGCGATCGCCACCACATCCTCAGATTGAGGATTGTCTGCATCAGATTTCACCCCATAGAACCGCTGGTAAAACTGCTCTAAGCGGCCCAGCAGGTACTGCCCCAGAGCCAGCAGCCGAGGGTAGTAGTCCTCTGGCCCCATCGCCGTCGGGTCGCTAAACGACTGCACCGGCAGGCCACAGTCGGTCTCTAGCTGGGCCAGCAGACGGTTGAGGGCCGCCCAGTCGGGGCGGGGGTAGATGTAGCGCAGGCCCACCGGCAGTACCACCACCTGCTCCGATCGCCCCGCCTTTTGCAGATCTTCCACTGCCCAAAAGGCCAGCTGAGCTGTGCCCGGCTCTAGATCGCTGATCACTTCGCCGTGGCCATTGGTCGCGCCCTCGGGCGCAATCGTCACCGGCAGCGGCGCATTCATCATCCGTTCGCGCACGGCCTTGAGAGCCTTGAGATCGAGCCGCCGACCCCGATGCACCGGAATACCCCCAATGGCGGCAAAAAACCAGCCCAGCCACCGCCCAGCCCACAGAGGCATGCCCCGGTCGTACATAAAAAAGCTGTGCAGCGGGCGCTTGAGCCTAAAGCCTTTCTGCCGAGCAGCCCGAGGCACCAGCCGCGAAAACAAGTACGACAGGCACAGCGGGTCATCGACCTGGCTGTGGCGAAAGGCCATCATCAGCCGAATTTTGCCCGTCTGAAACTGACGAAAGCAATCTGCCAGCACCTCGGGGTTGTGGCAAGTCACCGGCCAAATACCCGCCGGTAGCCAGGGCCGCAGCCGCAACCGCAGCATCAGGGGCAGCACAATGTAGCAGCCCTGCACCACCCAGGGCTTGTAGCGAGGGGGAATAAAACCCAGGGGTGGCTGGGCGAGGTTCGGCTTAGGCAACGGCAGACTCCGAATCGGTAAGCGGGGTTTACCCTAGCCCACTGTAGGGCAGATTTCCCCCCTGCGTTGGCCTTTGGCCAGTCTTTGACTATCGCAGAACCGCCCCAAAACAGCAGCGTCCTCCTCCCAAAGGAGAAGGACGCTGCTACAGGACCACACAACCAGGGCGTTCACCCGCGTGAACCACTCCAAAAATAAAAGTGTCTGACCCCTGAAAGCCCCCTGGAGTCAGACACATTACCTGTAAGGACGCTTCTCAAACAGACCAGCTCTCAGGTTCAAATGCCCCCAAGTGAGCCGCTGAGCTAACCTGCCTGCGTTCTTCAGAATTGAATTTATTCTCTTCGGTTTCGCCCCTAGCGGCGTCCAGGGAATTACGTAACCTGGCCAACTTTCCCCAGGCAGGGAAGGATAGGGTCGGTGGTATCACCCAGGGTGGCGGCAGCCCTGGTTGGCGAAGTAGGGCAGCAGCGCCCGCCGCTCTGGCCAGTGATAGACGACGTAGCGCAAAACCCAGGGGGCCGACACCAGCAGGCAGAGCACCCCCAGCCACCAGCTGGCGCGAAACTCCGCCAGGGTGTCGATGGTGTTGGCGGTGGGCTGGTTGGCCAAAATGTCGAGGCCTGAGGCGATCGCATTGTTGATGGAGTGGGCCGCCATGGGCACCAGCAGCGATCGCGTGCTCAGGTATAGCAGCGACATCACCACTCCAAACACAAACAGCCCAATCAAATTAGAGTGCAGCACCCCAAACAACACCGAAGTCAGCACAATGGCCGAACGCACCCCCCACTTCACTCCCCAGCGATGCAGCAGCACGCCGCGAAAAATAAACTCCTCGGTAATCGGGGCCACCACCAGCACCGAAAATAGCATCAGCGCATTATAGAGACTCGGATCCGTCGCCTGGTCAACCGACAGCAGCAGCGATTGCCGCAGCGTGGCCTCCACCAGCCCTGGGGCCACCACTGACAGACCCAGGTACGACACCTGAAACGCCCCCAGCGAAAATAAAAACAACCCCACCACCAGCCACAGCAGCTGAACCCAGGCCAGCCGTCTGGGCCAGGGGCCGATGAGAGCAGGCAGGTTGAGAGGCGATCGCCGAGCCGCCAGCAAAATCGACCCACACAGGCCCAAGAAAATTAGGCTGTAGAGAATGGGGGCCAAAATTGGGTCATTGTCCTCCAGGGGCAGAAGCTCTAGAGCACCCAGGGTGCCAAATACTAGGGCCAAGCCCATAGAAATAGCAAAAAATGCCACTACCACCAGCCGGGCTTTAAGGGCCAGAAACGGATTGTTGTCACACGCTGCCATAGACCCAAGCCCGCTCTAGAAACCGCAGATCAGCATCAAGCTACCCAATGTTGAGTTGATCCGGTTTTTCCCGATTCAACCATGAATTGCTTAGGGAGCGCTATAACTGAGGCACTATGCCCTTGACCAAGGGCAGCAGGGCAGGGCTTAGTCCCACCGCAGGGTGCTTATTAACGGTGACTGTTCTGCGCCTCCGGGTCAGCGCCTATAGTTATGGGGGCTGTCATTTTTGCTCCAGGGCTCCATGACCAACGCTTCGCCAGATTCCGGCGCAATTCCCGGCATCATCCTAGTGGCACCAGTAGCCGACAGCCCCCTGGGGCCTCTGGTGGAGTTATTAGACGTGCTACGAGCCGCAGGCTACGAGGTACACCAGGCCAGCGGCGAAGATGACACCATTGCGGCGGCCGAGGCCACCTCTCCCGACCTGATTTTGCTAGCGTTAGAACAATTCGATACAGCCGCCATGCGGCTGTGCCACCGCCTCAAAAAACGGCCCCTCACTCGCCAGGTGGCCGTGGCTGTCATTGGTCAAGACAAAGCCCTGGCCCGACGGCTGCGGGCCTTTGAGTTTGGCGTTGTTGACTACATTGACCAGGCGCTCTGGGTTGAGGAGGCCGCTGCCCGCATCAAAGCCCAGGTGACCACCCACCGCATGCAGCGACGGCTGCGGCAGCAGGCCCAGCGGGCCGTATCGGCGGGCAGCGCCACCAACCTCTTGGCCGACCTGCAAAAGGCGCTGCGCCGTCAAGCCCAGCTTTTGCAGGCTCAAAACCTTCAGCTTCAGCAAGAAATGCAGGAGCGCGAACAGGCCCAGCAGGCCCTGCGGCTAGAGCAGCAAAAGTCAGAGCAGCTATTGTTAAACATTCTGCCCAGAGCGGTGGTCGACAAGCTCAAGCAGCTAGAGGGGTCGCTAGCGGAGCGCTTCGACGATGTCACGATTCTGTTTGCTGACATTGTCAACTTCACCCCCCTGGCCGCCCAGATCAGCCCTCTGGAGTTGGTCAACTGGCTCAATCAGATCTTCTCCGCCTTCGATCGCCTGGCCGAGCAGTACCAGCTAGAGAAAATCAAGACTATCGGTGATGCCTACATGGTGGTGGGGGGCCTGCCCTTGCCCCGGCCCGATCATGCCGAAACCATTATGGAAATGGCGCTAGCCATGCAGGAGGCCGCCGCCCACATCACTCGCAACGATGGGCAGAAGTTTCAGATCCGCATTGGCATTAACACCGGGCCTGTAGTGGCTGGGGTGATCGGCATCAAAAAGTTTAGCTACGACCTCTGGGGCGATGCCGTCAATATTGCCAGCCGCATGGAGGCGCAGGGTTCGCCGGGCAAAATTCAGATCACCGAGGCGACCTATCAGCGCGTTAAGCACCGCTACACCTTTGAAGAGGTCGGCCAAGTGATGGTCAAAGGTCATGGCTATTTGACCACCTATCAATACAACGGCCCTGGGCAAAAAGCTTGATAGACTGGGGAAGCTCAAAATTCGGGCCGCTGAGCTAGTTATCCTGTAGACACAGAAACTATCTAGCCCAGCGACAACGCTCAATGACGTCCCCTAGGGGACAATACACGGTTAACTCATACCTCTACTTATGGCGACATTTTTACTGGAAGTTGGCACCGAAGAACTGCCCGCCAGTTTCGTGAGCGATGCCCTCCACCAGTGGCAGACTAGGATTCCTGCCGAATTGGCAGAGCAGGCTCTGGCCCCCGAGGCGGTGCGCTTCTACGGCACCCCCCGCCGCCTAGCGGTGATGCTCGATGGTCTGCCCCTGCGCCAGCCCGATCGCACTGAAGAGGTCAAAGGCCCGCCAGCTCAGGCGGCCTTCAAGGACGGTCAGCCGACCAAAGCTGCCGAGGGGTTTGCCCGATCTAGGGGCGTAGAGGTGTCTGCCCTAGAGGTGCGCGACACCGACAAGGGATCGTTTGTGTTTGTCAACCAAGACATTCCGGGGCGAGCCGCCACCGACATTTTGACCGAGCTGATCCCCCAGTGGATTTTGGGGCTGGAGGGCAAGCGGTTTATGCGCTGGGGTGACGGCGACCTGCGGTTTCCGCGCCCGATTCGCTGGCTGGTGGCGCTGATGGACAGCGAGGTGCTACCCCTCACCCTGGAGAATGGGTCACTGGTCTGTACGAGCGATCGCATCTCCCAGGGCCACCGCGTGCTGCACCCCGATGCTATATCCCTGCGGCGCGCCCAAGACTACGTTGAGGCGCTGCGTAACGCCTTCGTCGAAATTGACCCCGCCGCCCGCCGTCTGCTGATCCAGCACCAGGTAGAATCGACAGCCAAGACCCTGGGGGGCGTGCCGACGATTTCTGCTGCCCTGCTCGACGAAGTCACCAACCTGGTAGAGTGGCCCACCGCCGTCGTGGGCAAGTTCGACACCGAGTTTCTCGACCTGCCGCCGGAGGTCGCCATTATCGAAATGGAGAGCCACCAGCGCTACTTTCCGCTAAAGCAGAAAGCCGACGGTCTGGCGCTGATGCCCAGCTTCATCACTATCTCCAACGGCGACCCCAGCAAAGACGCAATTATCGCCGAGGGCAACGCTCGGGTGATTCGCGCCCGCCTGTCGGATGGCAAATTTTTCTTTGACGCCGATCGCGCCCAGTCCCTCGACGCCTTTGTCGCCAAGCTCGAAACCGTCACCTTTGAAGAACGGCTGGGGTCGATGGCCGCTAAGGTGAAGCGGATTGGCACCGTAGCCGACCACCTCTGCGACCAGCTCAACCTGGGGGCTCAGCCCCGCCAGCACATTCGCCGCGCCGCCTACCTGTGCAAAGCCGACCTAGTTACCCAAATGGTGGGCGAGTTCCCCGAGCTCCAGGGGGTGATGGGGCAAAAGTACGCCCTCCACAGCGGCGAGCCGGAGGCCGTGGCCACCGCCATCGTCGAGCACTATCTGCCCAAAGGCGCGCAGGATAGCCTGCCCCAAACCCTGGCCGGTCAGGTAGTGGGCGTTGCCGATCGCCTCGACACCCTAGTCGGCATTTTTAGCACTGGCCAGCTGCCCACGGGTTCCTCTGACCCCTTTGCCCTGCGGCGGGCCGCCAACGCGGTGCTGAATATTATCTGGGCGGCGGGACTGCCTCTCAACCTGGCGAAACTACTGGATACCGTGGTGCAGGACTTTGCCCAGGATCCAACCCTGGCGATCAATGCCCCCGAGGCGCTGCGCACCCAGCTCCACGATTTTTTCTTGCAGCGGGTGCAGACGCTGCTGCAAGACGAGCAGGGCATCGACTATGACTTGGTGAATGCGGTGCTGAGCAACCGTGCCCTCAGCGATCCGCTAGACGTCAAAGATCGCGCCCTGTTCTTGCAAGAGATGCGCCGCAGCGGCCGCATGGATAAGGTCTACGAAACCGTGAACCGGGCTACCCGCTTGGCTGCCCAGGGCACCCTCGACACCGATGTGCTCGACCCCGAGGGCGTGATTGTCGCGGCCAAGCTAGAGGCAAAAGCAGAGCAAGACTTCTTGGCGGCGCTCAAAACCCTGGTGCCCCAGACCCAGGCCGCCCAGGCCAGCCGTGACTACGACCAGCTGGTGGCGGGCCTAGAGCAGGTGGCCCCGGTGGTCAGCGGCTTCTTCGATGGCCCCGACAGTGTTTTAGTGATGGCCGACGAGCCAGCGGTGCGGCAAAACCGCCTCAATCTGCTGGGGCTGCTGCGCAACCACGCCCTGGTGCTAGGCGACTTTGGCGCGATCGTTAAGGGATAGCGATGCCATGAAAAATGCCCATGTAATTGGTCTGGGTAAATCGGGGGTAGCGGCGGCGCGGCTGCTACACCGGGACGGCTGGCAGGTGGTGCTGAGCGATCGCGGCTCCAGCCCCGCCCTAGTCACCCAGCAGAAAGCCCTGCGCCAGGACGGCATTACCGTGCTGCTCGACTACAGTTTTGTGCCCGACAGCCGCACCAACCTGCTGGTGGTCAGCCCCGGCGTTCCCTGGGATAGCCCCGCCCTGGTGGCCGCCCGTGAGAACGGCTTAGAAGTAATTGGCGAAACCGAACTGGCCTGGCGGTTTCTGCAAGATCGCCCCTGGGTTGGCATTACCGGCACCAACGGTAAAACTACTACCACGGCGCTGACCGCCGCCATCTTCCAGGCCGCAGGGCTGAACGCGCCCGCCTGCGGCAACATTGGCTATGCCGCCTGCGAACTGGCCCTAGAGCCCACGGTGCCCGACTGGGTGATCGCCGAGCTAAGCAGCTACCAAATCGAGGCCTCAGCCACCCTGGCCCCGCAGATTGGTCTGTGGACTACCCTCACCCCCGACCACCTCCAGCGCCACGGCACGGTTGAGAACTACGCCCAGATCAAGGCCGCGCTGATGCATCGCTCAGAGCTGGCGGTGTTCAACGGCGACGACCCCTACCTGCGCCAGCACATGCCTGGGGAGTTTTCCTCGGCCTATTGGACCAGCGTGGCGGGGAAGCGGGCGATCGCGCCGCTGCGGCCCTGTGCCTATATCGAAGACGGCTGGGTTAAGTTTGAGGCCATTCCCATTGTGCGGGCCGATGCGCTGCGCATGGTAGGCGACCACAACCAGCAAAATCTGCTGCTGGCAGTCACAGCAGCCTGCCTGGCCGAGCTAGATGCGGAGGCGATCGCCGCCGGAGTGGCCGCCTTTCCCGGCGTGCCCCATCGTCTAGAGCACATCTGCACCTGGCAGGGAATTGATTTCATCAACGACTCGAAGGCGACTAACTACGATGCGGCTGAGGTGGGGCTGCGATCGGTAGAGGCCCCGGCCGTACTAATTGCCGGTGGCGAAGCCAAGGAAGGCGACGACACCGCTTGGGTGCAGCGCATTCAAGAACGAGCCGCCACCGTGCTGCTGATTGGCGACGCCGCTCCCCAGTTCGCCCAGCGGTTAGAGACCGCAGGCTATCGCAACTACGCCATTGTCGAAACTATGGAGCGAGCGGTAGAGCGGGGCGCTGAGGTGGCCCCATCCCTGGGAGTCTCAGTCGTGTTGCTCTCCCCGGCCTGCGCCAGCTTTGACCAATATCCCAACTTTGAGCAGCGGGGCGAACACTTCCGCCGACTCTGTCAGGAGCGGTTTTCCTGAGGTTTTATACTGCATCCACCTTGGCTAACCCCTGGGTAGGCTGGGCAAACACCGTTTGCCCCTACGCGAGCCACCTGTTTGAAATCGGGGTTTTGCGATTCAGATTAGGTGTTAGACGTCAAATTGGACTTAGGGAAAGTTCAAAACTGGAACAATTTTTTGTAAGGTTTGCAGTTTGAACGTTGAGAAGCTTTATAAGCTGTAAACCTTTTTGCTGGTCTAAACCTAAACTATTCAGGTATAAAGTTAGGCAGATGGTGCCTAACTCTGCCCTTCAAACGATTCAATCCAGGGCAATCATTCTCAAGTCAGTTCCTGATCCGCCTTCATCCGCCTGACTCAGCCTCCCTCGCGCCCTATGGATACCTCGCCTGATTCTGCTGATTTTTCCGCAGTGCCCTCCCCTGCCATGGGTACCGGGGAAAGACGGTCTGCTCGACGGCCCGTTTCATTTACCATCGGCACTAGTCAGTCCACTAGTGATATCGCCCCCTCAGCGAGGAGCCCTGAGTCCGCACCCCAGAGCGTGGGTACCCCAGCTCACTTAGCGCCCTTTCCTGTGCAGGCTCAGCTATCGCATTTGCCCTTGCTGCCGCGTCGCAAGCTGCCAACCTTTAGCCGCCATCGCCACGATGCCAACCCAGCGCTGGCGGTCAAGGTGCTCCAAGACATTCAAATGGCGGTCGAAGCCTGGCACCAAGACCTCAAGCAGACAGTGCATCGCATTCAGGCGCTCTACATGGAAGGGCCGATCGTCGATGGCTGGCTCGAAACCATCGACAAGCAACCAGGCCAGGTCGCCGCCCTCGACGCTGCTCTACTGCGCCACGGCGACCCCCAGGCCCTCTCAGGCTATGTCGAGCAGCTCTGTCAATCGTTAGAATCTCCAGCAGAGCCCGCCGCCCCCGGCACTGATCTGGGTCGTCCTGGTTATCGTCTATGCAGCCTTGACTCGGACGGACGGGTGCAGTATTTCCCCTGCCCGCCCGAGCAGCTGTCTTCGATTAGTTTAGCGATCGCCCGCCACCAAAAGCTGCGACAGCTCCTCGACCACAAGCAATTTTTAGAAGCCAAGCTGAAGCGCACGGTGGATATGATGACCACCAGCCGCGACAACTTGGGGATCGCGCCGACCTGTAGCTCGGAGACGGGAGAGGAGTAGGTGGGTGGATGGGTAGGTGGGTAGATGAGCAAGCGGATAGCCCAAGCCCGAATTACCATCCCCAGGTGCCGGGGTCGCCTTTGAAAGGGCCGACGATATCTGAGGTAATCCAGCCACCGTAGAAGTCACCGGGCTGGGACTGAACCAGCTCATCATCGACGTAGCAGGCTTCCATGCGGCTGGGGTAGAGGGCGATGTAGTTGGCCACGCTCTCAAACGCCTCCGTAGGCTGAGGATAGGCCCAGGCGACCTGCTCAGCCACCCGTTCACCCACCGCTATGGTGAAATACACCGCTGCCCCTTTCCATTCGCAGATCGTCGAGCGGGGCACCGGCTGAAAATACTGCATCTGCACATCCTCGGGAGGAATGTAGTAGGTGGGCGGATGGCTGGTCTCTAGCACCCGCTTGGTGCGCCGCGAATCGGCAATCACTACGCCGTTAAACACCACTTGAATATGTCGAGTTGAGTCTTCTAACCGGGGCGGACGCGGGTAGTCCCAGACAGATTCTTGGCCAGGGCCGGGGGCGATGCGGTTGGGGGGAGAGAACATAGGTGGATGGGTGGATGGGTGGATGGGTGGATGGGAGGGTAGACTTCGATTCGGTTTATCAGCAGTTAGTTATCCAAAGTATCTAAAGCATAAACTCCATAACCCATCCTCCCATCCACTCCCTATCCTCACAGCCCCTGCCACTGCTGAATCTCCTGCTGGGCCTGGTCATAGGCGCTGGTGCCGGGGGGGACTAGGCCAGCGGCGGAGATGGCACCAGGGATCTGGCCAGAGGCAGCGCGGGCGCGGGCGATCGCCAAAATATCTCGGCTCCACTGGTCGATGCGCTCCTGGGCGATCGCCGACTCAGGGTAGTCGGGGGGAATCTGCTGAGCGAGCGCGATCGCCGACTGAAACGAGGTAGCCTGGTCGGGTTGAAGTAAGCTCTGGGCCTCTTGCAACAGCTGCCGGTTGACTCGGCTCTGCTCCCACTTTTGAATTTGGGCCTGGGCCTGCCCCCAGGTTTCGCCCTGATCCTCAGGTACTAGGCGAGCCGCCGAAATGGCGGCGTCTAGATCACCCGCAGCAGCTCGGCCTTCGGCAAGGTCTAAAATGACCAAACTCCAGCGCTCAATGTCGGCCTGGGCCTGCTCGTAGGCCGGATCCCCGACAGGCACCTGTCGGGCCTGCTCAATGGCATCGTTAAACAGGGAGGCCGAAACCGGCTCAATCAGACGGCGGGCCTGGTTGAGGGCAGCTCCCCCCGATAGCTCAGCGTTGGTATAGCCCATTTCAGCTTGGTTAACCAGGGCGTCATAGTCTTCGGGACGCTCGCCCTCAGGAATTTGGGTTAACCAGCTCAGCGCCTCGCCAAACTGACGCTGGTCAAGGGCCGTTCTAGCTCGCGCTAGAGCCTCAGCACCACTCGCAGCCGTTCCTGGAAATAGGGGTTCCCCAACCGTCTCAGCAGCGGGATCGAGAGCTTCCCCCGCAACAGTCCCATCGGGAGGGGGAACGACGGACGGCGCGTTGACAGAACCTCCCCCCACAAAGCTATCTTGGTTGCGCCACAGCACACCGAGCAGCAGCAGGCCCGCCGCCAAAATTCCCCAGCGCTGCCAGGGCACCAGGCTTGGGGCAGCCGGCTGGCTCGGAGCAGATGGTTTCGTGACCTCAGGCAGAACTCCTGACGACAGTTCCGATTCAACTGGCTCGGTCGCTGGCCAAGGCTTAGCAAACTGATTATTAGGCGGATCTACAAGCACTGGGGCTGAGTAAACGGGCCAGCTTGGGCTCGGCTCCACCGGCAGGGAGCTGCCTGGCTCCAGCTGCGGTTCTGGCAGGATCTCAGGCGGGGGCATGACGCCAACAGGCATTTGGCCCACTAAGCTAGGAGGTACCAGCATGGCGTACTGCTGGCCAGAGGGCACCACTGCCACGGGGTTTTGCACGGGTCGCCAGTGGTGCTGGCACAGCTCAGGCACGCGATCGCGCAGGTAATCTACCAATTGCGCTATGGTCAAACAGCCGTGGAACCGCATCCCCTCGATCAAGGCTTCGGTAAACAGCCCGTGGCGCACCGCCAGCGTCTCCTGAGAAAACTGGTTGGGTTGGCAGGAAAGTACCAGGGAAATCTCCAGACTTTTAGCCAGAGCCAGGGTTTGATCACCTAGGTTGCCGCCCCCAGGAGCGGGGCTGAGAGCGCTCTGGGGCCGGTTCATGTCGAGCATGACGATCGACTGGCGCTGATTCCCCTGGGCCAGTTGATTCAGCAGAGTTTCTACCAAAATGCCGGTCTGCTCAATCCGGTTGGGGTCGGCATCAATGGGCAGCAGATAATCTTTCCCCTGCCACTGCACCCCGTAGCCGCTAAAGAAAAACCACACCGTATCGTCCGGGCCGGCGCGATCGCAGCTCTGGGCCAGCCGTTGCAGCAGCACCTCGCGAGTCGGCGCAGCCGCCCCTTCGTAGACCACCGCCGAAATATCCGTCAGCAGCGAGCAATATTGGGCCGGCAACCCCACCTCAGCCACCAGAAAGTCTCGCAGTTCGAGGGCGTCAAACTGGGCATACATCAGGGGCTGAAGCGATTGATATTGATTGATGCCAACGATCACGGGCCAGTGGCTTGCCATGCCTTTTGAATGCCTCTCGTACGGTAGAGTTGAGGGATAAAAATTCCCCTGCCATAGTAGCGCCTGCCTGACCAAACGGAAGCTCCGACCAGCAACCCCAGACGGCGACAATTCTTAATTGACGATTGGCGGCTCGATCGCTAGAGTTAAAGCACTTTTTGGGCATCCTGCAAGGATGTGTGGAGCAGCAGGCCATGAAATTGATGTCTCGTTTAACCCAGCGCAATAGGACTGAGCACCAGGGACAGACGCGCCCTGCGTCGCTTTGGGTACACCTCACCCTGGCCGCGCTGGTAGGTCTTGGAAGCGTGGCTCTGCCCTCCCTTGTCACTCCGCCCGTGGCCCAGGCCTACACTTCGCGAGTCAACCTCTATTTGGTGCGAGAACAGGGCGAAAGCTTTGAAACCCTAGTGCAGCGCTCAGAAATCATCGCTCGAGCCGCCATTCAGCGCAGCTTCGACGCCGATATGCTGATGACCGATGTGATCGTCACCGTCATTGGCGACAACCAAGGCATCTCTGTCCCCATTCTCACGGTGCCTGTGAGCCGCAGCGAGTGGCGGCTCCGCCCCGACGTACCCGAGTGGGCCAATTACTTTGAAGCGGCTAGAGCCTTAGTCTACGATGCTGAGTCAGCTGCCCCCTAGATTGGGTAGCACCATTTCGGGCATGCAGTAGCGCTGAACTGACAAAATAAAATTGCATAGAATGGCATTCTTACCCTATGCTTGAAAGGTTGTGAAGTCTTAAAGTATTGCTGTCATGGCGGTTCCCAAGAAGAAAACCTCCAAACAAAAGCGTGACCAACGTCGCGCCACCTGGAAGCGCACTGGTGCCCTCCAGGCTAAGAAGGCTCTGTCATTAGGCAAGTCTGTGCTCAGCGGGCGGTCTACTAGCTTTGTGTATCCCACCGATGATGAGGACGACGACGAAGAGTAAAGTGCTAGGGCGATGTTTATTGGCCCTAGCCGTTTTGCCTCGTCTGTATTCAGCAACTGAATACTACATTTTGTAAGCAGGATAGGGCGTCTATCCTGCTTTTTAAGTTAGCTTGGCGGCAGATTATTCCATTCTGCCACTACCATGAACCAGCTCGACTCCAACCCAGAATCGCGCATGTGGGCTATGCTTGCTCACCTCAGCGCGTTGTCTGGCTTTGTCATCCCTTTCGGCAACATTATTGGGCCTCTCGTCATTTGGCTGGTCAAGCGCGACGAAATGTCCTTCGTCAACGACCAGGCTAAGGAAGCGCTCAACTTCAATATCTCTATGACCATCTATATGATGGTTGCGGGGGTACTAATTTTTGTGCTGATTGGAATCCCTTTAATGATTGTGTTGGGCATTGCCTGGCTGGTGTTGGTCATTCTAGCGGCAGTTAAGGCCAACGAAGGGACGGCCTATCGCTATCCCCTAACGCTGCGGTTGGTCAAGTAGATACTAGATAAACGGACGAACTTCTGGAGCTAGGGGCGATCGCGGTGCCACCTTAGGTTTCCCAGGCTCGTCAGTTTCGGCCTCTGAGGAATCTGCCTCAGGGGTCTTTTCAGCGCTAGGCGGGCTTGGCTCTGCCTGTTGCTCACCTAGAGAAGGATCGGTGTAGGGTTTAACCATCTCGGGTCGTACTCTAGGTAACTCAGGGGCTGTCTCCTCTGGGTTAGACAACGCATTTGGGACAGGTCTGAGCTGAGGCAGATCGCCAAAGGTATCTCCTGGGATGGTGTTTGGGGTGGGGCTAGCAGGCAAGGAGGGCGAATTGGCCGGGTTACGCCACTGCTTAAAACGATTGAGCAACCCATTAGAGCTAGGGTCTGGAGTAGCTTCTGGGGTGGCAGGGGAAGTTGGGCGCACGGGTATAGGCTCGGGCTCCATTTGAGGAGGAGACAGCACGGGAGGAATTTCCGGATCTGCCAGGGGCACCATATCCTCAATGGCATCCTTTGACTCAGGGGCGATCGCGGCAGGGACTTCGACCGCAGGGCGATCGGGCTCAAGGGCTTCCTCCTCGGCATCTTCCCCAGCACCATTGTCTTCCGGCATGAATGGATCTTCCTTAGCCGCCTCTGACTCTATTGATTTCTCTG
The DNA here is from genome assembly GCA_031425055.1 of Phormidium sp. VAR_61_metabat_6. Taxonomy (GTDB): domain Bacteria; phylum Cyanobacteriota; class Cyanobacteriia; order Phormidesmidales; family Phormidesmidaceae; genus Nodosilinea. Next base: position 35,318 of record JANPIO010000147.1, read on the forward strand.
GCAAAAGCAATGGCGGGGGTGGCGTCTCGTCTTCAGACTCAGCCGGGGGAATCCCCTGGGTGGCGGTGTCTGGAGCAGCTGATTCAGGTGCGGGTTGCTCCTGGGTAGCTTCGGGTTGGGATGGCTCTGGGGCAGCGATTTCTGGTTGAGTAGTCTCAGGTTCAAGAACATCTTGCCCTGGCGTTTCTACCCCAGCGGCGGGAGGCTGGGGTTCTGGGGCTGGAGTCTCAACCGTCGGCTCGAGGGCTGGGGGCACGTAGGTGGGGTCAATAATACCCGCTACGTCTTTTAGACCCAGTTCACCGCGCACCAAGCGCGCGAGAGTATCGCTGCCGCCGGGCTGATAGTCGATGATGCGCACGGTATTGTTAAAGCGGTTGTCGATGGGGTTGCCGCTTTCATCAATCAGTTCGAGCTGCACCCAGTTGCGCCCCGGCTTAAAACCCTTGAGCCAGATCGGCTGCCACTGGTCAAACACAAAACTTTGGTCGTTGACCGTGCAGCGAATGCGCCAGTCGTGCAGATCGTCGTTGGCCTCGGCCTGGGCACTCATGTGCAGGGGCGCATTGGTGAGATAGAAGTCGAGCATGATCGGCTCGGCCCCGTAGGTCGCCTGGGGGCGACTGTAGGTGAGCAGCGGAGCCTTGGCGTTGAGCTCGTTTTGGGGCGTGGGGGCCACGATGTGAAACGTGCGCTGGTCAAAGGCTCCCTGGTTTTTGAAGCTTTCGTGCCAGGGGCGTGAGGCAAACACGCGCAGGGTGTGGGTGCCGGGGGACAGCCCGTCAAAGGTAACGGGTTCTGACAGGTCGTAGACCGCTCTGTAGGGTTCGTTGTCTAGAAACAGGTGCAGGTGGGGGCCGAGTTCGTAGGTGTCGTCTTTAAACAGCGGCAGACCGCGCACCTGGAGCCGCACCGAGACGCTAGTGTCGTCTAGCACTTCGCCGGGGCGAGGGCTGAGAATGCGCACCTGGGGCGTATAGGCATCGATAATTTGCTTGAGGGCCTCTAGGGTTTCGGGGGGAGACACCTCGGCAATTTGCCCGCTAAGACGGTTGGACTGGGGAGTAGGTTCTGACAGCAGTTCGGTGGGCTGCACAGGTTTCGCGCAGCTGGCCAAAAGGATCAGCGCGATCGCACAGAGGGCCACAACCCGCCGTCTTAGTCCTATGACCTTGCGGATGAACCCTTGTGTCGTGCCCATGCTGCTATTCTCTACGTCTTTACAACCAATACCATAGGCCACTTTAGGGTTTTTACAGCGATCGCCACACAGCTTTTTGCTAGCGTAGGAGAGCTGAGCTAGACTGGCTCGACAGCACCCAAGGGAGGGTTGTCAGACATGCGGGCAAAACAATCTGTTGTACTGGCGCTATCGCTACTGGTTGGTCTCTCGGCAGGGGCCGCCGCCGCCACCGCTTTTTACTGGAACCGGGCCACGGCACTGCCGACCTGGTATAGCACCAGCGGTGTCGATACGGCTGTAGCCGATGTCAGCACCGGCAGCGGTAATCTCCTAGAGAGCAAGCTGGCCAGTGGACAGGGGGTGAGGTACGGCGATAACAACCGCGTCGAAATTTCCCTCACCGAGGCTGAGCTGACCCAGCTGCTAGCCGAGGGTATAGCCCAAACTCCCCAGATAGCTCAGTTTTTGCCAGAGGCAGATGGCCTAAATGCCACGATTCGCGGCGATCGCGTAGCCGGAGGCATTGTCGTCAACCCCGCCGACCTGCCCACCGAATCGCTGCCGCCTCAGGCTCAGCAGGCGTTGAATACAGCCCTGAGTAGCGTGCCCATGCTGGGCGATCGCCCCCTCTACATCGGCATCGAAGGCAGCCCCCGCATAGACAACGGCCGCCTGGTGCTGGGCAACGACACCCGCATTCAAATTGGCCGGGTCAATCTATCGGTGGAGGATGTCGCCCGCCTTACCGGCCTCGACCCAGCTCAAATCACCCAGCGCATTAACCTCGCCCTACCCCAGGCCGGGCTCACCCTTGACGGCCTGGAGTTTGTCAATGGCGAAGCTGTGCTACGCGGAGCAACCCAAAATTAGAGTCGTCTAAACCGCCGAGCTAGCCGTTACCAACGCCTCTAGCCGCGCCACCAGGTCATCCTTGGAGATCACCCCTTCAACGGTGTCAACCCGCTCCCCATTCTGAAAAAAGATCAGGGTGGGAATGGCCATCACATGGTACTGAAGGGCCAGGGCATCTTCTTCGTCAACATTGAGCTTGGCGACCTTGGCCCGACCGGCAAAGGTTTCGGCCAGCTCTTCCACAATTGGGTTCATGATGCGACAGGGGCCGCACCAGGCCGCCCAAAAGTCGACCAGCACCGGCACATCGCTTTGCATCACCTCAGCCTCAAAGTTGTCGGCGGTCACGGTGAGGTAAGTTGCATCGTCAGCCATTTCAATCGCTCCTTTTCTGCGTCTTTGGTCAGCGTCAGGATTTTATTCAGGTGTAACAACTATCCGGTTCTTGTTTTCTACGGTACTGCAAAGCCTGGGCGATGGGGCTACGACCGCCCCACTTTAGCGCCCCTGAGAGCAGGGGGCTGCCGCCCAGCTCAGGCTGCGCTGCCACAGGGCTACGAGCTGAGACTCTAGTTGGGGGCCAAGTTCGACCACCAAAATACCCTCAGCGCTGGCGGCATTGTCGGCCAGCCAGGTGCCCCGCAGGGTGACTTCGAGCCAGTTAATGTCGCAGGGGGCAATGTCGATCGCCCCCTGACTTCTAGCTTTGAGTGCAGCAATTCCCGGTAGGTCGGCGGGCAGGGCAAAGGCTCCGTAGCTCGGCTGCACCACCAAAGGCTGTCCGGCCCGCAGAGCCACCAGGCTGCGCTGAGTGACCATCGATTCTACGGTGAGGTCTAAATGCTCAATCAATAAATCTGCATCGGAATAAGTTAGCTTCAACATGATCCCTCATGCCTTAATACTTGTGAACTAGTTTCGTCGCTTAAGTTTGCTGTGTCGGGGCGGCAGCGGCCCTAAAACGGAGGCCCAGCCAGGCGATCGCGCGCAGCGGCACACAGTGCATCGCACGGTGGATCACGGGCACCACAGGTGGCCTTGAGCGGCCAGACCGTGGGTGAATACCGATGCGAACCCTTGGCTTTTTGAAAGGCCAACGGCGATAGTGCTGCTGCAAACCTAAATGTGAAGCCCAATCGAAATGGAATTAGCTGAGAACAGCCATCTCTAGGCGCTGAGCCAGATCGGGGGTCAGGTTAATGCTGAAACACAGAATGCTGGGAGAAATAGTGGGGATAGAGCCAGCTCAGGCGTTGGCACGGCCTCCCCAAAGGGGAATCACCCCGCGTGAGGCATCCCGTCAATACCAGGGATTGCCCTAGCCATAGGAAGAGATCTGCCCAAAGGCGATCGCCCCTCAAGGCATCCCCTTTAAATAGATCGCTCCTGTCAAAATCGCCCAGGGCTAACTCGCCAATGGGGCGCAGTCGGCTGATCAGGCCACTAAAATACCCATCGAACCCCGCCACGATGCCCATCTGGCCAGCATCGCCCGTGGTGAGGGCGATATTCATTGCGGTGCCAGTAGACAAGATCCGTAACATAGCGGAGTTCCTCAAGCGTAAAACAGCAAGGCTTAGGAAGGCATAAGGCATCCGTTAGCTCAAGCCCGCTCGCTTAGCGACGAGGCTTGACGGATACGCTCGAATAACGTTAATACTACACGTGTAATACAGACGTGTCTAGTCTGTCTAAACTGTTAGTTAGACGCAACTCATCAGTGATAACCACAGTCGAGTTGTGACGCGTTCCAGAAAAAGTCTTTTATGTTCCCTTTGGAGGTGTGCCCGCTAATGCCAACCCTAACTCGCGTATCGACCACTGATATGGAAGTTACCAGCATTCGCCTAGAGCGATCGCTGAAGGAGAAACTCAAAGCCCTGGCCGGTAACCGGGGATATCAGGCGTTGATTCGCGACATTCTTTGGCAGTATGTGGAGCAGGGGCCGACCGAAGGTACAACCCAGGTACAGCCTGAGGATATTTGCGCCAGCTTTGGAGCGGTGGCTGAGCGCGAACAGGTGTGTGCCCTGACTGGCAATCCCATTCTCGCCAACCAGCCCATGCGGCTGGGGCTGACCGCCCAGGGCCGCCTCGTTCCCCTGGGTGTGGAGTGACCTAGGGCGGAGGGCCCCAGGGCGACAGAACAAAGTTTTCCGAGGGTGATTAATTCTGACAGAATAGAGAACGGTCTATTCTGGTGATTTGCCCGATGACATCTTCTACCGCCACCACGCGCCACCACCAGCAGGTGCTCACCCTGCGATCGCGGGGCAAATCGCTCCAGCGGTTTACCGCTGAAGTCGAGCAGGTGGTGCGCGCCTCGGGGATCGAGACCGGGCTGTGTACGGTGTTTTTGCGCCACACCTCCGCCAGCTTGATCATTCAAGAAAACGCCGACCCCGACGTGCTGGTAGATTTGGAGAACTTCTTGGCCAAGCTGGTGCCTGAGGGCAACCACTACATCCACAGCACCGAAGGCCCCGACGACATGCCGGCCCACATTCGCACGGTGCTCACCCACACCAGCGAAACCATTCCGATCGTGCAGGGGCGACTGGGCCTAGGCACCTGGCAGGGCCTCTACCTGTGGGAACACCGGGCGCAGGGCTCAAGCCGCGAGGTGATCGTCCATGTCACAGGCTATTAGCATGGTTGATACCTTTGATCCGATCGGCTACAGCGCTATCCCCACCCCGCCGGAGGGGTTTAAGTCTGGGTTTGTGGGCATCGTGGGCCGACCCAACGTGGGCAAATCGACTCTGATGAATGCCCTGGTGGGGCAAAAAGTAGCCATTACCTCCCCCACCGCCCAGACTACCCGCAATCGCCTGCGGGGCATTCTCTCCAACGACCAGGCCCAAATTATTTTTGTCGATACCCCCGGCATCCACAAGCCCCACCACGAACTGGGCAAAATTTTGGTCAAAAACGCCCGTATGGCGATCGACTCGGTGGACACCACCCTGTTTGTAGTCGATGGCAGCGTAGAGGCCGGGCGCGGCGACCAGTTTGTAGCCGAACTGCTGGCCCACACCAGTGGCCCGGTGATTTTGGGCATGAACAAAGTTGACCAGCAGCCCGAGGAGACAGAGGCGATCGCCGCCCTCGATGCCAGCTACCAGCGCATGGCTGACGCCCACGGCTGGCCCCTGGTCAAATTCTCGGCTCTGCACGAGACCAGCCTCGACACCCTGCTAGCCACGCTAATCGATCAGCTCGACCCCGGCCCCTACTACTACCCGCCCAATCTGGTCACCGACCAGCCCGAGCGATTTATCATGGGCGAGCTGATTCGCGAGCAAATTTTGCTGAATACGCGAGAAGAGGTGCCGCACTCGGTGGCGATCGCCGTTGACCGGGTCGAAGAAGACACCAATATCACCCGCATTCTCGCCACCATCCACGTCGAGCGCGAGTCGCAAAAGGGCATTTTAATCGGCAAAAAGGGCAGCATGCTAAAGGTGATTGGCTCCGATGCCCGCCAGCAAATTCAAAAGCTGGTGATGGGCCAGGTCTACCTGGAGCTGTTTGTCAAAGTGGTGCCCAAATGGCGACAGTCCCGCAGCCGCCTCGAAGACTTTGGCTACCGGATCGAAGATTAAAGCTGAATTGCCTTTAAGGAAAGGCTTCTACTACCAGCTCTAGGTAGCCTGTGACCGGATCGGGCTGGCGAAAAAAGCGCAGGTGGGGCAGGTTTGCGATCGCAATCTCCGCCGTCGTGCGAATCAAGCAGCCCGACATAATGTGACCGCCGTAGACTCGGCCCTGGGCATCGGCTACGGCCCCGTGCAAATGCATACCATGCCGCGACAGCGTCCCGCTGAGAGAAATTAGCTCCAGCGGGCCATCAATTACCGTAGCCTCTGAGGCAGCCGCAAACCGCAGCGATGCTTGGGTCAAGCTACCCAACGCTGTGAGAATGATCCCAGCTTCTAGCGTTTGGTTCTGAACCAAGACTTGCAGTTCTTGCTTGAGATCTTGACCTGGGGTGAGGCGTAGGCAGTGGGTTTGCATGGGGGTGATGGGGTAGAGGTGATAAGTTTTGATTTCACTGCTCCCCCACTCCCTACTCCCCCACTCCCCCTAAGCCGTCGCTTCATCATCGCGCTCTTGTCGCGTGGGGCGGGCCTCAAAGGCAGGGCACACTCCATCGGGGCTCACCTGCAACCCATACAGGGGAGAATCGCCGCCGTGGCAGCGCCCATCTCGCTGGTAGCGACAGGTTTGACAGCTGGGCGGCTGCCAGGGGGCGTCTCCACTGGTTACGGTGCGCAGCAGCTCGCGCTGGGTTAGCCCTTTGATGACTAAATCGTTGCCTTGCCAGCGGGCCTGCACTAGGCCGGTATCGGCCAGGGCCGTCCAGCGAGGGTCGGTGGTGAGGTCTTCGGGCAGCAGCAGCAGCACGCTGTCGTCAACCTGGGTAATTTCGCCCTCAAAGACTGGGTCAGGGGCGGCGGGCTGAATGAAGCGATCGCCAATGAGAAACTCCACCTCTTTGCCAGCGGAGGGCAGGTGGAGCTGGTAACGAGTTTGCAGTTCTTCTAGCCCAGCCAGATCGGCCAGGTGGGTGGGCTTGCCGTGGACAAAGGCCACGTGCTGGGGCCTGAGGTTGTGGATGAGCTGGGTGGTGCCGACGCGATCGCTGTGGGTGGTGAGCTGATAGGTGTCAAGCTGCACCCGCTCCGACTCTAGCTCGGCAGCCAGGGTTTGCAGCCAGCCCAGGGTGGCCCCAGCATCGGTAGCGGGTGTACCCAGCACCGTATCGGCAATAGCAGTGGCAAAGGAGTCGGGCAGCAGCACGGTCCAGGGCTGGGCCGAGGCGAGGCAGTAGTGGCTGAGGTCAGCTTCGCGGTGGGCAATCACAATGCAGGGACGCTCGCCAGAAGCATCGCTCTGGGGGTACCCATCTATGCCTAAGCGGCGCACACGAGGCAAAATACGCTCGTCCCAAAATAGTGGCTGGTGACGGGCAAAATTCTGCACGCTGCTGGGGAATGCGGGCATTAGCTCTAGGTAGAGGTCACAGCCCGCCGCCACGGTTTCATCGACCCAGACGGTGACATCTTGGCCGGTGAATTGATAATGACTGCGCAACAGCATCACCAGTTCCTGCCCAATGCCCAGGGTGGGCGTGGGCAGCAGCACCGATCGCCCCTGCTGCACTAGACCGTGGATGGTGCTGGCCAGCAAATTTTCCTGCTGGCGGCGGTGGGGATGGCGGGCAGACCCAGAGCTACCTTCAATAATCAGCACATCTGGCTTGAGGCCCCGCAGCGCCTCTAGGGGCAGGCCATCCACTAGGCGCGAATTGGACATAAAAAAGTCGCCCGTGAAAAACACCGTATAGGGGCGCTGGGGCGAATGGTAGGTAAACAGGGCGCAGGCAGCTCCCGGCAAATGCCCGGCGGGCCAAATTTGTACGGTTAGATCGTCGGCCAGGCTGATGGAGGTCTGCCAGGGCAGCGCCTGACAGAGGTGGGGCGGTGCCGCCCCACCTAGCCAGTTGAGGGGCAACAGCTGGGCCGTAACCTCGCTACCGTAGATAGGCACATGGGGAAAGGCCTGGCTAAACGACCAAACACCGCGAGCGTGGTCGCTATGGGCGTGGCTGCAAAAGAGCAGGTCAGCGGAGGCGATGCGATCGCGTGCTGTCTCCAATGCCGACAGATCGCGCAGACCACAATCGAGCACAATGCGCCGTGGCCCCATGCGCAACTCCAGGCACAGCCCTTCTTGGCCGTGACCCGCACCGAACGGAAAGCAGACCAGATTACTCACGGAATGACAAACACCCTAAGCAGCGGCTACCCTCAGCAGCGACATAACCAAAGGTCGATGAACTGGGCCAGTAGCTGAGCTAAAGCTTAGCAGGCCTAGTGGGCTGAACCGTTGCCGTGGTAGTCGTCGGTGTCGTAGAAGCCGTTTTTGGTGCCGAAGAAGAGGGTGGCCACTACAAATAATCCGGTCAGTACAGCGAGAACGAGTTTGATATCCATAGGAGCAGTCGCGATGATAAAAAGGTCGATGTTATCGGAGCCTTGGTTTTGAGTCATCTTAACAAGTCTGCCCCAGACGACAATGTAAAGCTTTGTAATCAGCCCGCCGTTATTGAACCAGCCTGGCTAGCGCGATCGTCGTTGGAGGTCGCCCCTGATTTACTGGGCTGCCGCCTCGTGCGCCGCTGGGCCGACGGTCGCCAGCTCAGCGCCACCATTGTCGAAACCGAGGCCTATACGGAGGGCGACCCGGCCTGTCACGCTTACCGCCGCGAAACGGCCCGCAACCGGGTGATGTTTGGCCCACCAGGGTTCAGCTATGTGTATCTGATCTACGGCATTTACCACTGTTTTAATGTCATAACGGATCGCGATCGCATCCCCAGCGCCGTGCTAATCCGCGCTGTCGAACTCGACGCCATTCCGCCGTGGCTAGAGGACTACCGGGCCGAGAAACTTGTTCGCTGGGGGGCCGGCCCCGGCAAGCTCTGCCGCTTGCTGGATATCGATCGCACCCTCACCGACCTGCCCCTAACTCCGGCCACGGGCTTCTGGCTAGAGCATCGAGATACTGACTGGCAGCAGCGGGCGGCAGCGGGCGCGATCGCCGTTACCCAAACCACCCGCATTGGCCTCACCCAGGGGGCCGACCTGCCCTGGCGCTGGTACGTCACCGAGTCGAAGGCAGTGTCAAAGCGGTAGGCTCAACCCCAGCCCAGAGACCATCGCCATATCCCTCCAGTAGCAGGGATTGCTTGACAGCCCCAAGATATATGTATATACATAGTTTATGAGCGATCGCATTTCCAAAGCCAATCTCGCGGAGGTGAGTCGAGTCCCTGCAACTTGCATGGGTCTGCACGTTCGTCGGGCGTCTCGAATTGTGACCCAGGTGTATGATTCAGCCCTGCACCCCGTGGGTTTGGGGGTAAACCAGTTCACGCTGTTAGCAGCAATTCACCTGATGGAGTCTGCCGCAATTACGCATTTAGCCCAGGAGTTGTTTACTGACCAAACGACCTTAACGCGAAATCTCAAGCTGTTAGAGAAACGGGGATTGGTATCGATCAGTCCGGGGGAAGATAGACGGGTTAAATTAGCGTCCCTGACCGCTGAAGGCCAGTTTATCCTGGCTCAGGCATTTCCTCTATGGGAGCAGGCCCAAGCTAGCGTGAGAGAGCAGATAGGGCAGCAAAAATGGCAAACTCTGCTATCGCTGCTGTCGGAGCTGAAAACGCTGAGTTAATTTTAAAAAATCAAAAACATGCATATACATGCAATAGGCATTGGAGGCTTCCATGGCTAAATTTGATCGTCATCCAACCGTTCAGTGGTGGCGCGAGCAGGCTACCCGTAACCCACCAGCAAGTTCTGTTCTATTAAACTCAGAGGCGCTGCGATCGCTTTGCCTTGAGGCAGGTGCAGATGATGTAGGGTTTGTGGAAATCGGTCGGCCAGCGATCGCCGATCAGCAGTCAGATATTCTCAAAGCATTTCCCCCCACCCAAACCCTCATCAGCTTTGTCTGCCGCATGAATCGGGAAAATATTCGTACCCCCGTTCGTTCTGCTGCGAATGTCGAATTTCACGCCAACTATGACCATGCCAATGAGGTAGCGCGCCGTATCGTTAGAACGTTGGATCAAAGCGGGGTCCGCGCGATGATGCCAGGGGCAAGTTTCCCCATGGAAATGGATCAGTTTCCGGGCAAAGTGTGGGTGGTGTCCCACAAACCCGTTGCCGTTGCCGCCGGGCTGGGTCATATGGGCATTCATCGACTGGTGATTCATCCAAAGTTTGGCAATTTCATTTCGTTGGGCACGATTTTGATCGAGTCAGCGGTCACCGACTATACCTATCCCATCGACTACAATCCTTGCCTGGAGTGCAAATTGTGTGTCGCGGCCTGTCCAGTAGGGGCGATCGGGGCCGATGGACACTTTAGTTTCTCCGCCTGCTACACCCACAATTACCGAGAATTTATGAGCGGGTTTACCGATTGGGCAGGGACAATTGCAGACAGTAAAAACGCCCGTGACTATCGACAGAAAGTCAGTGATTCTGAGTCGGCCTCAATGTGGCAAAGTTTGGCGTTTAAATCGAACTACAAGGCGGCCTATTGCATGGCGGTTTGCCCCGCTGGCGAGGATGTAATCGCGCCTTTTTTGAGCGATCGCAAGACGTTTGTCAACGAGGTAGTCAAACCCCTACAGGACAAAATAGAAACCATCTATGTGGTGCCTGGTTCAGATGCCGAGACCTATGTCGAACGTCGATTTCCCCGTAAAACTATTAAGCGAGTGAGCAGCGGCATCCGTCCCAAATCGATCCAAGGTTTTCTCTTTGGGTTGCCCATACTCTTTCAGCGCAATCAGTCGGAGGGGTTAAGTGCGGTTTACCACTTCACCTTCACCGGCTCTGAGTCTCGTCAAGCGACCGTAACGATTCAAAATAAAGTTGTACACATTCAAGAAGGGCACCTTGGCAAGGCCAATCTTATTGTCACTGCCGACAGCAAAACCTGGCTAGGTTTTCTAAGTAAGGAACAAAACATAATTTGGGCACTGTTGCGCCGCAAGATTCGGGTTAAAGGCTCTCTCAAGCTCCTTCAAGCGTTTGGCAAGTGTTTTCCGGCCTGAAAAGCTCCACCAAATTGTGGCAAATTAGGTGAAGAATTTGCCGTGCATCGCGGCCCAGATGTATCCACAGGATCTCAATATTAAAGCTGCTTTTGGTAAGTCACAGAGCTTTCCTTGATCTGGAATCCAGCCGATTCATAGAGACTTTTGGCCTGGTTGGGGTTTTGGCTATCTACCCCCAGCAGAGCTGCCTCCATGCCTGCCGCCTGGAGCTGGTGCAACCGGAGCAGCATGGCCCGCGCCAGCCCCTGACGACGGTAGCCCCGCCGGGTGCCCAATAGCGTGATCCAGGCCTCTTTGCGGTTTTTGAGGGCATTCTCCTCGTGGTCAATGTCGCCAGCGCAAAACCCGGCCAGCGTGCCGTCGGGGGCCACGACGACCCGGTCAAACTCGGCTTGGTAGGTGGGATAGGTGAGGCGAAACTGGCGATCGCGCAGGGTCATCGGCATAAAGTGCCAGTGATCGATAAAGCTCTCATTGAACATTTCCACCCAGGCAGCGGCCTCATCGGCGTGGGTCAGGCGTGAGGTGAACCCCTCGAAAAACTGTGGCTGGGAGATGGGGTCGAGCAGCGATCGCGCCATGGTGTGAAACTGACGAATCATCTCGTAGCTCGCAGTCTCGTATATGGATCGGTAGTAGGACGCATCGAGTCGGGTGCCGGCAAAGAGTTTGGCGGGTCGCTGGGCGGCTCTAGCCTGCTCCCGAACCTGCTGCTCGGCCCAGTTCAACAGTTCAGCTTCTAAATAAGCACCGCGCCAGTCGGGATGCACAAACACTCCTGCCCAGCCCTCTAACACATCGGTGGGCAGGTCGGTGGGGTCATCTATCCACAGAGCCGCCAGGCCCACCAATTCACCCACCGGGGTTTCCCAGAGCTGGCGGTGGTGGGTGCCGCCAGGGGGCTGGTGATCGAGGCGGCGCTGGAGGTCGGCGAGGGTGGGGGTGTTGTCGAGCTGGTCAACCTGTTCGCAGATCTCGTAAAAGGCGGCGATCGCAGGCAAATCCGCATGGCCCGTGCTGGGGCACGACTGCGTTGAAGTCAGCCGTTGATGGGTCATAGATGTAGGAGATTGGGGGCTTTAGAACGGCTACACCTAGCGAGCTGCCAATTCCTGATGCAGCCTACCCTTAACCAAGGCTTACGATTTACGCCATAAGTTAAAGAGGGATTTATCCTGCAACGTGAGCCAGGGATTTATCCTGAGGTTGCACCTGGTTGACCTTAGAGCAAATTTTGAGCCTATGAGTATTCAAACCGTATCCACACAGCCCTATAGCGACCAAAAGCCCGGCACCTCGGGCTTGCGGAAAAAAGTTAAGGTTTTTCAGCAGTCAAACTATCTAGAGAACTTTGTCCAGTCGATTTTTGACAGCCTGGAGGGCTATCAAAACCAAACCCTGGTGGTGGGCGGCGACGGGCGCTACTACAACCGCCAGGCCATTCAAATTATTCTCAAAATGGCGGCGGCCAATGGCTTTGGCCGGGTGCTGGTGGGCCAGGGCGGCATTCTCTCCACCCCGGCGGCCTCCTGCGTGATCCGCAAGAACAATGCCTTTGGCGGCATCATTCTCTCGGCCAGCCACAACCCCGGCGGCCCCGACGAAGACTTTGGCATTAAGTACAACACTGGCAACGGCGGCCCGGCCCCCGAAGGTGTCACCGATGCGATCTACGATCGCACCAAGACCATCACCGAGTACAAAATCCTCGACGCGGCGGATATTGACCTCGATCGCGTCGCCATCCACAGCCTCGGCCACACCACCGTCGAAGTGATCGATTCCGTCACTGACTACGGCGCGCTGATGGAAACCCTGTTTGACTTTGGCCAGATCAAGCAGTTGCTCTCCGGCAGCTTTCGCTTCTGCATGGACTCGCTGCACGCGGTGACTGGCCCCTACGCCAAGGCCCTGTTTGAGCAGCGGCTGAATGCTCCGGCGGGCACTGTGGTCAACGGCGAACCGCTGGAGAATTTTGGCGGTGGACACCCCGACCCTAACCTGGTCTATGCCCACGATCTGGTGGAGGTGATGTTTGGCGAGAATGCGCCCGACTTTGGGGCCGCGTCGGACGGGGATGGCGATCGCAACATGGTGCTCGGCAACAATTTCTTTGTCACCCCCAGCGACAGCCTAGCAATTCTGGCCGCCAACGCCACGCTGGTGCCCGGCTACCGCAGCGGCTTAGCGGGGATTGCCCGCTCGATGCCCACCAGCCAGGCCCCCGATCGCGTGGCCGAAAAGCTGGGCATTGACTGCTACGAAACCCCCACCGGCTGGAAATTCTTTGGCAACCTGCTGGATGCGGGCAAGGCCACCCTCTGCGGCGAAGAGAGCTTTGGCACCGGCTCTAACCACATCCGCGAGAAGGACGGGCTGTGGGCAGTGCTGTTCTGGCTGAATATTCTCGCCGTCAAGGGCCAGTCGGTGGAGGAAATCGTCAAAGAGCACTGGGGCATTTATGGCCGCAACTACTACTCGCGCCACGACTACGAGGGCGTGGAGAGCGATCGCGCCAACACCCTAATCGACAACCTGCGATCGGCCTTGAGCACCATGCCCGGCCAAACCTTTGGCCCCTACACGGTGGACTACGCCGACGACTTTGCCTACACCGACCCGATCGACGGCAGCGTGGCCACCCAGCAGGGCGTGCGCATCGGCTTTACCGACGGCTCGCGGATTGTTTACCGACTGTCGGGCACCGGCACCTCGGGCGCTACCCTGCGGCTGTATGTAGAGCGCTATGAGCCCGACCCAGCTAAGCACAATCAAGATACTCAAGAGGCTCTGGCCGACCTAATTTCCTTAGCGGATGAGATCGCTCAGATCAAGACGCTGACCGGGCGCGATCGGCCCACAGTGATTACCTAAGCGAACGATAGCGCCGTTCCCATGTCCAGATCCCAAGGTTCTCTGCTTTGGGATCTGCATTGGTTATCAGACGAGTGGTAAACGCTAATCCGCTTCGAGCGGTTCCCTTGGCATAGCCTCTTGCAAAATCGGAGCTTGGTTTTGTTGACTATCCGGTTCTGGTTCTGTCTCGTATCCACAATATTGAGCAAATGGCTCAGACCATGCATATAATCCGTCGTAAGCCATCCCTTGGGCATTGCCAAGAGCCGTCTCCGCTGTCGCCCGATCGCCTCGCTCGGTTGCCTCTAGATAGTTAACCATAAAGTCACGAGTGACCATGATGCTGCCCAGCGCCTGCTGATGGAGTGCTTGGAGGGTAGTATCTGCAAAGCTCTCTTCATTTAATAGCTGAATTTCGCTATTCAAAACGGCAACCAGATGCTCTGCCAGCTCCTGCTGACTGTCGCCGCGATCATTCTCTGGTGATGTGAAACGCTCGTGAAAGCGACCTAGGCTAGCAGTAAACTGTCGGCATTGAGCTTGGGTAGCCTCGACACTGGCAGAAGACGGCTCATCTGCGGCAGTGATCTGCCCTGCACAACCCATCGTCACTAGCGCTAAACCCAGTAAAAAAAAACGAATTTTCATCAGCAACTAGCAAAAGTAACGACAAACCTGTATCAGGCCCACAGTGAATCTAACCGCCCACTGCAATCCTTAATTCCGGCTATCAGGCAGATTATCGACTGGCCTATGGCAATCCGACAGGAATGGGGAACGATCGCACCAACTCTGACGCCGCTAGGCCATTGAACCCGCTGCCTGCCCAGCCCGACAGAGCTCACCCCACCCTGAGCGAGTATGCCACCTGCTCTACGGGTGTCTTACCCCTCGCCTGGCCTCATCCTTTCATAATCTAACTCCCTTATAGTGGCGGATAGGCATCGCAGATTAACCCGCACGTTCTGCCCTTGTTCAGGAGATCCCTATGACCGCCTTCATGGATTGCCCCACCGTCGATGTTGAAGACGATCGCACTGGCGTCAGCGTTGAAACCCTGCGCCGGGCCCTGGCCGATCACCTGTTTTACATCCAGGGCAAGTGGCCCGAGGTGGCCAGCAAAAACGACTTTTACCTGGCGCTGGCCTATATGGTGCGCGATCGCATGATGCAGCGCTGGCTCAATTCCACCCGCAATTACCTGCGCTCTGAGGTGCGGCTGGTCACCTACCTGTCAGCAGAATTTCTCCTCGGGCCGCACCTGGGCCGCAACCTGCTCAACCTCGGCATCGAAGCACCAGTCAGGCAGGCGCTGCAAGAATCGGGCCTCGACCTCAGCGAGCTAATGGCCCAGGAAGAAGAGCCCGGCCTGGGCAACGGCGGCCTGGGTCGCCTCGCCGCCTGCTATATGGAATCCCTCTCTAGCCTGCAAATTCCGGCGATCGGCTACGGCATTCGCTACGAGTTCGGCATTTTTGATCAGGAAATTCGCGACGGCTGGCAGGTCGAAATTACTGACAAGTGGCTTCAGCACGGCAATCCTTGGGAGATTGCTCACCCCCAGGAGGCCGTCACCGTGGGGTTTGGCGGCCTCACCGAGGGCTACACCGACTCCAATGGCCGCTTCCGCAAGCGCTGGCTTCCCGCCAAGCAGGTCAAGGGCATTCCCTACGACACGCCGATTCCTGGCTATCGGGTCAACACCGTCAACACCCTGCGCCTGTGGAAGGCAGAGGCGGTGGAGTCCTTCGATTTTCAGTCGTTCAACGTCGGCAACTACTACGGCGCGGTCAACAGCAAAGTCACCTCCGAGAATATCTCCAAGGTGCTCTATCCCAACGACGAGCAAATCGAAGGCAAACAGTTGCGCCTAGAGCAGCAGTTTTTCTTTGTCTCCTGCGCCCTGCAAGATATGATTCGCATTCACCTACTTTCGGGGCGCGCCCTCGACAGCTTCCACGAGAAGTTTGCCGCCCAGCTTAACGACACCCACCCCGCCGTCGGCGTCGCCGAACTCATGCGCCTGCTGATCGACGAGCACGGCCTCGAGTGGGAAACGGCCTGGAAAATCACCCAAAATACCTTTGCCTACACCAACCACACCCTGCTGCCCGAAGCCCTGGAGCGGTGGTCGCTGTCTCTCTTTGGCGGCCTGCTGCCCCGACACCTGGAGATTGTTTTTGAGATCAACCACCGGTTTATGGATCAGGTGCGGGTGCAGTACCTCAACGACTCGGCCAAACTCTCTAGCCTGTCGCTGATCGATGAGTCGGGGGAGCGCTACGTGCGCATGGCCAACTTGGCCAGCCTGGGCAGCCATGCCATCAACGGCGTGGCCGAGTTGCACAGCGAGCTAGTCAAGCAAACTATTCTCAAAGACTTTCACGAGCTGTTTCCCGGCAAAATTCGCAACATCACCAACGGCGTCACCCCCCGCCGCTGGCTGGCCCTGGCCAACCCCCGCCTAGCGGCCCTCTACACCGAGAAAGTGGGCGACGGCTGGCTACAGGATATGGAAAAGCTGCGATCGCTGGAAGACTGCGCCGACGATCCCGGCTTTCGCCAGCACTGGCGGCAGATCAAGCGCGACATCAAGCAGGACCTGGCCACCTACATCCAGACCCGCACCGGCATCACGGTGAGTCCTGATTCGCTGTTTGACGTACAGGTGAAGCGCATCCACGAGTACAAGCGCCAGCACTTGAATGTGCTGCACATCATCACCCTTTACGACCGGCTGCGGCAAAACCCTAATCTGGATATCACCCCCCGCACCTTTATTTTTGGCGGCAAGGCAGCCCCCGGCTACCGCATGGCCAAGCTGATGATCAAGTTCATCACTGCGGTTGGCGATGTGGTGAACCATGATGCCGCGATCGGCGATCGCCTCAAGGTCATCTTTTTGCCCGACTACAACGTCAGCCTAGGCCAGCGGGTTTACCCCGCCGCCGACCTATCTGAGCAAATTTCCACCGCTGGCAAGGAGGCTTCCGGCACCGGCAATATGAAATTTTCCATGAACGGTGCTCTCACCATCGGCACATTAGATGGGGCCAACGTCGAAATTCGCGAGCTAGTTGGCGACGAAAACTTCTTTCTCTTTGGCCTAGTCACCGAAGAAGTCATGGCCCTCAAGGCCAGCGGCTATAACCCCTGGGACTATTACCACAACAACCCCCAGCTGAAAGAAGTGATTGATCTGATCAACTGCGGCTACTTTGCCAAGGGCGACAGCGAGCTATTCAAACCCCTGATCGACAACCTGCTCCACCACGACCCCTACCTGCTGCTGGCCGACTACCAATCCTATATTGAGGCCCAAGACCAAGCCAGCGCCGCCTACCAAGACCAGGAAAACTGGTCGCGCATGTCGATCATCAACGCCGTGCGCATGGGCAAATTTTCGAGCGATCGCTCCATCCGTGAATACTGCGAGCAGATTTGGCACGTCAAGCCCGTGCAGATTGAGCTAAAAGAATATGTGCAGGCCCAAGCCGGACTAAATGTGTGATGGAGTAATGGGGTGATGGGGTGATGGGGTGACAAGCCTTTTATACTCCATCACTCCCCAACTCCCCACCCCTAACCCTACGGGAAGCCGCTCCGCGTCTACACTCCGCTCCGCGTCTACACTCCCCACCGCCCCCACCCCCACCTCCCCCATGCCCCTCAACGTCTATCTCCTCCGCCACGGCGAAACCGAATTTAGCAAAACCGGTGGCTATTGCGGTGCCCTTGACCCAGAGTTAACCCCCGAAGGGGTAGCAATGGCGGAGGCCTTTGCCGATCGCTACACAGCATTGCCCTGGCAAGCCATTTTTGCTAGCCCCATGAAGCGCACCATTGCCACCGCCATGCCCCTCGGCCAGGCGGTGGGAGTCAATGTGCAATTGCGCAACGGCCTCAAGGAAATTAACTACGGCCAGTGGGAGGGGCAAACCGCCGAGTACGTGCAAGAGCACTTCACCGACGACTACCTACAGTGGCTCACCGAACCAGCCTGGAACCCGCCCACAGGTGGCGAAAGCTCGGTGCAGATCGCCAGCCGGGCCTCCCTGGTGATGGCCGAAATCGAAGAGAACTTTAGCGACGGCAATGTGTTGGTCGTTTCCCACAAGGCCACAATTCGGATTATTTTGTGCAGTCTGCTGGGGATGGATGTGGGGCGGTATCGCAATCGCATCAGTCTCCCGGTCGCCTCGGTTAGCCTGGTGCAATTTAACAACAATGGGCCGATGCTGGTGAAGCACGGCGATCGCTCGCACCTGCCCGCAGAGTTAGAGTTGAGGCCGGGGACTTAGGGGGGGGAGTAGGGGAGTGTAGACGCGGAGCGGCTTCCCGTAGGGTAGGAGTGAGGGAGATGGGGAAGATGGGGAGGTGGCATGAAAATTCTAGTTCTCAATGCTGGGTCGAGTAGCCATAAGAGCTGTCTGTTTGACCTTAGCTCGGCGGATGCCGACCAGGTTCCTTGCCCTCTGTGGCGGGCTGCCCTCGATTGGACTCATCAGGAGGGCAGCGTAGAACTCACCGCCACCAGCGCGGCAGGCGATTCAATTCAGCAGGTGCTGCAGATTACCGACAAAGCCGAGGGCATTGGGGCCATGGTCAAGACCCTGGTGGAAGGGCCAACCCAGGTGTTGGGCGAGCTGGCGGAGATTGCCGCGGTGGGGCACCGAGTCGTCCACGGGGGTCGCCACTATCAGCAGCCGGTGGTGGTGGATGCTGAGGTGAAAGCCACCATTGAGAGTCTGATTCCTCTAGCGCCAGCTCACAACCCGGCGAATTTGCAAGGCATTGAGGCGATCGCCCAGAGTCTAGGCACCATCCCCCAGGTGGCGGTGTTTGATACGGCTTTTCACAGCTCCATGCCCGAGGCAGCGGCGACCTACCCTGGCCCCTACAATTGGGTCGAACAGGGCATTCGTCGCTACGGGTTCCACGGCATTAGCCACCAGTACGTCGCCCAGCGGGCAGCGGCCATGATAGGGCGGGAGATCGCCGACCTGAAGATTCTCACCTGCCACCTGGGCAACGGCTGCTCGCTGGCGGCGGTCAAAGGCGGCATCAGCATCGACACGACGATGGGCTTTACCCCCCTGGAGGGGCTGATGATGGGCAGCCGCTCGGGCAGCGTAGACCCCGGCCTTTTGATTCACCTGATGCGCCACGAGGGCTACAGCATAGACGACCTCGACACCCTGCTAAATAGAGAGTCTGGCATCAAGGGGCTGTCTGGCCTCTCGAACGATATGCG
>JANPIO010000148.1:0-12084 GCA_031425055.1 Phormidium sp. VAR_61_metabat_6
TTGTCAAAATATTGCAGGACAAAACTGCCGAACGACAAAATGCCGCTGATCGCGAACAGCTTTTGCAACAAGAGCAAACTGCCCGCACCGAAGCCGATCGTGTCAACCGCGTCAAAGATGAGTTTTTGGCGGTGCTGTCTCACGAACTCAGGTCGCCCCTCAACCCCATTTTGGGCTGGGCAAAGCTGTTGCAGCAGGGGAAGCTGGATGCTGCTAAAACAAAAATTGCCCTTGACACCATCGAGCGCAATGCTCAACTGCAAGCCCAATTGATCAATGACCTACTCGACATCTCCCGCATTTTGCAGGGCAAGTTGAGTTTAGATCAGGCCGCCGTTGACCTGAGCCTGGTGATTACCTCTGCCCTAGAAACGGTGCGCCTAGCGGCTGAAGCCAAGTCACTGCACATCGAGACGACTATTGCAGCGACGGCCAAAACGGTGATAGGCGATACGGGACGCTTGCAGCAGGTGATCTGGAATCTTTTATCGAACGCGGTTAAATTTACGCCATCAGGCGGACAGATTGCGATCGCGCTCATTCAGACAGACACCTATGCCCAAATTCAAGTCGCTGATACCGGCAAAGGGATTAGGCCCGACTTTCTGCCCTATGTGTTTGAGCATTTTCGCCAGGAAGACGGGGCCACGACGCGCAAGTTTGGCGGGCTGGGGCTAGGCCTGGCGATTGTGCGGCAAATTGTCGAATTACACGGTGGCACCGTTGCGGTCGATAGCCGGGGTGAAGGGCAAGGGGCAACGTTTACGGTGCAATTTCCGCTGGCCCCGCTACCCAAGCAACAGCCCTCTACAAACTTACCCTCAGCCTCAGCCAATGATTTAAGCGGCATCTGCATTCTGGTCGTAGATGATGAGCCCGACTCAAGGGATTTTATTGCCTTTGTTTTAGAACAAGCAGGCGCGATCGTCACGCCGGTTTCATCGGGCCTTGAGGCATTGCAAGCGATCGAACAATCCCCTCCCGATCTGATCGTTAGCGATATTGGTATGCCAGATGTGGATGGCTATATGCTGCTACAACAAATCCGGGGGCAGGCGCTAACAAAACAGGTGCCAGCCATTGCTCTAACGGCCTACGCCGGGGAATTTGACTGCCAGCGGGCGATCGCGGCGGGCTTTCAACAGCATTTAGCAAAACCCGTAGATCCTGACGGACTTGTGAGAACAATTGCCACACTGACTAGAGAAAACGGGGTATCACCATCCGAGTCACATAACCCCGATTTCCAAAAGGCCAGACCTTAGGGGCGTAGGCGTGGCCGACCCAGAGGCTCTATGACATTCGCCCTGCTAAATCGGGGGTAGCCAAGCAGGACTTGGTATAAAGAGGCTAAAGTTCCTGCTGCTCAGAGCTATTCCGAACTGACGTCTATATGGGCTCTAGCGAAAAAGAGAAAATCCAGCCGCCATCGATCAGCTCTGACCAGTTGCCGGAGGGGCTCCCGGTAATCGTGACAATCGAGCCGTTGGGCACAGTTCCAACGCGGCCAAACTCAGGGCCGGGACCATTGAACACAGGCTCTGGGTCACCGTTGGTGACCACCCGCCGCTGGCTGGTGCCGCTGGGCGGTGGGTTCGTGGGGTTAGGGCTGGGGTCGGGTCTGGGGGAAGGAAGCGGTGTTGGGGGCGCAGTGGCACGGTAGAGGGCCTGCCAAGTTGCCGCATCGACAATGCCGGTGACGGGCAGCCCATTCACTCGCTGAAACTCACGCACGGCATTTTGAGTTGTCTGGTCGTAGATGCCGGAGACAATAAAATTGGACGGCAAAAAGCCGGCCTGGCGCAGCAGTCGCTGCAACTCCATCACATCGGTGTTGGGGGTTGGGCCGGGGTTGGGGTCGGGGTTGGGCTGATTGCCGCCGTGAATGGGGCCGCTGTATTGAATGCGGCTGCTATCGACCCAGTTGCCGTTGGTGAGCTGAGCCCAGCCGTTGCTAAACCATCCGGTCACCGGAATGCGGGTGCCGTTGATGTACTGCCCGACGATTTGATAGTTAAAACCGGGGCCATTGCGAATGTTAAGGGCAAAGTTTTGCGGCGTGACCACCGTGGCCAGGTTTTCTGGGTTGCCAGTGGGGGGAGTTAGATCAATTCCGGGAACAGGAGACCGGCTGACCAGGTTGCCTGCGACCCAGGTGGCATCGACTAGCTGCACCCAGCCATTGCGGCGTGCGCCAGATAGTTGTAGGGCGCTGCCTCGGCGCGCGCGACGATAGACGCCATTGTTGGTGCCTGGCCCCCAGCGCACGTTGAGATTGTACCCCTCGGGAGTATTGACGTAGACGGTGCTGCCCCACAGGTGCCCGTTGGCCAAAGCCGGTGCCCCTAGGCCGCTGCCGAAAACGATCGCCCCGGCTGCGATCGCCAACGACCAACTCCGCAAGGGCATGTTGTTTCCTAGTGCTACTTGTGTTTTGCCCTGATTGGGTACTAACGGCAGGGCTGAGGCAGGATCCGCTGGGACAGGATCAACATCTGGGTGCGTTTCCCAGAGGAGCCAAAGAAGGCTTTGGGCCAGGCTATCCATAGGTCAACGGTGGTGGCGGAAGGAGTCGGCAAAACTACCTTAATCATAGTGGTTTTTGCCGAATCCTTAGGGATTTTTACAGAAAACGCGGGTTTGCTGGGGCGATCGCCCCTAACTAGCCAAAGACTTTCTACCCCAGCAACGCTCCATGATTAGGTATAGGCTGGCCCCAGCGGCGGCACAATTAGCAGGGTGAGCCCGTAGCGGCCCACCACCGTCACCCAGCTCGACGGAGCCAGGGCAATGCCAGCGTCAACGGCTCCCTCATAGACTCGGGCCGGCCAGTAGGTGCCTTCGTAATAGACTCGCCCTTCTAGCTGGGCTGTGATGGGGCGCTCTACCCGTGCGGTTTTGGGGGTTTCAAACAGTTCCAGAGTGTGGGTCAGATTCATCGCTATCCTCCCGGTGATGTTTCAGATGGGGTGTGTGCTTACTCGTAAGTGATAGTTGGGCGCAGGGTGTGACAGCCCAATGGGCGTAAATGGGCGTAGCGGTACTCCAGGGCCAATAACGGATGGGGGCAAAGCATCGCTATTGTGTCGCCCATTCGGCGACCTTTATAGGTGAAACTTACCAAAATTATAGCTGCCTTTAAGCGCGATCGCGCCTTTTTTCTAGATTGTTGCGCGTTTCAATAGAACTAGTTATGGTGTAAGTGACCAAAATGTTGCTATTCCCTCAATGCCCTATCCCACACTTCTGGTTACCCCCGACAACTACGGTCTGCTGACGGATCTGTACCAGCTCACCATGGTGAGCTGCTATGTGGGCGAGGGCTTGGCCGATCGCCGGGCCAGTTTTGAGCTGTTTACCCGGCGGCTTCCCCCCGGCTATGGCTATCTAATTGCCATGGGGCTGACCCAGGCGATCGACTACCTAAACAACCTGCGGTTTTCAGAACACCATTTAGAAGCCCTGCGGCAGACGGGGCTGTTTGACCAGGCCCCCGACGAATTTTGGCAGCGATTGGGCGAGGGAGGTTTTGCCGGGGATGTGTGGGCCGTGCCTGAGGGGACGGCAGTGTTTGCTAACGAGCCGCTGCTGCGGGTAGAAGCCCCCCTATGGCAGGCTCAAATTGCTGAAACCTACCTGCTCAACACCCTCAACTACCAAACCCTGGTGGCCACCCGCGCCGCTCGCCTGCGCGATGTGGCCGGGCCAAACGCGACGCTGCTGGAGTTTGGCACCCGTCGGGCCTTTAGCCCCCAGGGGGCGCTGTGGGCGGCGCGGGCGGCTTTGGCGGCGGGCTTCGACGAAACCTCGAATGTGCTGGCGGCACTGGCGCTGGGACGCAAACCAGCGGGCACCATGGCCCACGCCCTGGTGATGGTGTTTACGGCGCTGGAAGGTAGCGAAGACGAGGCCTTTGCGGCTTTTCAGCGCTACTTTCCGGGGGCGGCGCTGCTGATTGATACCTACGACACGGTGGCGGCGGCGGAACGGCTGGCGGCGGCGGGCACCCTAGTGGCTGCCGTACGGCTTGATTCGGGCGACTTGGTGGCACTATCAAAGGCGGTGCGATCGCACCTGCCCAACGCCAAAATCTTGGCCAGCGGCGACCTGGATGAGTACGAAATTGCTCGCCTCAAGCAGGCCGGGGCAGTGCTCGACGGCTACGGCCTGGGCACCAAGCTGGTGACCGGCGAGCCGGTGAATGGGGTGTATAAACTAGTCGATATCGACGGCACACCCGTAATGAAAGAGGCCAGCGGCAAAACCACCCTCCCCGGACGCAAGCAAATCTTTCGGCGCTATGACGGCGGGCGGGCGGTGGGCGATCGCCTCGGCCTGCTCGAAGAAACCGCCGCCCCCGACGAAACGCCCCTGCTTCAGCTGGTGATCAAGCAGGGCGAGGTAATGCAGGAGTTAGAATCGCTGGATGCGATCGCCGCCCGCACCGCCGCCTCGGTGGCCAGTCTGCCCGCCAACCTGCGCCAGCTAGAGCACCCGGCTGACTATGGCGTAGCATTGTCCGATGCCCTGGGAGATCTGGCGGCCCGCACCCGCCAGCATCCCTCCGCTCAGCCCTGAGGATGGCTCTATGACCACAACCGATTCTCTGGCGCTTCGCATCGCCCTGTTTGGCACCAGTGCCGACCCGCCTCACCAGGGGCATGCCGCCATTCTCGCCTGGTTGGCGACCCAGTTTGACCATGTAGCGGTATGGACGGCCAACAACCCGTTTAAAGCGCATCAGACCCCCCTGGGCGATCGCTTTTGCATGCTGGAGCTGCTGATCGACGATCTGGCGGTGCCGCCCCAGCGGGTGCAGGTGCACCCCGAACTCAGCCACATGCGCACGGTGGTTACTTTGGAGCGATCGCGGCAGGTCTGGCCCCAGGCCCAGTTTTCGCTGGTGGTGGGGGCCGATTTGGTCGAGCAGCTGCCCACCTGGCACCGGGCCACCGAAATCTTTGCGGCGGCCAACATTTTGGTGATTCCGCGCCCCGGCTACGACCTCAGGTCGTCCAGCCTGGCCAATCTGCGCCAGTATACGACCGTCACCGTAGCCGAAATGCCCGCGATCGATGTCTCGTCGTCCCGCTATCGCCAGTGCGACGGGATCCCCGCCGCCACCGCTCCCGAAATTCCCCCGGCGGTGCAGTCTTACATTGCCCAACACCATCTCTACCCATGTCCGCAAAACTCCACCGCACCTCTGACCACCCCCTAAGCCCGGTGCCCCTGGCCGACTTCAAAGTGGGGGTCGACAACGTGATTTTTTCCGTGGATACCCAGCAAAACCGGCTGCTGGTGCTGGTGGTTTTGCGCCCCGACGAGCCCTTCGCGGGCCACTGGAGCTTGCCCGGCACCCTGGTGCGCCAGGGCGAATCCTTAGAAGCCGCCGCCTACCGGGTGCTGGCCGAAAAAATTCGCGTCAACACCCTTTATCTAGAGCAGCTCTACACCTTTGGCGGCCCCGATCGCGACCCCCGCGAGTCGCCCCAGGCCTTTAACGTGCGCTATCTGTCGGTCAGCCACTTTGCCCTGGTGCGCTTTGAAGACGCCGAACTGATCGCCGATGGCGTCAGCGGCATCGCCTGGTATCCCCTGGCCCAGGTGCCCCAGCTCGCCTTCGACCACAACGAAATTCTTACCTACGGCTACCGGCGCCTGCGCAACAAGCTGGAATATAGCCCGATCGCCTTCGACGTGCTGCCCGAGGTCTTTACCCTAGGCGATCTCTACCAGCTCTACGTCACCGTTTTGGGGGAAGGGTTTTCCGATTATTCCAACTTTCGCGCCCGCTTACTCAAGCTAGGTTTTTTGCAGGATACCGGCCAAAAAACCTCCCGTGGAGCCGGACGGCCCGCCAGCCTGTATCGGTTTGACGCCGACGCCTTTGAGCCGCTGAAGGAGAAGGCGATGGTGTTTATTTGAGGGAGATGAAGGGGTGATGGGGAAAGTAGGGGGATGGGGAAAGTAGGGGGATGGGGGAGAGGTGAGAATTTTAGAAAATGGGGGTGAGGGGATGAAGGCTAGGGCACCTCAAAATCGAACGGTTGCTCTCACTGCTGAAGAGCGAGATATGTTTTTAGGGCAATTAATAAGCTTGGATTGTGAGAAACTGCCGGGCGAAATTCTCAATCGAACGATTTGCCAGGATATGTTTGAGGTGCTGCCTCTGCTGCCCCACAGCTTTGTGGATCTGCTGATTGTTGACCCGCCCTACAATCTCACCAAAAATTTTAACGGCAGTCGGTTTGGTAAGCGCGATCGCCCCACCTACACCACCTGGCTCGACAGCTGGATTTCCCAGCTCAAACCTATTCTTAAACCCAACGCTTCCGCCTATTTTTGCGCCGACTGGGCCACCTCAATCGTCATGTATCCCGTGTTAGAAAAATACTTTACCGTCAGAAACCGCATCACCTGGGAGCGCGAAAAAGGCCGCGGTGCCCAATCTAACTGGAAAAACGCCAGCGAAGATATATGGTTCTGCACTGTCTCCGAAACCTATACCTTTAATGTGGATGCCGTAAAGCTCAAACGTCAGGTAATGGCACCCTACAGAAACCTAGCTGGGCAACCCAAAGATTGGGACGATTCTGGAGTTGAAAACTATCGCCTCACCCATCCTTCTAACCTGTGGACTGACATTACCGTGCCCTTTTGGTCAATGGCTGAAAACACCGATCACCCCACCCAAAAACCCGAGAAACTGGTGGCCAAACTGCTGCTGGCCAGTTCTAACCCAGGCGATGTGGTGCTTGATCCTTTTCTCGGCAGCGGCACGACCGCTGTGGTCGCTAGAAAGCTAGGGCGACAGTATGTCGGCATTGAACAAGACTCCGACTACTGCTGTCTGGCCGAAAAACGTTTGGCCCTAGCAGAAACCGACCCCACCATTCAGGGATACGCCGATGGCGTCTTTTGGGAGCGCAACACCCTGGCGGCCCAGCGCAGTCGTCCCAAAAAATCTATGCCCTCTGAAGCCTAAAAACTGGCTACTGACGTTGACTCCGCTCAGCCAGCGGCGCTCTGAGAAAAGCTACAGCAAGTGTTTTGGTCAAATACTTTTTCTAATCCATATAACTCCTATGAAATTTGCGATCGCCCAGCTTAACCCTACCATTGGCGACCTGGCCCACAACGCTCAGCAGGTGCTCGACGCTGCCCGCCAGGCCGATCGCCTGGGTGCCCAGGTGCTCGTCACCACCGAGCTGGTGTTATGCGGCTACCCGCCCCGCGATCTGCTGCTTCAGCCCAGCTTTATTGCAGCCATGGCCCACCAGCTTGACGCCCTGGCCGCCGATCTGCCCCCGCACCTCGCCGTGCTAGTGGGCTACGCCTCTGCCAACCCCAAGGCCCGCTACCACGGCGAAAAGCCCCTGTTCAACAGCACCGCTCTGCTCCAGGGCGGCCAGGTGCAGCAGGTCTTTCACAAGCAGCTATTGCCCACCTACGATGTCTTCGATGAGCATCGCTATTTCGCCCCCGGCCAAGGGCCGAGCAGTTTCACCATTCCCCTGGGCGACTGGGGTCTGCGCGTTGGCGTCACCATCTGCGAAGACCTGTGGAACGACGAAGAGTTTTGGGGCGGGCGCAGCTACCCGCGCAACCCGATCGCAGATCTGGCCGATGACCGTGTCGATATGGTGATCAACCTCTCCGCCTCGCCCTACTCGGTCAACAAGGCGCAGCTGCGGGCTTCGATGCTGGCCCACAGCGCCGCTCGGTTTCGCTGCCCCATTCTCTACGCCAACCAGGTGGGGGCCAACGACGACTTAATTTTCGACGGCACCAGCATGGCCTTTAACCGCCAGGGCGAATTGGTGGCCCGCCTGCCCTCCTACCAGGCGGGGCTGGCGCTGGTGGAATATGACCCCATTCAGCGTGACCTCTGCCCTGGCGACATTGCCCCTCTGCCCGCCGACGAAAATGAGGCGATCTGGTCGGCCCTGGTACTGGGGGTGCGTGACTACACCCACAAGTGCGGTTTTTCTAAAGCGGTGATTGGCCTCAGCGGTGGCATTGACTCGGCCCTGGTGGCGGCGATCGCAGCGGCAGCCCTCGGCCCGGCCAACGTGCTCGGCATTCTCATGCCCTCCCCCTACAGCTCTGACCACTCGGTGACAGATGCTCTAGCCCTGGCTCAAACCCTGGGCATTGACCACCAAACCCTAGCGATCGGCCCGCTGATGACCGACTACGACCAGGTGCTCGATCCACTTTTCACGGGCACCAGCCCTGGCATTGCCGAAGAAAATATTCAGTCCCGCATTCGCGGCAATTTGCTGATGGCGGTTTCAAATAAGTTTGGTCACCTGCTGCTGTCAACCGGCAACAAGTCAGAAATGGCGGTGGGCTACTGCACCCTCTACGGCGATATGAACGGTGGCCTGGCGGTCATTGCCGACGTGCCCAAAACGCGAGTTTATGCCCTTTGTGAATGGCTGAATCGGCAGGTGGACGGCCAGGGGACTGCGGCGCTGGGGGAACTGTCAGCGCGGGTTAACTACCTGACTAACGTCCTGATTCCGCAAAACATTCTCGAAAAACCTCCTAGCGCCGAACTCAAGCCTGGCCAAGTCGATCAAGATTCGCTGCCGCCCTACGACGTGCTGGATGACATTCTCGATCGCCTGGTGCAGCGCCACGAGTCAGTGGCCGATATGGTGGCCGCTGGCCACGATGCAGCGGTGGTCGACAAAGTTTTGCGGCTGGTGTCACGGGCCGAATTTAAGCGGCGGCAGACCCCGCCCGTGCTCAAAGTGACCGATCGCGCCTTTGGCTTGGGCTGGCGCATGCCCATCGCCAACCGCTGGAAAAGCGAGGTGAAAGCGCCCCTGCGAGCTGCCACTAGCTAAACAACCTGGGATAAATCCGCAGGGCGGCTAGCCTGGCCATCACCACCATCCACCCGATCAGCCAGAGCAGCAGCAGGGGCCACCAGGGGGGCAGACCCAAGGGCCAGCGCAGCAGATCGACCAGGGCCGCCAGGGGGAGAAGACTGGCAAACTTGGCCAGCAGCGGCGGCAGCGTATCGCGCGGAAAGTAGGTGCCGCAGAGGGTAAACATGGGGATGATCACCAGAAAAATCGGCACATTCACCTGGTCAACCTTATTGACGGCCCCGGCCACCAGCAGGCCAAAGGCCCCAAACAGCAGGCTGCCCAGCACGATCAGCGGCAGCGACAGCACCAGGCTAGAGAGGTCGTAGAGGTTGGCGAGCACGGCAACAATGCCGGTGAGGGTGCCAGCAATTATGCCCTTGGTCGCCGCCCAAAACCAGTCGCCCAAAAATACGTCGGTGTAGCTTAGCGGCGCGGTCAGCAACGCCTGCCAGGTCTTCTGAAAGTTCAGCCGAATAAAGCTGCTATAGGCCCCCTCAAAAAACGACTGAAACAGCACCCCGATCGCAATCATCCCTGGGGCTAAAAACCGCGAGTAGGGAATCATCTGCCCCAGGTAATCCACCTCGCCAATCAACGGCGAGAGACCGTAGCCAAAGGCCAGCAGGTACACAATTGGTTCAGACACGGGCGGCAGGCAGTTCACCAACCAGGTGCTGCGATACACCTGAAAGTGTCGCCACCAGACCGAATACACCCCCCAGGGGGTAGCGGTGATCAGCTTCATTCCAGCACGCTCCCGGTGAGTCGCAAAAACACGTCTTCTAGGTTGGCGGGCCGCCGCAGGAGGCGACTGGGGTGGTGGGCCGCGATCGCAGCCCAAACCACCTCAGGATCGCGATCGGGCAGCGCCACCAGGTGACCGCTGCCAAAGGCTCGATACCAGGCCCCGTGGCGAGCCGCTAGATCCTGGAGGAGTTGGGCCTCAACCCCTTCAATCTCGGCCACCTCGCGGCCAATTACCCGCGCCACTAGGTCAGTGGGGGTGCCCTCGTCAATAACTTTGCCCTGCTGAAGCAGCAGGAGGCGATCGCACAGCCGTTGAGCCTCATCCATATAATGGGTCGTCAGCAAAATGCCGCAGCCGCTGGCCTTGAGGTGCTGCACTAGCCGCCAAAAATCCTGGCGGGCATCGGGGTCGAGGCCGGTGGTGGGTTCATCTAAAAACACAATTTTGGGCCGATTTAGCAGGGCGCGGGCCAGCACCAGCTTGCGCTTCATGCCGCCCGATAGCTCATCGACCTGGGCCTCGGCTCGGTGCTCCAAATTCACTAGGGCTAGCAGTTCCCCCGCTCGCTGCCGCGCCGCCGCGCCAGTGATGCGGTAGTGGTGGGCAAAGTGGGTGAGGTTTTTGAACACCGTAAAGTCGGGGTCGAGGTTGTCTTCTTGGGTGACAATGCCCATCTGGGCGCGGGCCAGCTGCCCCTGCCCCGGCAGCTGCCAGGGGCCAAACTGCACAAACCCCTTAGTGGGGATGACGGTGCCAAACAGCATGCCCACGGTGGTGGTTTTGCCCGCTCCATTTGGCCCCAGCAGACCGACAATTTCACCTGGAGCCAGGGTAAAGCTGACCCCCTGTACCACCGCCTCGTCGCCGTAGGTTTTCCAAAGGTCGTAGGCCGTTAAGCCCAGCGCATCCGCCACGGTTTGCTCCTAAAAAATTCTCTGAACGTCTTAAACCGGCTCCAAGGTGTACCCTCACTTTTGCCCAAAGCCATGGAGATAAATAAGGGTTGCCTTCAGTGAAGCTGAAACAATATTGGGCAGTGCCCAACCCACAGACTGAAGGGTATACAAGTACCCCCTACTCATCCACTCATCCACCCACCCACTCCCCACTTCCCCAGGCACTCTAACAAAATCTCTTCCAAACCATCCTGATTCCCCCAGCGGACGCAGAAATATGTACAGGTAGATGCACCCTGATCATTCCCTAGCCCTTGGGTCGGGGAATTTTTTTTACCCAAGCGGCCCCAAGTGGAACCAGATCGGGAGCCAAGAAGTTCTGAAAAATTCAGGTTAGACTGAGGCAGAATTGGGGCGTCTGCAGCGGTTTGGTCGATGGATTTTGAGGAAATTGCTGTCCACATCAACCAGGTTGCGGTGGAGCGCAAGGGGCGACCGCTGAAGGATGTGGAGCGCCTGGTGTTGAAGGGGTCTTGGGAGAATAAGACTTACTCAGCCATGGCGACCCCTGCCGCTGGCTACACTGAAGACTATCTCAAAAAAGATGTTGGCCCCAAGCTCTGGCAGCTGCTCACCGATCTAGTAGACGCCGATCTTCACGGCGTGCGGGTCACAAAGCGTAACATTCAAAATGTGCTGCAAACCTGGATGGTGCAGGGACTGGTAACGACTGAGCCTGCACCCCCGCCGGACATTTTGGTGGAACCGCGATCGCCCGTGCCCCTCCCCGCTTTAGTGGTGCGCGAATCGCCTCGCCTTGATTTATCCGACTGCGTGGGTCGTCAGGCCGAACTGGCCACCCTAACCGAGTGGATTTTGACAGAACGCTGCCGCACGGTGGTGCTGTGGGGGTTGCCAGGGGTGGGTAAGACCACGATGGCGGCGGCGATCGCCGCCACCGTCGGCCCCCAGGTAGACCAGTGCGGCTACCTGGCCCTGACCGCTGAGGCTACCGAGCAGGATGTGCTGGGGGTGATCGCCCACTGGCTTGACCCACAGGCAGCGATCGCCCCCCCGGCCCAAGTAGACTGGGTGCTCGATCAGCTGGGCCAGCGCCGCACCCTGCTGATTATCGATGGCTTAGAGCAGCTGTTTGAGACTCAGCAGCCAGCGGGCAGCTACCGAGCCAATACTGACGCCCTACAGCACTTTTTTCATCAGGGGGCTGAGCACCAGCACCAGAGCTGCCTAGTTTGGGTTAGCCGCGAAAAGCCCGCCGTTTTTTCCCAAGTACAGGGGCCACGGGTGCGAGATTATGTCCTCGGTGATCTGGCCACCGATGCGGCTCGATCTCTGCTTCAGGCCCCGGACGCCCTGAATGTCCCCGACGACTGGGCCGCGCTGATCGATCGCTATGGCCGCCATCCTCTGGTGCTACGGGGGCTAGGGGCGACACTGCGAGAGGTCTACCAGGGGCAGCCCCGGATGTTGCTCCAGGCGGTTAAGACGGTCGTGCCTGTTGTCGTACACCGCACCTTTACCCCAGCCCTACAGC
>JANPIO010000149.1:0-8306 GCA_031425055.1 Phormidium sp. VAR_61_metabat_6
CCCACAACAGCGTCTGGCGGTTAGGCTGGCACATGGGTATAGTCAATCGGCTGCTGGCAGGGTCATAGCTCGATGCCGCCACAAGCTAGCTCTCCTCGTTAGGAATCGCTCAAAAAGGTCTGGGCGTAGTAAATCATACTAAATCCTGCTTGGTTAACCCGCGATTCCGCGGGGCAAATGCCACAGAGCCTCTGGCTCGGACGCGCCTAAGCCCCTGCGGTTTTGCCTGTTGAGAATCGGACTTATGTGATTCGGATTTGGTATCAGCCCTCGCCCTGGCTTGAAGCTGAGCTTGTCCTAAAAAGAGCGAAGGCTTTCTTTCTCAGTAAAAAACCCATTTTACGTTTTGAAATGTTGCACCAGCGGCATGAGTGATGGCTCTGAAATAACTCTGGCATAGCTACTCCCTTAGCCAACAGTGCTAGCCATTACCCGTTGGTTAACCAGTGCCAATAACTCTTTATAGCTGATAGCAGCTGTAAAGAGGCTTTGATAGAGACACGAGTGGAGACGACTAAGTGAAGGGCGTTACATCCAAGAGCAGGATATTGAAATCAACTTATTATCTTGTTATTTCTAACTTCTTAGACGAGTCAAAAGAGGCTAAAATATATATTTTATTGCCTTGAGATTAAAGAATTTTTTACTCTTAATCCAATAGTTTTATAACCAATAAAATTGGCTAGACCACAAATAAATCTATCTTTTAGCTGATGTGGCTATCAGTGCATGAGATTATGGTTTTTGACATAATTCGAACTTTCTATAAATAAATTTGCTGCCTACTGCCCTGGCCAAAGCATATAGAATGACGAACTATAAACGGGGAGCACCGCGATCGCAGGTTATCTGTCTATCTTGAGTCGTCATTATGAAGATAAGCGTTGTTATTCCCTGTCTTAATGCTGGAGCGGTAATCGATCAACAGCTTGAGGCTCTGGCTGGGCAGACCGTTGCCCCCTACGAAGTGATCGTGGCAGACAATGGCTCTACCGACCACAGCCTTGCTGTGGTTGAGCAGTATCGC
Source organism: Phormidium sp. VAR_61_metabat_6 (assembly GCA_031425055.1). Taxonomy (GTDB): domain Bacteria; phylum Cyanobacteriota; class Cyanobacteriia; order Phormidesmidales; family Phormidesmidaceae; genus Nodosilinea. Next base: position 1,028 of record JANPIO010000149.1, read on the forward strand.
GATCGGCTACCAGACCTAAAGATAATTGATGCGGCGGCGGTTCGGGGCGCTTCCCATGCTCGCAATGCGGGGGCCAAGGCGGCTACTGGCGACTACCTGGCCTTTTGTGATGCCGATGACGTCGTCGATCAAGGGTGGCTGGGGGCACTGGCACAGGCTTTTTCCAGTCACGATTTTCTAGCCTGCTGCATTGACAATGAGATGCTTAACCCGGGGGCTGTCAATACTCCGCAAAGCCAGGGACTACAAAACTTTAGAACGCCCTTTTATCCCTTTGCGGGGGGCTGCGTGCTGGCTATCCGCAGAGACATTCACGCATCGGTGGGTGGATTTGATGAAGCGATCTCTCACTTAGAGGACGCCGACTACTGCGTTCGCGTGCAGATGGTCGGCCACACCCTGACCCATGCGCCTGAGGCGGTGGTGCACTATCGCCACGGCACGGTCACCAAGCAATCATTTGTGGAGGCTCGCCAGGCGACCTACCGCAAAGCTTACAACTGGGGCTACGGGCTAGCCACCCTCTACCTACGCTACCGCGATCAGGGTATGCAGCTGCACGGGCTGGCACCCCGGTTGGTGCTGATTCTGCTGTGGGGGCTGCGGGTTTTGGGGACTGGGTTTCGATCGCACAGCAGCCTCTGGCGTTTGGGCTGGCACATGGGCGTGGTTAACCGCCTACTCAGCCCCGCTGAGGTGCCCAGTCCTCCCTATGACCTGGTGGCAGCTCTGGCGACCAGGTCATAGGGCCGTGGCACCTCAGGAGCAAAGTGGGCCATAGCGGGTGTGGTTTTGTTGACTCGTTAGGGATAGCGCTCCCTGCTAGGATGGACTCTGTGCCCTAGGGGGGCGCTGTTCTCTTGTCGAGCTCGCTATGCAGATTTATCTAGATTACAGCGCTACCACGCCCCCTCGCCAGGAGGCGATCGCCGCGATGCAGACCGCCATGGCCGAACAGTGGGGCAATCCCTCCAGCCTGCACCACTGGGGCAACCAAGCCGCCACTGTTTTAGAGCAGGCGCGCTTGCAGGTGGCATCGCTGCTCAACGCTGATGTTAACTCGGTAGTCTTTACGGCCGGGGGCACCGAGGCCAACAATCTGGCGCTGCTCGGGGTGGCTCGGCGCTACCGAGTGGGCCAGCACCTAATTATTTCGGCGGTGGAGCATTCTGCCATTGAGCAGCCCGCTCGGCACCTTGAGCAGCTGGGCTGGCAGGTGACCCGGCTGCCGGTGGATGCCCAGGGGCGGATCAGCCCGTCCGATCTGCGCCAGGCTCTGCGCGACAACACCGTGCTGGTATCTATTATTTACGGTCAGAGTGAGGTGGGCACCCTTCAGCCCATTGAGCTGCTAGGGCAGATAGCCCGTGATCACGGAGCGCTGTTTCATACCGATGCGGTGCAGGTGGCGGGGCGGCTGCCGATTGATGTGCAAACCCTGCCGGTCGATCTGCTGTCGCTCTCTAGCCACAAGATCTATGGCCCCCAGGGAGCTGGGGCGCTTTATGTGCGCCCTAGGGTTGAGCTAGAGCCGCTGCTGGGGGGCGGTGGCCAGGAGTTTGGGCGGCGATCGGGCACCCAGGCGGTGCCGGTGTTGGCCGGGTTTGGGGCGGCGGCGGCCCTAGCGGCGGTGGAAATGCCCAGTGAGACCCTGCGGCTGATTGGGCTACGCGATCGCCTCTTTGAGCGGCTCGCTGATGTGGCTGAGCTAGCGCCCACGGGCAATCGCAGCCACCGGCTGCCTCACCACGCCAGCTTTTGCATTGCCGCCGCCGATGGCGATCGCGTCAGCGGCCGCACCCTGGTGCGCGAGATGAATCTGGCTGGCATTGGCATTAGCGCCGGGTCGGCCTGTCACAGTGGCCAAGTCAGCCCCAGCCCGGTGCTGCTGGCCATGGGCTACGGCGATCGCGCGGCCCGCTGCGGCATTCGTCTCACCCTGGGGCGACACACCACTGCTGCTGACGTTGACTGGGCGGCGATGGTGCTGCGCCAGGTGCTCCATCGCACCCTCGTTCCCCTAACCTTATCTCCGGTATAGAGCCTGCTATGGATGGTGCTATGGATTCTGTAACGACTACGGGCGTTCCGGCCAGTCTCGAAGACGCGATCGCCCAGGCTCGAGGAGCCACCCAGGCGGCGATCCAGGCGGGGCTACCTCGGATGATGGTCGAACTGGTCTACTCCGAGCTGAAGGGCCTGCCTGTCGCCGAACTGTTTTACCCGGCCCTGCAAGAGCTGGGCCTGACCTTCAAAGTATATTTCCCCGATGCGGGGGCAGCGGCCCTGGCTCGCCGCAACTGGGGCAACCCTGAGTTTGTGGTGCGGGGCATTGGCGAGCTGCACAGCGAAATAGAGCCAGGCGACCAGGCCTACCTATTCGTTGAGCCCTCATCGATCGAGGTCAATCAGGTAGAAGAGATGTGTGCCCAGGCGGGCGATGCCTTTGTGGTCATGCTCAACCCCAAGCTCGAAGACGTGGCCACCATCGGCATTGGCTATGCTGGGCGGCAGCTGCGCGATCGCTTCCTCAGCACCCTGGAGCCGGTCTACTACCTGCGGCCCATGGAGGGGGCCGTGCTGTTGCGCTCCTACCCCAACCCCTGGCAGGTGTGGCAAGAGACCGACAATGGCTATGAGCTGCTGGCCGAATTGCCCGAAAAGCCCCCCGGTGAAGCGATCGATCGCATTTTGATGGGTGAAACTGCCACCCCCGACGATAGGGCAACCGGTTCTACGAGCAAGCGCGGCAGTTTTCTCAGCGAGCTTCAAAGCTTTCTTCGCGCCCTCACCCAGTAGGCAGAGGCAATCGGGTAACCCAGGCCCCAACTCAACCAAATTAACCCTCAAAAGATACTATTTTGAGCCTTAGGCTAGGGTTATACTGCCTCCATTACCCAGTTTTTCCTAGATGCTCTCGAAGCTTAGTCAAGGATCTACGGGCATAGTTGCCTGGGAAAATTGTCTGGGTTTCCTGACAAGCCAGGTCAATTGGGTTAAAACAGCTCGAGGTAGCTTCTAAACTGAACTACTTAGCCTAGATGGTCGATCCCCAATCAAAAGACTTGCCCAATGCGATCACGCGCCGACGCTAAATTGGCACAGCAAATCGAACCAAATTCTCGATAGTTGTCGATTTGACTTTTTACAAGTTATTTTTCTACAGATCCCAAGCTGACATTGTTTTACGACCAGTGAGTCACCACAGCCCATGCGAATTCTTAAAACCCAGACTCTACGCGGGCCAAATTACTGGAGCATCCGGTATCCCAACCTGATTTTGATGCGGCTAGATCTAGAAGATCTTGCCGATCGCCCCTCTGACCAAATTCCTGGGTTTTACGAAGCGCTGGTAGAAACGCTCCCTAGCCTGATCGAGCACTTTTGTTCTCCAGGGCATCGGGGGGGCTTCTTGAGCCGGGTGCGCCAGGGCACCTACATGGGCCATATCGTTGAGCATATCGCCCTTGAGCTGCAAACCATGGCCGCCATGCCCGTGGGCTTTGGCCGCACCCGCAGCGTCGCCGAAGCCGGAGTGTATCAGGTGGTGTTTGAGTACCAAAACGAGCAGGCCGGGCGCTATGCCGCCCGCGCGGCGGTGCGCCTGTGCAACAGCCTGGTCGAAACCGGTCACTACTCCCAAAAAGAGCTAGAGCAAGACCTGGCTGACCTCACCGAATTTCGCCTTGACGCCGCCCTGGGGCCTAGCACCGAAGCCATTGTGCGCGCCGCCGAAATTCAAGATATTCCCTGGATGCAGCTCTCCACCCGGGCGATGATTCAGCTCGGCTACGGTCGCTATCAGCAGCGGGTGCAGGCCACCCTGAGCAGCAAGACCAGCATTTTGGCAGTAGAGCTGGCCTCCGACAAAGAGGGCACCAAGCAAATTCTGCGCAACGCCGGGGTTCCTGTACCTCGGGGCACCGTAATCAACTATCTCGATGAGCTTGAGAATGCGATCGAGGATGTGGGCGGTTACCCCATTGTGATCAAGCCCCTCGACGGCAACCACGGGCGCGGCATTACCATCGACATCGACACCTTTGAAGCCGCAGAAGAAGCCTATGAAGCGGCCAGAGAGGTTTCCAGTGGCGTGATTGTTGAACGCTTCTATAAGGGCTGCGATCACCGCGTGCTGGTGATCAATGGCCGGGTCATTGCGGTGGCCGAGCGGGTGCCTGCCCACGTGGTTGGCGACGGCAAATCCACCATTGAGCAGCTAATTGAAATTACCAATCAAGATCCCCGCCGCGGCGTCGGCCACGACAACCTGTTGACCCGCATTGAGGTCGATCGCACCACCTGGCAACTGCTCGATCGCAAGGGCTACACCCTCGACACCGTGCTGCCTGCGGGCGAAATGTGCTATCTGCGGGCCACCGCTAACCTGAGCACGGGCGGCATTGCCATCGATCGCACCGACGACATTCACCCCGACAACATTTGGGTGGCCCAGCGCATCGCCAAAACCATTGGGCTAGACATTGCCGGCATTGATGTCGTCACCACCGACATTTCCAAACCCCTGCGCGAGGTAGATGGGGTGATTGTCGAAGTCAATGCTGCTCCTGGCCTGCGTATGCACGTGTGCCCCAGCGTGGGCATTGCCCGCAACGTGGCCGAGCCAATTTTGGCCATGCTGTTCCCGCCGGGTCAGCCCGCCCGCATTCCGGTGGTGGCGATTACCGGCACCAACGGCAAAACCACTACCACCCGCCTCACCGCCCACATTTTTAAGCAGACCGGTCAGATGGTGGGCTTTACTACCACTGACGGTATCTACATCGGCGACAACATGGTGGAGCCGGGCGACACCACCGGCCCCCAGAGCGCCCAGGTGATTTTGCAGGATCCCACCGTGGAGGTAGCAGTGCTGGAGACGGCGCGGGGCGGTATTCTGCGATCGGGCCTCGCCTTCAAAGATTGCGACATCGGCGTAGTGCTCAACGTGGCCGCCGACCACATGGGCCTGGGAGACATCGAAACCCTCGAAGATATGGCCCACCTCAAGAGCGTGGTGGCCGAAGCGGTGCGACCCAGCGGTTACGCGGTGCTCAACGCCGACGACCCGCTGGTGGCGGCGATGGCCCAAAAGGTAAAGAGCCAGGTGGCCTACTTCTCGATGGATTGTCACAATGAGCTGGTGCGCAAGCATTCTCAGCAGGGAGGGCTGGCCGCCGTCTACGAGCAGGGCTATCTATCTATTCTCAAGGGCGACTGGCTGCTGCGCATTGAGCAGGCCGACAAGGTGCCCCTAACCATGGGCGGTAAGGCTCCCTTCCAGATTGCCAACGCCCTAGCAGCTAGTCTGGCAGCCTTTGCCCAAGGGGTTGACATCGGCTATATTCGCCAGGCTCTGCACACCTTTGAGGCCTCGACTGATCAAACCCCAGGCCGCATGAACCTGTTCAACCTAGGTCGGTTCCACGCCCTAGTCGACTATGCCCACAACCCCGCCAGCTACGAAGCCCTGGGCGGTTTTGTCAAGAACTGGCCGGGCAAGCGCGTTGGTGTGGTTGGCGGCCCCGGCGATCGCCGCGACGATGACTTCATCACCCTCGGCAAGCTAGCAGCCCAAATGTTTGACGATATCGTGGTTAAAGAGGACGACGACACCCGCGGTCGGGAGCGGGGCGACGCTGCTAAGTGGATTGTCCACGGCATCGAGGAGGGGACTGGCGATGCCAGCTACCGCACCATTCTCGATGAAACCGAGGCGATCAACGCAGCGCTAGATGGCGCTGAAGATGACAGCCTGGTGGTGATTTTGCCCGAAACCGTTACCCGAGCGATCGCCTTGATCAAAGCCCGCAACCCTCTGCCCCCGGTGAAGCCAGGGCTAAACGGTGCCGCCGAGCTAGGTGCAGCACCCTTCGACCAGTACGCCCAGGTGCATCCTTAAGCGATAGGCGACTGGCTCCTCCTAATCAAAAGGGCTTCCCTGAAAAACTGGGAAAGCCCCTTTGATTGGCTGATGTAGCAAAAGGCTAAAACTCTAGCAGTCGGTTGATAAACTCAGCCTCTAAAGACTTTTGCTGAAGATCGCGCGCAATCTGTAGCCCCAGCGTAAAGGCCTGCTCGGCCCGAGCTGCGTCCCCGGTCAGCATATAATAGTCCCCCAAGGCTCGATAGCTGAGGGCGGTTTGGAGATCGGGCGGCACAGTGCCCAAGGTGAGGGCGGCGCGCTGGTCGAGGTAGGCTTTGGCCTGAACTAGGTCGTCCCGCTCCAGATAAATGCCAATTAGACCGTCGAGGGCACGAATTTGTAGGGCGCGATCGCCCGCATCAACCCCGGCCCGCAGCCCAACCCGATAGGCACCAATGGCGTTAGACTCGCGCCCTAGGGCCACATAGACATCCCCCAGGCTGTTGGATGAGTGGGCCTCACCCAGGTAGTCGCTGGCCAAAATGCGGTAGTTGGTGGCGGCTTCGAGCAGTTGCACCGCCACATCTAGGTCGCCTCGCTGGGTTGCCACCTGGCCCAGGTTACTGAGGGAGACGCCGATCGCCCTCGAATCGCCGGCGGTGCGGGCAATTTGCAGGGCCTCCTGGAACTGAGCCTGCCCTTCGTTCAGGCGGCCCTGGTTGATGTAGAGATTGCCCAAGTTGTTGAGGCCGTAGACCTGCCCGAGCAGGTCGTCGTTGTCGCGGGCAGTACCGATGCGCAACACAAACGCTCGCTCGGCCTCAGGATAGCGATCTAGGGTGGCAAAGGCTGCCCCCATAGAGCCGTAGGCCCGCCCCGCCGACTGACCGTCGCCCAACAGGCGATAGATTTCGGCCGCCTCAGCCCAAGAATCTACGGCCTGGGTGAGATTGCCCTCGGACAGCTGCTGGTTGCCCAGCTGCATCCAGCCATCGGCCACATCTCGCGACTCTCCCTGGGTGGCGCTATTGGGGCGCAGATCGAGCTGTTCTTCTAAGTTGGCGGCTGGGGCAGCCTGCCCAACCAGCAGCATTAAACCCAGCGCTAGGCTCAGTTTACCGATGTGCTTCATTGTCATTGCCCCTCCCCAGGACTCCCGTTGCGGGTCAAAATTAGTTGGCCCATTCATTGCCGAAGTCCCCGGTGGTGCCCACTAAGCTAGTATTCCCTAAACTCACTCCCTCCAGATCGGGAACGGTTAACAGACCGTCGAGGTCGTCGGGCAGAGGTTCGGGGCGCAGCGACACATCGCCTAGGTAAATTTGGCGAATATCTTCGGGTAGGGCCGACTCTAGGTGCTGAAAGGCCAGCCCCAGCTTGTAACGCACGTCAGCTGCGGTGAGAGCTTCGCCC
>JANPIO010000150.1:0-19527 GCA_031425055.1 Phormidium sp. VAR_61_metabat_6
ATGCCCAGCCCTGTGTCTGACACTGTCACCATCACGTATGGCCCTGGCACCACTTCCACCTGCTGGTTGGCATAGTCTTGGGTGAGATGGGTGTTGGCGGTTTCGAGGGTGAGCCGCCCCCCCTGAATCATGGCGTCGCGGGAGTTGAGGCAGAGGTTGAGCAGGGCACTTTCGAGCTGGGCAGGGTCAACTAGAGCCGGCCACAGCTCGGCCTCAAGCAACATTTCAATGGCTATGTGCTCACCCAGGGTGCGGCGCAGTAGCCCATCCATGGCGGCCATCAGCTGGTTGACATCCACCACTTCAGGCGCGAGAGCCTGGCGACGGGCAAAGGCTAGCAGCCGCTGGGTAAGGTCGGCCCCCCGCTGAGCGGCACTACTAATCATCTCCGCTAGGGGCTGGAGTCGGGAGTCGGAGGCCAGCATCTCGCTGAGCAGCTCGGCGTTGCCCAAAATGACGGTTAGCAGATTGTTAAAGTCGTGGGCAATGCCGCCGGTGAGCTGGCCGATAGACTCTAGCCGCTGCGACTGGTGCAGATGCTCTTCGAGGGCAATGCGATCGCTCACGTTTTGAAAATATACGGCCAAGCCCTCGCTGGAGGGATAGGCCCGTACATCAAACCAGGCATTTAGAGGGGGATAAAATTCTCGAAATTCGACCGATCGCCCCTGTTCAATAGCCGTTTCAAACTGCTGATGAAAAACACTGCCGACCGCCTCTGGAAACTCATCCGACACGTAATTGCCGAGCAGATCGGCCCGCTGGCGCTGCAAGAGTTCTTCGGCCTGGCGGTTGAGAAAGGTGAAGCGCCACTTGTGATCGAGGGTTAAAAAGGCGTCAGTGATGCTTTCTAGGGTGGTGTTGAGGCGATCGGCGGTCTGGCGGGCTTCATGGGCCAGCTGCTTTTGCTCATGGATTTCGATCGCGGTACCGTACCACTTGATCAAGGTGCCGTCTTGATCGCGAATGGGGACGGCCTGCACCAGGTGCCAGCGGTAGTCGCCGTCGTAGCGCCGCAGCCGAAACTCAAAGCGGTAGGGGCTGGTGGTTTGCACCGCCCTATCCCACGCCGCCAGGCAGGGGGCAAGATCGTCGGTATGCAGCAGGGCCGTCCAGGCTTGGCTGGGGTGGGGGTCTGGCTCATGGATGCCGGTGTAGACCCGCAGGGCGTGGCTGGCGTAGTCCACGGTGCCGTTGGGGTCGGCGGTCCACACGATTAGGGGCATGGCGTCGGCCAACTGGCGAAACCTCTGCTCGCTGCGCTCTAGGGATGCTTCGGCCTGCTTTCGTACCGTGATGTCTTGGAAAGCCCCCTGGATGGCCACAATGGTGCCCTGGTCATTGCGCACAGGCTGGCCAATGGCGCGTACCCACACTCGGCGCTGGCGGGCGGTGATGATTTGCAGCTCTTCGTCGAAGGGCTGGCCGGTTTTGATGCAGGCAGCAACGACGGTGGCAATGCGATCGCGGTACTCGGGCGCATAGAACTCAATGCCCTGGGCTACGGTAGGCGAAAACCCCGGCTCGACCTCGTGGATGCGGCACACCTCTTCTGACCAGATCGCGGTGGGGCTGTTGAGGGGTACCTGCCAGCCCCCAAAGTGGCCAATTTCGCCAGCCATTTGCAGCAGAGTTTGCTGCGACTTGAGGGTGTCGTAGGTGTCGCTAAGCAATTGCCGGGAGGCATTGATCTGCTTGACATGCCGCACAATTGCCCAGGTCAAGCCGCCGGTTAGGGCGATCGCTATAGCTGACAGTAGCCGATTGGCAATCACATAGGCGATAGCAAAATCGGGGGGAGCTGGCGGCGACACAAAAAAGCCTGCTGCCGTTAGCCCCATACCTGCGACAGTGGCCCCCACCACCCACCGGCCCTTGCAAGATAGCCCCGCCATCGCCACCAGCGGCGGATAGAGCACGCCGTGGGCAAACCCCAGGGGGGTTACTATGTCGGCCATAAACACCACCACAAAACCAGCGAGAGTGAGCCCCTTGGCAAGGCGCAGCGCGGGCATGAGCATTTGCAAGGTCATGGCGGTAGGGCGAGAAAATATCCCATGGTTAGCCACCGGTAAGAACCTGACAGATTTTATGGGCCAGCTCAGTTCGCGAGTAGGGCTGATGTAGCAATTGTATCGCGTTCCCCATTCACCTCCGGTGGAGGTGAATGGAGAACGCGATGGTCATCTAGGGCTGGCCTGGAGCCGCAGTTGCCCGAACAAGTTATTCTGAGCATGATTTTGCATTCGAAGGGCAGCTCCCTATGGTTCCACCGTTTAAAGTCTGCATTGTATTGGGCACTCGCCCTGAGGCGATTAAACTTGCGCCGGTGATTCAGTGTTTTCGTCAGTGCCCCGACTTTGACACCCAGGTGCTGCTCACCGGCCAGCATCGGGAGATGGTGGATCAGGTGATGGCGCTGTTTAACCTAAGCGCCGACCAAGATTTAGCGATTATGCAGCCCCGCCAAACCCTGACCGACATCACCTGTCGCAGCCTCCAGGGACTAGAAGCCCTGTTTCAAGAGCAGTGCCCCGACCTGGTGCTGGTGCAGGGCGATACGACGACGGCCTTTGCTGCGGCCCTAGCCGCCTTTTATCAAAAGATTCCGGTGGGCCATGTCGAGGCGGGTCTGCGCACCGATAACATCTACAACCCCTTTCCTGAGGAGGCCAACCGACGGCTGATCTCCCAAATTGCCCAGCTGCACTTTGCGCCCACAGCTCTGTCGGTGCAGCACCTAGAGCGATCGGGGGTGACCGGCAATCTGCACCAGACCGGCAACACTGTGATCGATGCCCTGCTGTCGGTAGCCGAGCGCCATCCCGACTGCGAGGTGCCGGGGCTAGACTGGCACCGCCACCGAGTGATTTTATCGACGGTGCATCGGCGCGAAAACTGGGGCGCACCCTTGGGGGCGATCGCCGCAGGCTTTCTCAAGGTGCTCGAACGGTTTCCCGATACGGCCCTGCTGCTGCCCCTGCACCGCAACCCCACGGTGCGAGAGCCGCTCCAGGCCGCCCTCAGCGATCATCCCCGCGCCTTTTTGACTGAGCCCCTCGACTACACCCAGCTGGTGGGCGCGATTCAGCGGTGCTACCTAGTGATGACTGACTCGGGCGGTTTGCAGGAGGAAGCCCCCAGCCTGGGTAAACCGGTGCTGGTGCTGCGCGATAACACCGAACGCCCCGAGGCCGTGATGGCAGGCACCGCCAAGCTAATCGGCACCGATGCCGACCGCATGCTGGCGGAGGCCGAGACGCTGCTGCTGCACCCCGAGGCCTACCAGGCCATGGCCGAGGCGATCAACCCCTTTGGCGATGGTCAGGCCTCCCAGCGGATTCTTGAGATTACGCGGAGCTACCTGCAACAGACCGCAGCGGCATCAGAGCAGCAACCCTTGGTGTGCTAACCGTGGCTCCCTTTTGAAGAAATTGGGGCGTTGCTGGACACAGGTATGAATTAAGCATTCAACGTCCCTCGTAGGGGCAAACGGTCGTTTGCCCTACCTAAATTAATGCCTCAATTCAGGAACACCGAATTGGGGCGATCGCTCAACCGGCTATTCTGCCTGGGGCTGGCCCCGATCAAACTGCTGGGTTTCGAGCACCCCCTCCGCCTGGTTGGCGATCTGCCGCAGGCTATCGAGCAGCTCGGCGCTGGCGGTGGCCCATAGCCCCCGCTGGCTGGCTTCAAGCAGGCGCTCGGCCATATCGCGCAGCGCCCAGGGGTTTGAGGTTTGCACAAAAGCCTGCACCGTGGGGTCGAGCAAATAGGCCTGGGCCACGCCCTCATACATGTGGTCGGCGACGCAGTGGGCGGTGGCGTCGTAGGCAAACAGGTAATCGACGGTGGCGGCCATCTCAAAGGCTCCCTTATAGCCGTGGCGCATGACGCCCTCGATCCACTTGGGGTTGACCACGCGGGAGCGGTAGACCTTGGCAATTTCGGCGTCGAGCGATCGCACCTTGGGCTTCGCCGTCACCGCATTGTCGCCAAAGTAGGTGGCGGGCTGCTGTCCCTGGAGAGTTCTAGCGGCCACCGTCATGCCCCCCTGAAACTGATAGTAGTCGTCGGAGTCGAGCAGGTCGTGCTCGCGGTTGTCCTGGTTGTGGAGCACCACTTGCAAATGCTTAAGCCGCTGCTCAAAGGCTTCGGGCATAGCGTGGCCCTGGGCATGGCGACCGTAGGCGTAGCCGCTCCAGTTTAGGTAGGCGCGGGCCAGATCTTCGTCGCTAGTCCAGTTTTGCGATTCGATTAGCCCCTGCAAGCCAGCCCCGTAGGCCCCCGGCTTAGAGCCAAAGATGCGATAGCGCGATCGCAGCTCCGCCTGCTCCGCTGTCAGCCCCTGGGCCTGCCACTCGGCGCTCTCCTGGCGCGATCGCGCTGCCAGAGGATTTTGCTCTGGCGGTTCTGCCAGGGCCGCCACTGCCGCCACCGCCTGATCTACCAGGTCGATCAGATTCGGGAAAGCATCGCGAAAGAAGCCCGAAATCCGCAGGGTGACATCTACTCGGGGCCGCCCGATCGCCGCCAGCGGCAGCACCTCAAAATCGACCACCCGCCGCGAGGGGCCATCCCACACCGGGCGCACTCCCATTAGGGCCAGAGCTTCGGCAATGTCGTCCCCGCCGGTACGCATGGTGGAGGTGCCCCACACCGACAGGCCCAAGGTTTGAGGGTAATCGCCGTGGTCTTGGGTGTACTGCTCCACCAGCGCTTCCGCCGCCCGCCGCCCCACATCCCAGGCGCTCTCGGTGGGGATAGCGCGAATATCCACCGAGAAGAAATTGCGGCCCGTAGGCAGCACGTCGGGGCGGTTGCGGGTGGGCGCTCCGGCAGGGCCGCTGGGCACGTAGCGCCCGTCGAGGCCCGCCAGCAGGTTGGCGATCTCGTCGGTGGTGTGGGTCAGGGCGGGGATGAGGGTGTACTGAATCCAGCGGAGTTCGGCGGTGAGGATGGGTGGGTGGGTGGGTGGGTGAATGGGTAGGGGAGATGGTTCCAGGAGGAACTCTACCAGCCGGGACGCTTCCTCCTCCAGCATTTCGATCGCATCCCCCACAATCCGACAGTTGGCCAACCCGGTGAAGGGTTCCCCAGGCTCGGCGGTGAGGGGGTCGAGGTCAAGGTTCCAAGAGTCTGCCATCGCCCGCGCAAGCCCCCGACGGCCAGGGCCGGGGTGGCGGGCGATCGCCACGATCAAATCTCGCAGCTGGCGGCCATCGGGGCAGCAGCCATAGATGTGGAGGCCGTCGCGGATCTGGGCCTCTTTGAGATCGCAGAGATAGGTGTCGAGGGTAGGGAGGAGGGTGGGCAGGGAGGATGGAGGAGATGGGGAGGGTGGGGTGGCGGGGGAGATTTCGTCGAGTAAGTGGGTGTCGGTGAGTAGGGTGAGGATGCGATCGCCAATCAAGGCCAACCGGCTCGGATCCAAGCTTTGGGCTTCGTAGTATTCATCCACCAGACCTTCGAGCTTTTCGAGGGGGCCGTAGAGTTCGGCGCGGGTCAGCGGTGGCGTCAGGTGGTCGAGAATCACCGCCTGGGCGCGGCGCTTCGCTTGAGAGCCTTCGCCCGGGTCGTTGACGATAAACGGGTAGAGGTGGGGCATGGGGCCAAACATGGCCTCGGGGTAGCAGTTTTGCGACAGGCCGACGCCTTTGCCGGGCAGCCATTCCAGGTTGCCGTGCTTGCCCAGGTGAACGATCGCCTGCGCTCCAAAGCTATGCCGCAGCCAGAGATAAAAGGCCAGGTAGCTGTGGGTCGGCTCCAGATCGGGTGAGTGGTAGTTGAGGGAGGGGTCGAGGTCATAGCCCCGGCTGGGCTGAACGCCGATGAAGACATTGCCGAGCTGGATGCCGGGAATGGTGATGGGGTGGTGAGGGTTATCTCCCCCACTCCCCCATCGGCTGATCATGCCAGTGCGGACGGCTTCCGGCAGCTGCTCAAAGTGCTGTAGGTAATCAGCGACGGGCAGAGTTTGATGAATCTGGCGAAAATCTCTGCCCTCGGGGTCATTGGTCACCCCGGCGGTGAGCTGGCGAATCAAATCGTCGCCATCGGTGGGAATGTCGCCCAGGGTGTAGCCCGCCGCTTTGAGGGCATGGAGAACTTCGATCGCACTCTGGGGCGTGTCAAGGCCGACGCCATTCGCCAACCGACCGTCGCGGTTAGGGTAGTTGGCGAGAATCAGGGCAATGCGGCGATCGCCCACCGGAGTGCGGCGTAGGGCAGCCCAGTGAGCGGCGAGGTCAGCGACAAATTCTATCCGGTCAGCTACCGGCTCGTAGGTCACCACATCGGTTTCCAGGGTCTCGCTGCGCTGGTTGATCGACTTAAACGAAACCGCGCGGGTGATAATCCGCCCATCTACCTCGGGCAGGGCCACATTCATGGCAATGTCGCGGGGCGAGAGGCCCAGGCTCTGGCTTTTCCAGGCGGCTTTGGTGCCGCCGCTGAGAATCACTTGCAGCACCGGCACATCGAGGACTTCCCATAGATATAAATTGGGCGTGGCACCGTCCAGTTTCGCCACCGAAAAGCTAGTGGTATTCAGCAATACGTCAATGCCCTGGCCATCCTTAGGCTTCAGCAGAGCAATCAAATCCTCCTGCACCTCGGGATCTTGCAGCGATGACACAAACACCGGCACCGGGTGCAAATTGCGTTCTGCCAGAGCCATACACAGCGCATCAATCGGGGCGGTATTGCCCGCGAGGTAGTGGGCGCGGTAGAAGATCAGACCGACTCTAAATTTTGAATTTTGTTCGCGTAGCGTCTCCAAAGGAGAAATTTTGAATTTTGAACTGACAGGATAGACCCCAACCTTGGGAATTTCTTGGGGCTCGGGGGGGTGGTAGCTAGTGTGAAGGATGCGATCGCACACCCCCATCAACCCATGCGCCATATTCTCGACACCGCCTTCGTTGAGGTAGCGCCAGAGCTGATTGGCCACCGTCAGCGGCACGGTGGAATGGCTGATCAAGTCGGGGGCGGGGCGATCGTCGCCGGGCAGCACAATCAGCGCCGCTCCGGTTTCGGCGGCCACATCTCTGACAACTTCTAGACCATAGGGCCAGTAGGCGCGGCCCCCCAGCAGCCGCACCACAATGATCTGGGCGTGGCGCAGCACATCGTCGGAGTAGGTGTCGATCGCCAACTGCTGCTGAAGCTGAAGCAAGTTGGCCACCCGCAAGCCCGGAAAATCGGCGGGAAAACTGGCCCGAGTCAGGCTTTGAATCTCAGTATCAGCGGCGGTGAGAAACACCAGCGGGGCCGGAGTCTGCTCGACAAAAATAACGCCATCGGTGTCCGGCGTCCAGCCGCCGGGGGTAGCGGCTAAGCGATGCATGGGCGATCTCTCGGCAACAACAAATCTGAAGGAACTCTAGCGTAAGTCAGGGTAGGGCCAAAACGGAAGTTACCATAGGGACTCTCTAGGATGAAGCTCCTCAAACCTTAAGGCTTTCTTTGGCAACTCCCCGTTTCAAACCACCGCAGTGGGCGCCCTCGGCCTCAAAATATAGAAATGCCTGACTTTATAACCCACGGCACCAAACAGGTCATGCCCAAGGCTGCTCTAGTTTTGCTAGAGCAGTTTTTGCGTCAGTACTGCCAACAGTACCAGCTGACCCTGCTGACCAAAGCTGACCTACCCACTGACACCTCCGACGACGACAGTTTTTGGTGTTTAGTGGGGCTAGAACTTTCGGTGGTCGTAACGGCGCACCCTCAGGATGACGATCGCGCCGTGGTCGGCCTCATCACCGAAGCTGCTGACGTAGAGGCATTTTTGGCCCCGCTGGGCCTGAGTCGGCCCGTATCTGCCACCCACCTCAGCGCCCTCAGCCAGTTTATGCTGGCCTGGATGCAGTCCTGGGCCGAGGTGCCGACTCAAGTCGTCATTGACCGGCAGCAGGAGCGCCGACTGCTGCTCAACCAAGTGATTACTAAAATTCAGGGCAGCCTAGAACTGGGCGAAATTTTAGAAACCACCGTGGCCGAGGTGCGCCAGTTTCTCCAGGCCGATCGGCTGCTGATCTACCAGTTTGACCAGGTGCCCGGCACTCCGGTCAAGCCCATGAACAGCGCTGCTGCTGCCCACGCCAGCGAAGCAGGGCCGATGGGCTACATTACCTACGAGTCGCGAGCCAGCGATCGCCTCACCTCGGTGCTCAACTACACCGAAGATCTCTGCTTTCACGACCACCCCGACTACCCCCACCAAGAGCGCCGCTACCGCCACGGTCGCCCCCTTGTCATCGATGACGTGGGCAAAGCCTACCCCCACGCCCCCTGCATGGCAGCTTTTCTAACGCAGATGCAGGTCAAGTCAAAGGCCGTGGCTCCGATTCAGGTAGGGCCGCAGCTCTGGGGGCTGCTGATTGTGCACCAGTGCGATGACCTGCGCCAGTGGCAACCCTGGGAAACCGAGTTTTTGCAGCACATCGCCGAACACCTGGCGATCGCCATCAACCAGGCCCAGCTCTACCACCAGCTCCAGCAGCAAACCCAAAACCTAGAGGTTTGCGTGGTCGAACGCACCCAAGACCTGCGCGATGCCTTAGTGGCCGCCGAATCCGCCAACCGCGCCAAGACCGAGTTTTTGGCCACCATGAGCCACGAGCTGCGCACCCCTCTCACCTACATCATTGGCATGTCGGCCACCCTGCTGCGCTGGTCTTTGGGCGAGCTCACCCCCCGCCAGCGCGACTACCTCTCCACCATTCAAACCAGCGGCGAGCATCTGCTGCGCGTCATCAACGACATTCTCGACGTGTCAAAAATTGAGGCTGGGCGCACCGTTTTAGAAGTGCGTCAGTTTTCCCTCACGTCCCTGTGTCGCCAGAGCGTCGATGGCTTTCGCACCGAGGCCACCCAAAACGACATCGACATCGCCCTCGACCTCAAACTGACCAATGGCCAAGACTCTTTTCTAGCTGACCCCCGGCGGGTGCGGCAAATTCTCGCCAACCTGCTCAGCAATGCCGTCAAATTTACTAATGCCGGCGGCAAAGTTGTTCTGCACGTGCGGCGCGAGCAAAACGACGCCGTCTTTCAAATCGAAGACACGGGCATTGGCATCTCAGCCGCCGCCCAATCCTTGCTGTTTGGCAAGTTTCAGCAGCTTGAAAGCGTGCTCCAGCGAGAACACGCGGGTACGGGCCTGGGCCTAGCCCTCACCAAGCAGCTAGTCGAGCTCCACGGCGGCTCCATTAAAGTCAGCTCAGAGGCTGGCAAGGGCTCTATTTTTACCGTCAGACTCCCGCTGCAGCGATCGACTGAGCCCCTCGTGGCCGAGCCACCGCTCACTGCCGAACCCGTCGTGGGGCGCATTGTGCTAGTCGAAGACAACGAAGAAACCGCCAGCGTCATCTGTGACATGCTCACCGCCGCCGGATACCAGGTGATCTGGATTGTGGACGGATCGCGAGTGCTCGACCAGGTAGAGCTGCTTCAGCCCGCCGCCATGATCACCAGCCTCAGCCTGGCCAGCGCCGATGGCAGCGCTATCATTGCCACCCTGCGCCAGCGCTCAGGTTCCTTAGGGCCAAAAACTCTGGCCCTAGTCGATCTAGACAGCCCTGACCAAACAGAGCAAGCCCTTAAAGCCGGGGCCAACGACTGCGTCAGCAAACCCGTCGACCCCCGGCAACTGCTGGCGACAGTCAACGCCGTTATGGCCGCCCAGCCGGTATAGCCAAGTTGTTCTCTCGCCTCAGCTCTCATCCCAAAAACAGCGTGGGCATCGTCCGTCAGAACGATGCCCACTGCCGCACCTATTGCCGCTTAAACAGGATTCTTCGCCGTTAGGTCTCCGAATTGGAGGCCTGATTGCCGAGAATTGGCGTCAGGTAGGCCACCAGCGCACCAATTAAAAAGCCCGCAATGTTACGAGTCAGGGGCAGCCAGTCACTGGTACGGGTCACCACTGGGCCAATGCCAAAGGCAAAGAACAAAATCCCCCACAGCGGTGAGAAGATCAGCACCCACTGCCAGGCCAAAATCTGATCGCCCTTGCGGGGATGGGCCGCAAATCCACAGATCACACCACCGACGATAGAGGTAATTAGCGTCAGCACCCACTGCTCTTGGGGCAGACCGGGCACCACATTGCAGCCCCCCTGGCGCAGGCAACCCTCAATCGACTCTAGGGCGCTGAGAATGGAGTTATCTTCGCCGTTTTCGCGCACAAAGAACTGATTGCCGTAGCGAGTTTGCAGCTCAATCCAGAAGGTGCGGGGCAGCAGGTCGTAGACGGCATCACCCACGCTAAAGTTGAGCAAGTTGCCGCCGCGGGGGTCAGCCACTAGCATAATGCTGCGATCGTCTAGGCCCCAAAAGTCTTTTACCGCTCGGCCTGGGGTTTGGTCGTACTGGGTTAGCACCCGCAGTTTCCAGCCGGTTTCGGTTTCAAAGTCGTTGAGCTGAGAGTCGAGGTTTTCTTCTTGGCGGGCGCTGAGCGACTTGGCCAAGTCGATGATGGCGGTCTGGGTATCGGGTAAGAGTTCGGGGTTGTCGTAGGCCAGGGCCGGTGCCATCGGCAGCCAGGCGCAGAGGCTTACTACACAAATGACCAAAATGTTTAGCGCGTGTCTCATACTGGCTTGCCGTAAGAACATGAAACTGACAACGACGAAAGCAACCCACCGCTGGCCCAAAGTAAAGCCATAGTGAAGTATTTTCCTTAATTTAGTCTATATCTTTGTTAACAGTTGTTTACATAACTCTAATATTTCTCTGTCCATGGGGCAAGACTAATCCTCACTCATCTAGACCTAGACTTGCAGCCTTGTGGGCTGGGTGGAGCGCTAGCGGAACCCAGGCAGGCCCATCAATGTTGGGTTGCACCGCGTTTTACCCAACCTGCAGGATCCCTAATTTTTAAGTTTGGCAACGGACTGGGCGGCGGGCAAATGCAGAGCGAACCGGGCCTCCCCAGCGAAGCTAGGGGTCAGCACCAAATCGCCACCGTGGGCGCGGGCGATCTCGCGGGCCAGGCTGAGGCCTAGGCCCAGCCCTTCGGTTTGGCGAGCGCGGGCGGGGTCGCCCCGGTAAAAGCGATCGAACAGGCGGTCAGCCTCGGCGGCGGTGAGGGGCGTGGTGGCGTTGGTCAACGTGAGCTGCACGCGGGCATCAGTGTGGTTGACGGACACCCGTACCCAGCCCTGGGGCAGGTTATATTTGGCAGCGTTGGTGATCAGGTTTTGCATGAGCTGGGCCAGCAGGTCGCGATCGCCCCTCACCTCCAACCCCGGCTCAATCTCAGCCGTCACTGCTAGCTCGGGGGCCAGCAGCGACAGATCCTCCAGCTGATCTTGCACTAAGGCGCTGAAATCGACCGGCTGGCGCTGAATGCTCATCTGTCCAGCATCGGCCAGTGACAGCAGCAGTAACTTACGCACAATGCCGCTCAGGTGGCGCACCTGGTCGAGCAGTTGGCTCAAGGTTTGCTGGGCCGCCGAGCCGGTTTGGACCTGCTGAATGGCCCGCTCTAGCTCACCCTGAAGAATGGTGAGGGGAGTCTTTAGCTCGTGGGCAGCATCGCCACTAAAGCGGGAGGCCTGCTGAAAGCTGCGTTCTAGCCGCTCTAGCATGGCGTTGAAGGCGGCAATTAGCGGCGCAAACTCAGGGTCGGGGTCGGCGGGCACTCGTTGGTGCAGCCCTTGGGCTGTCACCTGGCCAATGCGCTGGCTGAGCTGGCGCACAGGCCGCAGCGCCTGGCCCGCGATCGCCCAGGCTCCACCCCCAATCACCAGCAGCAGGCCGGGAATGGTGAGGACGTAAATGCGTCGCAGGGTGGCCATTTCCTGGCGGAGGGCGTTGAGGTTGGCGGCGATCGCCAGTTGACCCACGGGCGTAGCCCGCACCACCACGCGCCAGGGCCCGTCAGGGGTTCGCACCGTCATCAACCGACGCGGCCCCCGCCGCCCTTGACTTGGGTTGGGGCCTGGGGAAATTTGGGCGATCGCGCTGGGCCACTGGGGCGATTGGTAGACCACCGACCCCGCGCGGCCCACCAGCAAAAGCCCCACTTCGGCATCGGCGGGCAGGCCCAGGTCTTGGGCCAGGGCCGCTTCTGGGTTAGGTGGTATGGCGGGGCGATCGGGCCGTTCCCTGCGATCGCCGGGGCGACCCAGGGGAGTAGTGCGCTCTAATCGGGCGTCGAGGCTGTCGAGCTTTGCCTGGTAGATCAGCCAGCTCGACAGCAGGGCAAACCCCAGCAGTGCTCCCCCGGCCAGGGCGGCAGACCACAGCGCCAGCCGCAGCCGCAGAGATAGGTGGGGGAGCGGCGATCGCGTCACAGGCGTTCCCCTTGGGCGCGCTCTTCTGGGGGGCGAAAGCGATAGCCCACGCCGCGCACGCTCTCGATCCACTGGGCGGCGTCTAGGGGGTCGAGCTTTTTGCGCAGCCGCTGAATCGCCACATCGACGACGTTGGTGCTGGGGTTAAAGTCGTAGCCCCAGACATGCTCCAAAATTTGGGTGCGGGTCAGCACGCGACCGGGCGATCGCATCAAATATTCCAGCAGGTTAAACTCCCGCGCCGTCAGCTCGACCTGCTGCCCGCCGCAGGTGACTTCGCGGGTGATGCGATCGAGGCGCAGGGGGCCAGCGGCCAAAAAATTCTGCCGTTCGCCGCTGCTGCGCCGCACCACCGCGTGCATGCGAGCCACCAGTTCTTCGACATAGAAGGGTTTGGCGATATAGTCGTCGGCCCCCAGATTTAGCCCGGCCAGGCGATCGTCTAGCTCGTTGCGGGCGGTAATTAAAATCACCGGCACGGCGTAGCCCGCCCCCCGCAGCGCCTTGAGAATGGCCAGCCCATCCATCCCCGGCACCATGATGTCGAGCAGCACCACGTCGTAGGTGCGATCGGTGGCCAGGGCATAGCCTTCGGTGCCGTTAGGGCAGGTGTCCACCACAAAACCCTGTTCTTGCAGCCCCTGGGCGACAAAACTGGCGATTTTGGCCTCATCTTCGACTAATAAAACGTTCATAGGCGCTCACAACCTAGCACCGCCAGGGGCTCGCAAAAATGACAAATCTGTAATTTGGTGGCCATGGTTTTGCCATAGTGCCCAGGCTTAATAGGAATCGTCAACCTAAACCATCGGAGCAAGTCATCACATGGTAATTCATCGTTCACTGCTGACTGCTGGCCTGGCCGCTGCCCTGGTGAGTGGCCTGGGTCTGGCCGCTTTTAGCCAAACCACCCAGAGTCAACCCCCTCAGCCCGGAGCTGCGCCAACCGAGCCGGCTCAGCGGCCCGAGGGTCGGGGGCGAGGTCACGGTGAAGGGCTAGCCAACGCGGCGGCGGATCTAGGCGTCAGCGAAGCCGATCTCAAAGCCGCTCTGGGCCTGCCTGCCGAACGGCCCGCCCGTCCTGACCTGGCCACTGCCGCCGCCGAACTGGGTGTCAGTGAAACCGATCTTCAGGCGGCCTTACGCAGCGGCAGAGACGGCGATCGCGGCCAGAGGCTGGCCACCGCCGCCACCCAACTGGGCGTCAGTGAAACCGCGTTGAAAGAAGCCCTGGGCCTGCCTGCCGAGCGGCCCGCCCGTCCTGACCTGGCCGCCGCCGCCGCCGAACTGGGCGTCAGCGAAACCGACCTGCAAGAAGCCCTGCGCAGCAATATGGGAAGAGGCGGCCCCGGCAACTGTGGTTCCGAAGGCAGTCCCTCGCCGCAGTAGTTCTTCAACCCCTGTCAATCGTCACTCCCCTTGCTGCGCGCTGGAGATCTCGTTGTGATTTCCAGCGCGTTTTTTGACTGGACAGGAACGCGCACAGTGGCGGCAGGGGGGATCTCTACCTGCGCACGCTGGTGCCTAACCAAAACATTTTTCTCAAGCCTTTACCCGATTTCGACTAGGGCTTAGCTGCCTTTGGCCACATCGGGCAGCGATCGCCGCCCCACATACAGCCACAGCAGCCCAGCCACCCCCAAAACAATCCCCGTCAGACTGACCACTTGGGCCATGCGCAGCGGCCCCAGCATTAGGCTGTCGAGGCGCAAACCTTCAATCCACAGGCGACCCAGGCTGTAGGTGGCGAAGTAAACCAAAAAGAGCGTGCCAGTTTTCAGCCGATTGGGATGGCGCAGACCCCAAAAAAACAGCCACATCACCAGGGCAAACACCCCCAAATTCCACAGCGATTCGTAAAGAAAGGTGGGGTGGTAATAGTCTACGGCCCCTAGCCCCGGCGGGCGCTGGGCGGGGGGAATGTAAACTCGCCAGGGCAGATCGGTAGGGCCGCCAAAAGCCTCAGAGTTAAAGAAATTGCCCCAGCGACCAATGGCCTGGCCCAGCACCAGGGCTGGGGCCACCACATCCGCCAGTGCCCAAAACGACAGTCGATTCAGGCGCGCAAACAGCAGCGCCGCCAGCATGCCGCCCAAGATCGCCCCGTGGATGGCAATGCCCCCCTGCCAGATGGCGAAGGCGCTCAGCGGGTTATCGGCGTAGCGATCCCACTCAAAGGCGACGTAGTAGAGACGGGCGGCGGGCAAGGCCCCCAGCACCAGCCAAATCGACAGGTCGGCAACCGCCTCGGGGTCAAGACCGCGCCGCTGGGCCAGCCGTTGCGCCAGAGTAATGCCCAAGGTCAGGGCGATCGCAATCAGCAGCCCATACCAGCGAATGGCCAATGGCCCCAGCTGAAAGATAATTGGCCCCGGCGACGCCAGCTGCGCCAACCCATTGATAGCCATCTCCAGCCCCAGACCTGTACCTACTAACTCCATTGCCCGCCTACCTACTTACGTCTTGGCCCCTGGCTTGGGGCCAAAACTACTATGACATTATATTGAGGGTCCTCGGTTAACACCTTGTTGGGCTGAACGGGCTAAACGTCTATTCAACGGCTAGGATGCGCGCTAAAAAGTTAGCAGATTCAAACGTTTAATCCGTTTAACCTGTCAACCAAACGAGTGAATTTCGACGTATCACGGCTTCAACTCCAGATTGAATCAGGCCTTTGCGGTGTTAAGCCACTGACGGCGCATAGTTCGCCGCAGGGGCAAAGCTGTGAATCAACTTGGCTTGCAAGTAAACGGTTTGTCCCCCCTCAATGCCCAATTCACGGTACTGCTCCCGATTAATGTGGGCGGTGATCGGATGGCTATTTTCGAGGGTAAGCTCGATGCGAATCGTCCAGCCTAGGTGAATGATATGGTTCACCGTGGCGGCGACGCTGCCATCGCGATGGCCAATGAAAATCTCAATGTCGTGGGGGCGCAAAAACACTTCCCCGTGGGTGGGGGCATCGCGATGGAGCGACTTCCAGGTGTTGTCCGGGGAGAGCACGTTGACCGCGCCGATGAAGCTCATCACAAAGGGAGTGGCGGGGTTTTCATAGATCTCAGCGGGGGAGCCCACCTGCTCAACCCGACCCTGGCTCATCACCACGATTTCGTCGGCAATCTCCATCGCCTCTTCCTGGTCGTGGGTGACGAAGACGGTGGTGACATGGACATCATTGTGGAGGCGGCGCAGCCAGTCGCGCAGGTCTTTGCGCACCTTGGCATCGAGGGCACCAAAGGGCTCATCGAGCAGCAGTACCTGGGGCTCGACGGCAAGGGCCCGCGCCAGGGCCACCCGCTGCCGCTGACCGCCCGACAGTTGAGCGGGGTAGCGATCGCCCAACCCATCGAGCTGCACTAGGGCGAGCAGAGTGTCAACCCGATTCTTGATGCGCTCTTGGGGCCACTTTTGCAGCTCTAGGGCAAAGGCCACGTTTTTGCGCACGGTGAGGTGCTTAAACAGGGCGTAGTGCTGAAACACAAACCCCACCTGGCGGTCTTGCACCGTTTTGTAGGTGGCATCTTGGGCCGAGATGTAGATTCTGCCGGTGTCGGCCTGCTCTAAACCGGCAATCAACCGCAGCAGGGTCGATTTACCCGACCCCGATGGCCCCAGCAGGGCCACCAGAGAACCACTCTTAATATCCAGAGTGATGGGCTCTAGGGCCTGAAAATCCCCAAACCGTTTTGAAACGTTATCTACTCTAATTCCCACGGGCGTTTTCCAAAATCGACAGTGTGCTTCGACCAGAGTGCGACACCGAAGCTGAGGGAAGCGGTGCCGCTTTTTCTATCAACGTGAACCCAAATCTAGGCGTCAGGGTCGGGCGTGCCCCAGATTCTTAGGGACGATCGCCCCCTGACCGCGCTGCAAGGTGACCCTACGCTACCCCACTCGCAATAAAAACGCAACCCACCCCAAATCCAGATCAAATTAGCCTGAGAAAAATTCTTAAATGAATTTCAATCCACTTCAGATAAAAAGGCAAAAGTTTGTGATACAGTCCGTAGACGTAATCCTCGAAAACCCTATCGAGATACCGGAGATTCTTTGGAGAGCCACCCATGACCTCACCTCAACGTTATATTTCGCGGCGATCGGCAATCTTATTTGCGGCTGGCCTAGGGCTAGCAGGCACCCTGGCCGCCTGCGGCAGCACCACCTCGACCCCCGAGACCAGCATCGGTGACTCGACCACCGCCGCCGCTGGCCCCGTAGAACTGACTCTGGTTTCCTACGCGGTGACCCAGGCCGCCTACGAGCAAATCATTCCTAAATTTGCCGAGCAGTGGAAGGCAGAAACCGGCCAAGAGGTCATCTTTAACCAAAGCTACGGGGGCTCAGGTTCCCAAACCCGCGCCGTATTAGATGGCTTGGAAGCCGATATTGTCGCCCTGGCCCTGGCCGGAGACACTAAGAAAATTGAAGAGGGTGGCCTGATTGAACCTGGCTGGGCAGGCGAAGCCCCTAACAATGCGATCGTGCATAAATCGGTAGCGGCGCTGGTCACCCGAGAGGGGAACCCCAAAAATATTCAGGGTTGGGAAGACCTGGCCCGCGACGATGTGCAGGTGGTGACCGCCAACCCCAAAACCTCCGGCGGTGCCAAGTGGAACTTTTTAGGGGCCTGGGGTTTTCAGACCCAAACCGGTGGCGATGACGCTGCTGCCTTAGACTTCGTCACCAAGGTCTATCAAAACGTGCCGGTGCTGCCTAAGGATGCGCGAGAATCCACCGACGTGTTTTTCACCCGAGGTCAGGGCGATGTGCTGATTAACTACGAAAACGAGGTACTACTGGCCGCCCAAAATGGCGAAGAGCTGCCCTTTGTGGTTCCCGATGTGAATATTTCCATTGATAACCCCGTTGCGGTCGTCGATGCCAATGTGGATAAGCACGGTACTCGCGAAGTTGCTGAAGCCTTTGTGGAGTTTCTGTTTACCCCAGAGGCCCAAGAAGAGTTTGCCAAAGTGGGCTTCCGCCCGGTTGACCCCAGCGTGGCTGAGGCCTTTGCCGATCAGTTCCCCAAAATTACCACCCTGTTTACGGTGGCCGATCTGGGCGGCTGGGATGCGATCGACCAGAAGTTCTTTGCTGACGGGGCGATCTTTGACCAGGTTCAATCCAAGGTTGGCAAGTAGGTAGACTCTCCTCACCGCAGCTTTCTCTCTTGTTGAGAGAAAGCTGCGGTGAGAACCGTTTGGGATTGACTAATCGACCTGTTTTCTCTGCACCCATGACTTCATCTCCCCCGTCTTCATCCCAGGGTTTCTGGCACCAAATTCTCCATGCCTCTTGGCCCTGGCGAGTCACCTGGCTCTATCTCACCCTGTTTTTGTTTTTGCCGATCGCAGCACTTTTGCTCAAGGCGCTGACCCTTGACCCGGCAGAGATTTGGCGCATTGCTACTGACCCCGTGGCGATCGCAACCTACAACGTCACCTTTTTTACAGCGCTGGTGGCCGGCATCATCAACGGCTTTGCCGGGCTGATTATTGCCTGGGTGCTGGTGCGCTACGAGTTTTTGGGAAAGCGGTTTTTAGATGCCATCATCGACCTGCCCTTTGCGCTGCCCACAGCGGTGGCCGGTTTGACCCTCTCGACCATCTACAGCACCAACGGCTGGATTGGTGGGTTTTTGGAACCTTTTGGCATTAAGGTCTCGTTCACCCGTCTGGGGGTGCTGGTGGCGATGATCTTTATCTCGCTGCCCTTTTCGGTGCGGACGGTGCAGCCGGTGCTGCAAGACCTGGAGTCAGAAATGGAAGAGGCCGCCTGGTCCATGGGGGCGTCCCAATGGCAGACCTTTTGGCGGGTGATTTTGCCGCCGCTGATGCCTGCCATTCTCACGGGGGTGGCGATGGGCTTTTCGCGGGCGGTGGGCGAATACGGCTCAGTGGTGATTATTGCAGGCAATATTCCCTTTCAAGACTTAATTGCGCCAGTGCTAATTATTCAGCGGCTGGAGCAGTTTGATTACGCCGGAGCCACGGTAATTGGCACAGTGCTGCTGCTGATTTCCCTGGCGGTGTTGTTGGTGATTAACCTGATCCAGGCCCGTGGGAGGCGCTTCTATGGCTGATTCATCTTTAAAGCAACCCATTGCTGCCAGGGCAAAATCCCAGGATGCCAGGCGGTTTCAGTGGGGCAAGTGGCTGCTAGTGGCCTTTGTGTTTGGCTACCTGGCGCTAATTTTGCTGGTGCCAGCCCTCAACGTGTTTGTTCAGGCGTTTAAGGCGGGTCTGCCGGGGTTAGTCGATACATTTACGAGTCCCTTCTTTTTAAATGCGGTGAAGCTGACGGTGATTGCAACGGCGATTACGGTGCCGCTAAACACGGTGTTTGGGCTCTGTGCGGCGCTGTCGCTGGCCAACAAAAATTTTCCGGGGCGATCGCTGCTAATCAGCATCATCGACCTGCCCTTCTCGATCTCGCCAGTGGTGGCCGGTTTGATGCTAGTGCTGCTATTTGGCAACCGGGGCTGGTTTGGGCCACTGCTCGATGCCAACGGCATCAAAATTATCTTTGCCCTACCCGGCATTGTCATGGCGACTATTTTTGTCACCATGCCGTTTATTGCCCGCGAGGTGCTGCCCGCCCTCGAAGAAGCGGGCACTCAGCAAGAAGAGGCTGCCGCTACCCTGGGGGCGACCCAGTGGCAGACATTCTGGCGGGTGACGCTGCCCTCGATTAAATGGAGTTTGCTCTACGGTTTGATTCTCTGCAATGCGCGGGCCATGGGTGAGTTTGGCGCGGTGGCCGTGGTGTCGGGCAACATTGTCGGCAAAACCCAAACCCTGCCCCTCTTTATTGAAGAGGCGCACATTCAATACAACACCCAGGCCGCCTACACCGCTGCCCTGCTGCTGGCCTGTTTGGCGGTGGTTACCCTGGTGCTCAAGTATCTGCTAGAGCGCAGTGCTGGCCTTCAGCACAGGGGGCATTAGTCTAGGTTTAGGGCCTACGGGCAGCGGATTGGATCAGTCAACTCGATCGCCCGATCGCCAAATCTCGCAGCTTACATTTCAGGAGGTTTCCGATGTCATCTATTTCTCCCGACTATGGCCTTGAGGCGCTGCACCTTAAAGACCCTGAAGGTCTGATTCACACCGAGGTAAAGATCCGCATCCCGAAGGCGCGCCACCCTGACCCGGTGATCTCAAACTTGATCAACCGCTATGGGCTGAAGGTGAATATTCTGGGTGCCCTACTGGGGGCCAACGGC
>JANPIO010000151.1:0-18272 GCA_031425055.1 Phormidium sp. VAR_61_metabat_6
CGACTAGGGCTTCTTTTTGGGGATTTACAGTGTCTAATGAGCTCAGCTTAAATAACTGTGTCGTCAGGGATGACGGCCCCCCTCAGAACAACAATAATGCCGCTGCGAATGTAAAATCCCTCGTCTTCGCGCTCGGCCTCCTCAACGCGGTCTTTATTGAGGATTTTTACGTTGCAGCCGATGCGGGCATTTTTATCAACAATGGCGTGATGAATAGTGGTGTTGGCACCAATGCCGAGGGGAACTCTGGTCGTATCACAACTACCGCGCCGCTCAAAGTTGTCTTGGTAATAATCGGCTCCCATGATCAGGCTGTCTTGAATGGTGCAGCCCGACTCAATGCGAGAGCGAATGCCAATAATTGAATTGGTGATGCGGCACTCCTTAAGAATGCAGCCCTCACTGATCATCGAATCGGTAATATCACACTTAAGGTGTTTTGTCGGCGGCAGATAGCGGGCGCGAGTATATATTGGGGCTGACTCATCGTAAAAACTAAACAGCGGGTCAGGCTGCTTGACCAGAGCTAAATTGGCGTTAAAGAATGACTCAATTGTACCAATGTCTTCCCAATAATCGTTAAAGAGATAGGCCTGCACATTGTGATCTTTAGCAGAATTTGGAATAATCTCTTTGCCAAAGTCAGGCGATTCAGGCTGCTTTTTAAGCAGTTCGATCAAGACCTCTCGCTTAAATAAATAGATGCCCATGGAGGCAATATAGGGCTTTTCTTTAGCCTCTTCTGGGGAAAGGCCTAGGGTGGTAGTATCGACCTGCATCTGCTTGAGGGCGTCACCCTTGGGTTTTTCGCTAAAGTCGATAATGCGACCCGAACTGTCAATTTTCATTAATCCAAAGCTGGAGGCGCGAGCGTCGTCAACCGGCAGCACCGACAGAGTAATGTCAGCATTGGTGCGCCGATGGTGCTCTACAAAATCGCTGTAGTCCATGCGATAGAGGTGGTCACCCGACAAGATTAGATACTCGTCTATATCCATGTCTTCAAAGCGGGGCAGGTATTGCCGCACAGCATCGGCAGTACCCTGAAACCAGTCTAAGTTTTCGGGGGTTTGCTGGGCTGCCAGTACTTCTACAAAGCCCTGCTGAAAACCTGAAAAATTGTAGGCCCGCGAAATGTGGGAGTTTAGTGAGGCTGAGTTAAACTGTGTGAGAACGTAGATTTTTGAGATGCCTGAGTTGATGCAGTTGCTAATAGGAATATCGATCAGACGGTGTTTGCCTCCTAGGGGCACCGCTGGCTTCGCCCGAGTCTTAGTTAGGGGATAGAGACGGGTTCCGGCACCACCACCCAGCACAATACCTAATACTTTATTCACAACATCTCCTTAATCACGCTCGATCGCCACGACAACTAACCATCCAACCCACCCTCAAAGGGCGATCGCCACTTGGCAGCTTTTCCTAGGGTGTAGTATTACCTCATTTTGGGCATACACCTAAGGGCAGAGTTGTCTAAGGTGCAGCACTTACTTTTTGTAAATAAAAAACCTGCTGGCCGGTTTTCGGCTTTTTTTACGATTTTTTAAGTCTGCCTATAGAGATGAGAGTCTTCTCTAAGACATCTCAATAGAGATATACCGCATCTACCTCTTTAGGTGTTTTGGTTTGTATCTCTGTGTAGATGGTCAAATTCCGGCAACGTCATAAATTGGGGACAAGATTTATCAGCCCAAGCGATTTATCAGTCGAAGAATTGTCCCACTGAGAGGTAAAGAGTTTCCATGTCTTACACCAACGAACCCGGCGCTTATCGAGAAGAACCCGTTGCCTACGGCACCAATCCTAGCCAGCGCGTAGCGGACGTAGCGCCTGTTGCCGTCACTGGCTACCACGACCTGGTACGCTGGGGCCCAATTTTTGCCGGACTGGTGGTTGCGATCGCCACCCAGCTCGTGCTGACTGCCTTGGGTGCGGCTGTGGGCCTCACTAATATAGCTGGCTCAGATGCGGCCCAAAGCAACGCGGGCGACGTTGGTACTGCTGTGGGCATTTGGTCAATTATCAGCCTGCTGATTGCCCTGTTCTTAGGCGGCTACGTTACCTCCCGCGCCTGCGGCCCCATGAACCGCAAAACCGCTTTGCTCAACGGCGCTATCTTGTGGGCAACCACCCTGGCCGTTAGCGCCTGGTTGCTTTCGAGTGGCGTGGCTGGTGCCTTTGGCCTAGTAGCCCAGGGAGCCGACGCCGTCGTTAACCAGGTGCCCGTCGATGCTTTGCCCAATGCCACTGACCCCAACGTGAGCCAAGAGCAAGCCCAAAACATTGCCGGTAATGCTGCCAAGGTTGGCTGGTCATTTGCTTTGGGGTCTCTGCTGGGCCTAGTGGCTTCCCTCGCTGGTGCGGCTACCGGTGCTCGTAGCCCCCGCACCTACGGTGCTGCTCCTCGCTAACGCCAGGGGCCTTGTCAACACAGCAGACAGTAAAAAGGTAGGCGTGCGCCTACCTTTTTCATGACCGTGATCTGTGCCTCAAGTTTGAGGTAGGTAGAATAACTTATCAATTAGACTAGCTATATTCATATACTTCATTTAGTCCTTTGCTGTGTGCAACCCTTCTGATTTTCGCATTCTGGTCGTTGACGACATAGAAGATAATTTGTTTTTATTGAGAACTGTTTTAGAGACAGAAGGCTACGAAGTTGAAACTGCCGACAACGGTGGATCAGCCCTATCTAAGGTTGAAAACGCACCCCCCGATCTGATTTTGATGGATGTGATGATGCCAGATATGAATGGCTATGAAGTCACGAAAAGGATTCGGCAAAATCCTGACCTGCCGCTGATGCCAATTTTAATTGTCACCGCCTATGACTCCCTCCAAACAAGTCGGGGGCTGGCGTTAGAACCCAGCAATTTTATCCGCAAGCCGATCGAGTTTGACCAGTTATTAACGAAGGTCGCGGCCCTGCTAGAAGCCAATCACCACCACTGAAGTTTTTTCCGGGTAGTGGTTTGGTTTTTTGCGTTGCCCTAGCCAGGCCAACGATGTTTATGCTTTTGCGATGGGCGAGAGCGCTATTCGCTCTTTGGCAACCTCTATTGGGCGGCCAAGGCGGCGATCGCCTCAACAAGTTCCGCGGGCTCAAAGGGTTTGCTGAGGTGGCGCTGGAACCCCGCCGCGATCGCTTGGCGTCGGTCTAGGTCACTGGCGTAGGCGGTTAGGGCTATAGCTTGGCAGCGCTGGCCTTGGCGGTTTAGCTCAGCTTGGATCTGTTGTATCAGCATGTAGCCATCCATCTGGGGCATGGCAATGTCGCTAACTAAAACATCTATTTTTAGATCGGGTAGCCGCTTCAGCGCCTCCTCAGCGGAGGCCACCGCGATGACGGCAGCACCAGCCTGTTCTAGCACAAACACCAGCATCTCACGGGCATCGGCTTCGTCTTCGACCACCAAAACGCGGAGCCCCGCCAGCGTATCGGCCTGACTCAAACCGCTCGACGGGTAAGATGGGGTATCTAAACTGCCTGCCCCAGCGCTTGGCTGGCGCTGAAGGGGCAGACGAACGGTAAACGTAGCGCCTTGGTCAGCGCCGGGGCTAGCTACGGTGATGGTGCCCCCGTGCAACTCGACTAGCTGCCGGGCGATCGCCAACCCCAAACCCAGTCCGCCAAACTGACGCGTGGTTTTGCTGTCGGCCTGACGAAAGCGCTCAAAAATGTAGGGCAACACCTCTGGGGCAATGCCCTTGCCAGTATCGGTCACCGTCAGCTCGGCCTGAGATAAGGGGCCAGTAGCGGACAATCTAGGCCGATAATTAGTTGGGGTAATGGCCCTCAGTCGAATCTCAATGCGGCCACCCTCAGGGGTAAATTTCACCGCGTTGGCTAGCAGGTTCCAAACCACCTGCTGGAGCCGCCCGGCATCGCCCATCACAGGGGCGTCAATAGGCTCAAACTGGGTGTGCATCTCAATGGCCTTAGCCTCTGCCGCCAGATGCACAGTTTCCATAGCCGCTTCGACGGTGGTTTGAAGCTGCACCGGCGCTACCTCTAAGCTAAGCTTGCCCTGCAAAATCCGCGACATATCGAGCAGATCGGCAATCAGCTGAGTTTGCAGCTTGGCGTTGCGCTCAATGGTCTGGAGTCCTCGCATCATCGTAGTGGCATCGGGCTGTTGCTTCTGCAGCAGCTGCGACCAGCCCAAAATGGGGTTGAGGGGCGACCTGAGCTCGTGGGAGAGCACCGCCAAAAACTCGTCTTTGATGCGGTTGGCCGCCTCGGCCTCACTGCGAGCGGTTTGCTCGGCCTGGTAGAGGTGGGCGTTGTCAACGGCGATCGCCACCTGATGGGCAATATTCTCAGCCAGAGCCAAATCGTTAGCGCCGTAGTGGCGATCCGTTTCAGCCGTCACAAAGCAAATCGCTCCCAAAATCTGCCCCCGAGCAATCAGCGGGGCCACAATATAAGATTTTAGGCCCAGCCCTTGCAGCAGGCGTAGGTGCTCAGCGTCGTAGGCCACCGCCTCCAAAACAGCTGGCGGAATGTTGGCCACCAGCTCCGTTTGACCGGTGCGCAAAACTTTAGCCACCCCCTCCTGGGCATCTAACGGCTGGGGATAGCGCTGCTGAATCTGCCAGCCCAGCTCTACCTTATCTGGGTCGGAGTGGGCCACGGCCACCCGCTCAACGCGCTGACCTAGGCCCTGGGTAGGTTGCAGCAAATCAATCACACACCAATCGGCAAAACCCGGCACCACCCGATCGGCGACCTGTTCTAGGGTTTCTGTGTGGTTGAGCAGCGAGCCCAGCATCGTACTGATATCCACCAGTAGCGCTGAGCGAAACTGGCTAGCTTCGGCATCAAGGCGGGCTGTCTGCTCTCGAATGAGCTCGGCTCGCTCAGTCTCAGCCCGTTTACGGGCCGTGATGTTTGAGAACGAAGCCACCACGGCAAAGGGTTTGGGGGCATTGGGCTGAAACAGCGGCCGGGTGTTGATCGAAATCCAGGTGAGGGTGCCATCGGGTTTATGCACCCCCATGACCACGTTAGACTGCGGTTCCCCGGTGCGCAGCGTGACCATAGCGGGGTGCTGATCGCCGGCAAAGGGAGAGCCATCCTCGTAGATAGACGACCAGCGGGGATCGAGGGAGCTGCGCCCCATCATTTGCTCAGCGGTCAGACCCAAAATCCTTTCGGCGCTGGCGTTGCAGGTAAAAATGCTGCCATCGACATGCTGTAGCACAATGCCTTCGGCAACCGTTTCAATTACCGAGCGGTAGCGCTCCTCCGAGGCATGGAGGGTAGCCTCTGCCTGTTTTTGGGAGGTGATGTCGGTAACTGAAGTGACAACCTTGGCAATGCGCCCCTCAGCATCAAAGAGCGGCGACGCGTTAATGCGCAGAATGCTCTGTGTGCCATCGTCATGGCTAATGGCGTGTTCGACGCCGTGCACCGCTGCCCCAGTGCGCATCACCTGAGCAAAGGGTAGGTCGTCTTCCTTAAAGGGTTGCCCTTCGATGGTGGTAATCACCCAGGCAGGATCGTTATAGGCTCGATCGGTTAGCTCACTGCGGGTCAGTCTCAAAATATTCTCGGCCGCCGAGTTAGCGCTGACCAACTGCCCCTGGGGATCCACAATGACAACGCCGTTGGGGATGGTCTCAAAAATGCTAGATAGTCGAGCCTCGCTGTCGCGCAGGGCGTTTTCCATCTGTTTGCGTTCGGTGATGTCGTGCATCACCACCACGGCTCCCTTACTGCCGTCTAGGGTGGCGATCGCCCGTCCGCTTGCCAACACCGTTCGCGCCTTGCTTCCCTTAGGAGCAATGACCATCTCAGCATCGACGACACATTCACCTTGCAGAGCGCAAAATAGCGGAATCTCCTCTTTGGCCAAGGGTGTTTGGCCATCAGAATGATAAAGGTCGTAGTAATCTGCCCACTGATCGGGGGGCAGAGGGGCTTCTGGCAACCCGTGAAAATTGCGCGCTGTCTGGTTAAAGAGTCTTAAAATACCCGCTTCATCGCAGGCCACAATGCCCGCCTGCACGTTTTCGAGCAGCACCCGCAGCAACTCCTGGTCTTTTTCTAAGGCGGTTTCAGCTTGCCGTCGTTCTTCAATCTCTAGCTGTAGTCGGTGGTTAGTTTGAGACAGCTCAGCGGTGCGCTGGGCTACCAGGTTTTCCAGGTCTTGCTGTACCTGCGAGCGGGCAGCATCAGTGCGCTGGCGATCGAGTTCGGTGGCAATGCGCAGGGCAAAAATGGGCAGCAGCGCTTTGATTAGCTGAACGTTTCCCCAGGGTTTGCCATCCATCACTCCCAGCAAACCTAAAGGATTGCCCTGGGGGTCAAAGAAGGGAATCGCTGCGTAGCTCTCAATGCCCAAGGGGTGCAGCAGCGCTGCCTGCAGAAACTGAACCCTAACGCCACTGGCATAGCAGCACAGCTCGCGCTTAAGCAGCACCTGATGGCAGGGAGTATGGTGCAGGAAATACTCAAAGTTTTCGGCTGTCTGCCCCTGGGCACAGACGGCAATGGTTTGAATGGCATCTTGCCCATCGCCCCTGACCAGACCAACATAGGCATAATCAACCCCCAGGGTCTGGGTGAGATGTAGCACTAGAGCCGAGAAAAAGGCATCCCCCGTCTGAGTAGCGACCCCCTGGGTGACCGCCAGCAGGGCCTTGTCAATGGAGGCCATTTGGTGGGCCGCCAAGCGCAAGTCGAGTTCATCGATGACCATGGCGGCTAGATCGGCCAATATCGCCTGCTGGTCGTGGCCAAAATCGTCTCGCGGCTTAGTGTCAAGCACGCACAGGGTGCCCAAGATAAAGCCGTCTCGATTGCGCAGGGGCGCCCCAGCATAAAATCGCAGCCCTGGCTCAGCCTGCACCAGGGGATTGTCGGCAAAACGGCTGTCGTGGCGCGCCTCAGGCACAACTAACAGGTCTTCAGCAAGCAGCGCATAGCTACAAAACGTACGGTGCCTTTGAATTTCCTGCCCCTCAAACCCGTAGCAAGACTTAAACCAGGCCCGAGATTCATCCACTAGGGAGACAATGGCCATGGGCACATCAAACAATCGTGCTGCCAAAGCGGTGATGCGATCGAACCCAGCTTCGGGAGGGGTATCTAAAACTTCGTAGCGCCGCAGGGCTTCTAACCGTCCCGCTTCGTCGTGGGGTAAGGGAGCTGAGGGCATTGGCGATTCAGGGCAGGTTCCGGTAGAAACGAGTTATGCCATTGATAGGCTTGTTTTCAGTCGTTAGAAGGTGGTATCTCAGCTCAATTCTCTAACTTTAGATGAATTTCAACTGATACACTTCCTCCCTAGGGCAGACGTTAATATTGGGCATAATACACGCCTAGTAGGCCCTACTTTTGCCCACATTTGACTGGCTCTCAGATGCCCTCACCCGGCTCTGCCTCGGGCTTAAACAATTGATCCCAGACTTCAAACAGGCTTAGGCCCATGCTTTTGCATTTAACCATGCCTGCCTCATCTCTTTCTATTTAACCCAGAAACAGGCGCAGAAGTGTTATCTCACTCAGATGAAAGTAGGTTAATTGTGCCGATCGCCTTCACCTTTGGCAGTTGGCACCGTGGATGCGAGCCCTTGGTCAACAGCAGGTAACACCGCAGGGTCTGGTGCCAACTCAGCACTTAGAATCTCCGAGGCGGCGCATCTAGGAAATCGACCCGCGAGAGCCAGAGTAGTCGGCAGGGAGGGGCGATCGCCCCTACTCCAGCCTATCTATAGCGAACTGGAATCTAAGCTAGCCGCCTCCTCAGGCGACTGGGGCAGGTGCAGCCCACATTCTTGCTTAAGCCCTTTAAACCGGGTATCGCGCTCGTTGTCGTCAGCCGCCGTGATCGGGCGGCTAGAGTGCCAGTCGCCCAAGGTCACATAGCCCTGGTCAAACAGCGGATGGTAGGGCAGGTCGTGGGCCACCAGGTAGTCGTACACATCTTTCGAGGTCCACTTAAGAATGGGCAGCAGCTTGTAGCGCCCCCCCTGCTGGCCCACCCGCCCCAAAGACTTGCGGTGGTCAGTCTGATCCGATCGCAGCCCAGTGAGCCAAGCCGCGGCGTTGAGGTCGCCCAATGCCCGCTGCATGGGCTCTACCTTACGGATTTGGTCGTAGCGGTTTAGCGCCTCTACATCGTGCTGCTCCCAAAGGCGACCGTGCAGCGCTTCCATGCGGGCCGGGCTGAGGGGCGACTGGTAGACCTTGAGATTGAGGTTGAGGCGGGTCGAGAGATCTTCAGCAAAACGGTAGGTTTCGACTGGCAGATAGCCGGTGTCAACCCAAACAATTGGGATCTGCGGCACCACCTGGGTCACCAGATGCAGCATCACCGCCGACTGAATGCCAAAGCTAGTACTGAGCACTAGACCGTCACCAAAGGTATCGTGGCCCCACTGCACCAGACTGGTGGCGTCAGCCTCTCCCCACTCTCGATTGATAGCGTCGAGGTCAAGAACGGGGGCAGCCTGCCTCTTGCTGGGCAAGAGTGCGACATCTGACATGGGTTTACTCCTTCCGTTCAACAAAGTCGTAGCTCCAGTGCCACAATTCTGTGGTGGTTGTGCTGTTAGCCAAGCCGCCAGCAGAGTTAATTGATGTTTAAGAATACAGAGTTTATGCTACACCCTAGCTCAGTCCACTGTATTCTTCTCTGCCCTTAGCCATATTTCGACATTAGCCGATCTGTAGATCATAAACGAGCGCAGCAGCGCCAATTCGTAGCCTTGGGCCATGTTTTCTACGGGAAACCGAATATAGGGATCCTTTTGTGGGCGGGGAATGGGAGTTTGCGCAGTGATTTAATGAGACCAAAACAAGCTTTAACTCCTAAAATCCAGCCTAAATCTTGCTGTAACCTCCCCTCACACCTCCCATGGCAATTACTCCTTCCTATCCCCGTGACCTGGTGGGCTATGGCCGCACCCCGCCCCACGCCCAGTGGCCCGGCAACGCCAAAATTGCGGTGCAGTTTGTGATCAATTACGAAGAAGGGGGCGAAAACTGCATTCTCCACGGCGACGTGGCCTCGGAGGCATTTCTATCAGAAAGCGTGGGGGCCGCACCGCTGCTCGGGGTGCGCAATATGAATATGGAGTCGATGTATGAGTACGGCAGCCGGGCCGGGTTTTGGCGGCTGCACCGGCTGTTCACGGGTCGCGGCCTGCCGCTAACGGTGTATGCGGTAGCGATGGCGATGGCTCGCCACCCCGAAGCGATCGCTGCTATGACCGAGGCCGACTGGGAACTCGCCAGCCACGGCTACCGCTGGATTGACTACCAGTACTTTGGCATTGAGGCCGAGCGCGAGCACATTCGCAAAGCTGTTGAAATTCATACCCAGGTGGCGGGCAGCCGGCCCTTGGGCTTTTACCAGGGCCGCAACAGCCCCAACACCCGTGCCCTGGTGGTCGAAGAAGGCGGCTTTCTCTACGATGCCGACAGCTATGCCGACGACCTACCCTACTGGAACACTGAGTACGGTAGGCCACACCTGGTAGTTCCCTATACCCTCGACAACAACGACATGCGCTTTGCCACCTATGCCGGGTTTAACTCAGGGGATCAGTTTTTTGCCTACCTGCGCGACGCCTTCGACACCCTCTACGCCGAGGGCGATGAGTGCCCCAAAATGATGAGTATTGGCCTGCACTGCCGCCTGGCAGGCAAGCCGGGGCGCACAGCGGCGCTGGCGAGGTTTTTGGACTATGTGCAGGGGCGCGATCGCGTCTGGATCTGCCGCCGCGTCGATATCGCCCGCCACTGGCACGAGCACCACAAACCCGCCTAACCTAGAGGGGTTCACCTTGCCTAGCGCTCCCATGCATCCCCCCGATACCCGCTGGGTTCAGCGATTCGCCAACTTCGAGCGCACATTTTTTCTGCTGCGCGACGCTCTTGCGATTGAGTCGCCGTCTCTGGTCGAGCGCACGGGGATCATTCAGTTTTTTGAGTTGGCCTTCGAGCTGGCGTGAAAGGTGATGAAAGATTACGAGGAGGCCGAGGGAATTGTGGTTAAAACGCCCAGGGAGGCGATTAATCAGGGGTTTCAGATCGGTCTGATTGCCCACGGCCACGGCTGGATGAGCGCGCTACAAGACCGCAACCTGACCACCTACAGTGAAGCCACGGCGATCGCCCTCGAATCCAGCATTCGCAACGACTACTTTCCTCTGCTGGCCGAGCTTTACCAGGTTCTCAAGGTCAAGGCTGATGGCTAACTCCTATGGTTTCACAGAGAGCGATATGGCCCAGATTGTCGGAGCCTTTCGCCAGGTTGAGGAGATCGCGACGGTGGTGCTGTTTGGTTCGCGGGCCAAGGGCAACTACAAGCCAGGGTCAGACGTAGATTTGGCGGTGAAGGGCGATCGCATTACCCACCGCACCATCACCCAGCTCGCCGACCTTCTCAATGAAGAGCTGCCGCTGCCCTATTTTTTCGACGTTGTTCACTACAAAACCCTGGAGAGCCAGCCGTTGGTTGACCATATCGATCGCGTCGGAGCGGTCATTTACGACAGAGCTAGCGAGTTGACTCCCATCTAGCCATTCCATTAGGCGGTATTATCAACTCCAACGCTAGTCTGCGGGGGAGCTAAAGAGTGCTGAGTCCTGAGATAATCGGACGGCTGTTGCGCGTGGCTCGGGTCATTGACGCCCTGAGCGAGTGGATTGGCAAGAGCCTGAGCTGGCTGGTGTTGCTCACCGTTGCCGTGGGCTTTTACAACGTCATGGCC
This sequence comes from Phormidium sp. VAR_61_metabat_6, assembly GCA_031425055.1. Classification (GTDB taxonomy): domain Bacteria; phylum Cyanobacteriota; class Cyanobacteriia; order Phormidesmidales; family Phormidesmidaceae; genus Nodosilinea. The sequence continues at coordinate 10,726 of JANPIO010000151.1, forward strand.
CGCTACATTGGCCGATTTTTGGGCTTGCAGCTGGCCTCGAATGGGCTGCTTGAATGGCAGTGGTACCTGTTTTCGATCACGTTCTTGCTCAGTTTTCCCTACATCTTGCAGCAGGGGGCGAATGTGCGGGTCGATTTTTTGGAGGCGGGCTGGAGCGATCGCCGCAAGGCCATGATTAGCTTTTGGGGCACGGTGCTGTTCCTAATTCCGTTCTGCGTGCTGGGGTTGTGGGTGACGGTGAACCCAGTGATGCAGTCGTGGGGGCTGCTGCCCGATGGCACTTGGGGCCGCTGGGAGGTGTCGCCCGACGCCAGCGGGCTGCCCAGGGCACCGATCAAATCAATGGTGCTGGTGGGCTTTGGGCTGCTGCTGCTCCAGGCCGTGGCCCAGGCGATTAAGTATTGGGCGGTGTGGTGCGGCTATATCGAGGGCAGACTGCTGCCGGAGACGGAGGCGGAACTGCCGCCCCTAGAGTGAGCGGTCAGAGGCAATTTCATAGCTTTCAGAATGCAGTGTCTTGAGTCCCCCTTGTAAGGAGCGCCATGGGCTACGAGTGGTTGGCGATCGCGATGTTCGTTGGCTTCTTTTTGATTTTGATCAGCGGCTACCCCGTGGCGTTTTCCTTTGCGGGGACGGGGCTGGTGTTTGGCCTGGTGGGCTGGCTGCTGGGGGCCTTTGAGCCTGCCCGCCTCTTGCTGCTGCCCAACATTTGGTTTGGCACTATGGCCAACTTCACGCTGCTGGCGATTCCGTATTTTGTGTTTTTGGGCGCGGTGCTCGAAAAGTCGGGGATAGCGGAGGAATTGCTAGAGACCATTGGCCTGGTGCTCGGCCCCCTGCGCGGCGGCCTGGCCCTGGCGGTGGTGCTGGTCGGCACCCTGCTGGCGGCGGCAACTGGGGTGGTGGCGGCGACGGTCATTCTGATGGGGCTGATTTCGCTGCCGATTATGCTGCGCCACGGCTACGACAAAGAGCTGGCCGCTGGCACCATCATTGCCTCGGGCACCCTGGCGCAGCTGATTCCGCCCAGCCTGGTGCTGGTGGTGCTGAGCGACCAGCTGGGGGTGTCGGTGGGCGATCTATTTTTGGGAGCGCTGATACCGGGGCTGATGCTGGCCGGAGCCTACGCGCTCTACGTGCTGATGGTGGCCTATCTTAAGCCCGACACGGCCCCGCCGCTGCCCCTGGCCATGCGCCAGATCAGTAAATGGGAGCTGCTCAAGCGGGCGGTGAAGGCGATCGTGCCACCGGTGCTGCTGATTTTTGTGGTGCTGGGCAGCATTTTCTTTGGTATTGCCACCCCTACCGAGGCGGGCGCAGTGGGGGCGGTGGGGGCCTGCGGGCTGGCCGCCCTCAACGGACGGCTAACGCTTAAGCTGCTGCAAGAGGCCGCCCACGCCACGGCGATCGTAACCGGGGTCGTGCTGATTATTCTGTTTTGCTCGTCATTCTTTGGCTTGGTGTTTGATGCCCTGGGGGGCAAGACCCTGATCACCAACCTGCTGGTGAATCTGCCGGGGGGCTACGTGACCTTTTTGCTGGTAGCGAATCTAGTGATTTTCGCCATGGGGGTGTTTCTAGAATTCATTGAAATTTGCTTTATCGCCATGCCGCTGCTGGTGCCCGCTGCCCAGGCATTGGGCATTGACATGGTGTGGTTTGGGGTGGTGATGGCGCTAAATTTGCAGACGGCGTTTATTTCGCCGCCGGTGGGGTTCTCGCTGTTTTATTTGCAGAGCGTGGCCCCCAAAACCATCAGCACCCGCGAAATTCACCGCAGCGCGCTGCCGTTTATGGCCATTCAGCTAGTGGTGCTGATGGTCGTGATGGTGTTTCCTCAGACGGTGAGCTGGCTGGTGGAGCGATCGCTCCAGTAACCCCCCCTAGGCTGGTGACTCACCCCCGGCCTTGAGGTTGCTGTAGACAAAGCGCTCAAAGGCCCCCTGGTTGAGCTGGTTCCAGGCATAGATGCGATCGCGAAACCCGCGCCAATCGTCGTAGATCGCCTTAAAGTCGGCATCGCTGGCGGCAAACTCGTCGTAGAGGTCAAAAGTGGCCTCCTGGGCGGCGGTCATAATCTCGGCGCTGTACTCGCGCAGCTGCACGCCGCCGTCAACTAGGCGCTGAAGGGCTTCGTTGTTGCGGGTTTCGTAGCGCGCCAGCATTTCTAAGTTGGCCTCAAAGGCCGCCGTGCGCACGATCTGCTGATAAACCTCAGGCAGCTGATTCCACTGGTCGAGGTTGATCTGCACTTCGAGGGTGCTGCCCGGCTCCCACCAGCCAGGGTAGTAATAGTACTGAGCCACTTTATTTAGCCCCAGTTTTTCGTCATCGTAGGGGCCTACCCACTCGGCGGCATCGATCGCCCCAGTTTGCAGAGCCTGAAAAATCTCGCCCCCAGGCAGCGTCTGCACCGTCACCCCCAACTTGCTCATCACCTGCCCCCCCAGACCGGGTATGCGCATCTTGAGGCCTGCCAGGTCGCTGACGCTAGCGATCTCGCGGCGAAACCACCCCCCCATCTGCGCCCCGGTATTCCCGGCGGGAAACTGAATCACATTGAACTGGCGGGCATAAAATTCCTGGAGCTTGGCTAACCCGCCCCCCTCGTAGAGCCAGGCGTTTTGCTGCTGGGGCGTGAAACCAAAGGGCAGACTGGCCCCAAAGCCCATCACCGGGCTGCGGCCCACGTAGTAGTACGAGGCCGTGTGGCCGCAGGGCACCGCCCCCTGGGAAACCACGTTGAGCACTTCTAGCGGCGGCGCAATTTCGCCAGCGGAGCGGGGTGAGATAGTGAACCGCCCACCGCTCATGGCGCTGACGCGATCGGCAAAGGTCTGCGCCCCACCTAAAATCGTGTCGAGAGCCGCAGGCCAGCTAGTGGCCATCTGCCAATCAATGCGGGGCAAATCCTCAGCGGTGCCCTCGGCCACGGGGGAAGAGGCCCCAGTACAGGCGGCCACACTCGCGGTCGTAGCTGCTGCCACGCCCAAGGTTGTCGTTCTAACCAACTGCCGACGCTTCATGGCACCTCAACGTAGGAGAACTCAGAACAGAACGGAGCCGCAGCGATCAGCTAGCGACTGCCCCACATTCAAACTGAGGTCGATTGTCCTATAGGTTGAGATCTGCTGGCGCGATCGGTAGGAAATCGTAAGAAAACGAGTCCTTCTCACGGGACAGTGGGCTAAGCGGCGATTAATGCTGAATTAGCTGGGTCTAGACTCAGCCCTACTCACTCAGAATCTTGGGCACCTTGAAGAAGCCGTCTTCGCGATCGGGAGCGCAGTCGAGAATGGCATCGCGTTCGGCAAAGGTCTGGAGGCTGTCGGTGCGGGTGATGTTGCTCAGCTCAATGGCGCGGGTGGTGGGCTCTACGTCGTCGGTGTTGAGTTCCTTGAGCTGCTCCACGTAGTCGAGAATGCCGCTGAGCTGCCCGGTGAACTGCGCTTCTTCTGCGGCGGTCAGCTCTAGGCGGGCCAGCAGGGCCACTTTACGAACCTGTTCGAGATCGATCATGGGATGGAAATCCAGAGAAGAGGACAGAGGCCGGTCGGCTGTGGGTTGGGTGCAAGGCAAGGTAACCCAGCGACCGTCACCGGATTGGGGAAACCAGGCAAGATTTAACCGACAGGGCGAGGGGCGGGTGGTGGGCAGTGCCCACCCTACGGACTAGAAAAAAATGTCGTTCTTCATGCGGCCAGTGTTCTTCATCCAGTTTTGGGCTTCGATGTAGTTGTTGGGAGCAATCGTGATTGCCTCTAGCCAGTAGCGGGCCGCTTCGTCAAACAGATTTTCGGCGGTGTCGGTGTCGCCGCTGGCCTCGGCCTGCTCGCCCTTGTAGTGATAGATTACCGCAATGTTGTTGAGGGCCTGACAGAGGCGAGGGTTGAGATCAAGCGCCTCCTTATACTTTTCTAGAGCGATCTCATGTTCGCCGTTGCTGGCGTGAATCAGACCCATATTGTAAAGGATGAAGCTCTTGTCGTAGGGCTCTTCTTCGAGAGTCAGGGCTTCGCGGTAGTTTTCCATCGCCTCGGCATATTCCCCATCAGCTTGGGCAGACATGCCGTCACGGTAGTAGGCAAAGGCCTCTTTCTCGCTCTTTTTGGCGGGCATCATCTTCAAAATCATGTCAGCCATGACGGTGAAGGATTTGTCGATGAAGTTGTCGTTGCGTTGGGTTCTTGGCATGGGTAGCGACGCGCAAATGAGGGACTTAACGCTTACCTCAGCCCGATGGTAGTGCTGCCGCAGCAAAATCTCAGGGGCAAGGCTAGACAAATATATAAATTACACTAGCAAACCCTGACGATTTAATCGCAGCGGCATTGGGGCTACCTGCCAGTTGAGGGCGTTTTTGTGTAGAACTAGAGTTAGCTCAATTCGGCCCTAGGCATGAGTCCACCACTAAGAGCGGCTTATTTCTCGCTGCGGGATCCGAGGGCTATAGCCACGTTATGCCGCTGGAATGGATCTATCTTTTTTACTGGCGATCGCACTCATCATTGCGCTCATCTTCTGGCTCAATCGTGGCCAGGGCCGACGGCGGCCCGCTACCTATCGCTCGCCAACCGCTACCGCTTCTAGCCGGTCGGTGCGAGGCCATACCCAGCGGCAGCTCCTGCGGTTAGTAGGGGGCAACCAGGCCGTGGCCGAACGCTTAGTCGAGCAGGTGCAGCTACGCAACCCCAGCCAGAGCGAGCAGTGGTGCTGGGAAAAGGCGATCTATGACATTCAGCGCGATCGCCATAGTTCTTGACTTAGTTTCTGTGGTTGTTCACATAGTTGACGCGGGTGCCGGCCCAGTTGAGCTTGTTGCGCAGGGTGCCGTAGTAGGAATGATCCTGCCTGAGAATGATGAACTGGGCCATGGCCTCAGCGCTACGCACATCCACCCGCTGCCCCGGCCAGATGGCGGTGCCCAGTATGCCATCGGTCCACAGTTTGGTGGTGAGGTCGGGGTCGGCCAGGGGCCACACGCTGACTACCGAGCCCGGCGGCAGCACAATCGGGCGACTCGACAGGCTGAGGGGGCAAATCGGCGTCACCACGATCGCATCCATGCCGGGGTGAATAATTGGGCCGCCCGCCGCCACGGTGTAGCCAGTGGAGCCCGTGGGGGTGCTGATCAGCAGACCGTCGCCCTGGTACTGATCGACCACCTCGCCGTCGATCTCCATTTCGAGCATGGAGGTGATCATGCGATCGGGGGAAGCAGGCTTGATGGCCATTTCATTAAGAGCCAGGTACACCTCGCTCATCGGCTCTAGGTTAGTACGGTGGCCTTCGTAGATGCGGGCTTGCAGCATCATGCGCCGCTGCACGGCAAAGCGATCGCTCAGCAGCCGTTCCCACACCGCCTCGGTGTCATCCATCTCCTCCGAGCTTTCGGTCAAAAATCCCAGGTGGCCGCCAATGTTGACCGCTAAAATCGGGATATTCTCGGCGGCCAGGTTACGGGCTGCCGTCAGCGCTGTACCGTCGCCGCCAAACACAATGGCCAGATCAATCGGCTGACTCACCGAGGCCAAAAACACCGGGTAGGGGTTGTCTTTTGGCCCGCTGGGGCCGCGCAAAACTTTGCTGCCCAGAGCCTCTAGCTGGTGGGCGCACTTCTCGGCCCATTTTTGGCTTAGCCGATTACCAGCCTTATGGACAATGATGACTTGCTCAAGTTGCACAACAAAACGCCGTGGGTTGATAGTACAGAGCGATAAAGCACACTGTCTCTAGCGTCCCTAGACGGCGACACTTCGGTGCTTTAAAACAATTGTAGAGGGAGCAATGCCACCCCCTCTACAATCCAGATATTCTTACGCTTCAGCAGGCCAGCCCTACCACTTCAGCAGGTTAAACTGCTCCATATCCACGGTGTCGCGGTTGCGGTAGATCGACAGCACAATGGCTAAGCCCACCGCTGCCTCAGCCGCCGCAATGCTAATCACAAACACCGCAAACACTTGACCATTAATGCCCACCGGGTCGAGGTAGTTTGAGAACGCCAGCAGGTTCAAATTGACCGCATTTAGCATCAGCTCAATGGACATCAGCACGCGAATGACGTTGCGGCTGTTAACCAAGCCATAGATGCCAATACAGAACAGGGCAGCAGCGGTAAGCAGAAAATACTCAAGTTGCATGGCTGAAGAAATCCGTTTCAATCCCTAACAACAGTGTTGAGCCTCGGGCAGCAGTTTCTCAGTCTGCCAAGGTAGCCGAATAGAGGTCTAGTCCGACTCTGGGCCTGCCACTGACGATACCAGTTCGCGCGGCCGTTCTGGTAGCTGCAATGCTTCAGAGGCAGCCTCCCCAGGAGCCACGTCCGGAATAAATTCGCGGCGGGCCAGCACGATCGCCCCAATCAGCGCAATCAGCAGCAGCACCGAAGCCAGCTCAAAGGGCAGCAGATAGTCGGTAAAAAAGTGAATGCCAATGGCGACAGTGGCATTCTCACCCTGGGGCACTTCGGCAGAAATAGCCCAGGGCGTGTTTAGGGTTGAGGTTGTCAGCAGCGCAAACAGACCAACACAAACCCCGGCTGTGGCAATCTTGCCCACCCAGGCCTGCTTCATGGGGGTGAACTGCTGTTCTTTGTTCACCAGCATGATCCCAAACAAAATCAGCACGCTGACGGCACCCACATACACCAGCACCTGAGCGGCGGCTACAAACCCCGCATTGAGCAAGATGTAGAGGCCCGACATGCTGGTAAACACGCCCCCCAGCAAAAACGCCGAGTAGACAATGTTGTCTAACAGCACGACCCCCAGGGCACCCCCCAGCGTCATTGCAACCAGTATGCCAAAGGCAACAAGTTGTACCCCTTCCGCTAGCGTCACAGTTTTGACTCCTGGATAAACATTGAGCGATCGCAGCCGTGGTCTTAGATTAGGCGAATGTACCACGGAACCCTAACGGGTGCATTACTCCTTGGGCTTGGCTTCGCCTTCAGCCGCTTTAGCCTCTTTCTGAGCCGCCTCCAAAATTTCTTGGGGCATTTGGCCCGCCCGACGAGCATTGACCGGCAGATCGTGAGGATCCATCACGCCCTTGGGCAGGTAGGCCAGCTCCCGCAGGGGGGTGACCATTGAATCTTGAGTGACCTTGTAGGGCAGGCGACCTAGGGCCACGCTGTCGTAGTTGAGTTCGTGGCGCTCGTAGACGGCCAGCTCATACTCTTCGGTCATCGACAGACAGTTAGTGGGGCAATACTCCACACAGTTGCCGCAAAAGATGCAGACCCCAAAGTCAATACTGTAGTGCTTCAGGTCTTTTTTCTTAGTCGCCTTGTCAAACTCCCAATCGACTACGGGCAGGTTGATCGGGCACACCCGCACACACACTTCGCAGGCAATACACTTATCAAACTCAAAGTGAATACGCCCTCGGAACCGTTCTGAAGGGATCAGTTTCTCGTAGGGGTACTGCACTGTCACCGGACGGCGGCTCATGTGGTCAAAGGTTACAGAGAGCCCCTGGCCGATATATTTGGCTGCCTGTAAGCTCTCTTTGGCATAGTCGCCGACTTGTTTAAGAAAACCCAG
>JANPIO010000152.1:0-2164 GCA_031425055.1 Phormidium sp. VAR_61_metabat_6
CTGTAGGGAAAGCCATCTTCCGCCACTCGGTACAGATCCACCTCGCTGCCGGGGTCAGCGGTGCCGGTGAGGGTGACCTCCGCTGCGCCGCTGGCAAAGCTGTAGGCGTCAAACTGAGGGGCGTTGATGGCGGCGTTGCCGGTCTCGCGGCGGCGGTGGTGCGAGTTGCGCGGCGGGTTTGGCCCATCTCCCTTTTGAAAGTCTTGTACCTCTGTATTGCCCTGGGTGTTGAGGTCAATGGCCAGGCCGTCTAGCTCGGCGTAGCGGTTGCCGCGAATTTGATTGCGGTGGCTCTCAGGGAACGCCGTCACCGCCACCCCTGGCCCTGGCTGGTAGCCGATAAAGTTGTCGCTGAGCTGGTGGTCGCTGCCCATGAGGTACACCGCCGCCCGCTCAAACCGCCGCCCGTTGTACTGAATGGCGTTGCCCGAAATCTGGGTGGCCCCCTCTGGCTTAAATAGATAGATGCCGCTGCCGTCGTTGGCGCAGATCAAGTTGTCGGTAATGGCGCTGGCGGCAATGGTTCCTTCAAGACGAATGGCGTCGGGCATGCCGGCCAGTCCGTTGCCGATGATGGCGTTCTCGCTCACCTGCAAGCCATCGGCCCGAAAGCCCGTAATGATGGCGCTGCCGTCGTGGTTTTGAATGCGGTTGTTGCGAATCGTGGTCTCCACGGCGTTAAACACCGTCACCCCAAAGGCCGAGGGCACGGTGGGGAACTCACCATCGGGGGGCAGCCCCAGCCAGTTTTGCTCAATGACTACGCCTCGGGGTGCAGCATCAGGCTGATCGAGACGAAACAGCTCTAGAGCCGGACTAAGGGGGCTGGCATCTACCGGGGGGGCTAGGGCGCTGACAAAGATATCGGAGGGTGGCGTGGTCTGGGTGGCGCGATCGCTCGTTCTAAACCCATACAGACTCAGCCCCCGCACCGTCACCCCATCGGCGGCGATCGTGAGGCCGCGAGCCACCTCGCTGCCTTCTGCCACGGTCAAGCTCACCGCTGGCGCAGCCGGAAACTTGGGGTCATAGGTGGCCGATCCGTCGTAGCCCGCTTGGGTGGTGCCGTCGATCACCAGCTCTGGAGCCACAATTTCGGGCAGCAGATCGACTAGGGCGATCGTGGTCTGCCCCACCGGCAGGTCAAAGCCGATCCGCGAACCTTGCCCCATTGGGAGAGGCTGCACTAAAGCTTGCTCGGTCTCACTTAGCTGCTCAGGGGTAAGGGTGCCGTTGGCCAGCGCGATCGCTTCCCGCAGCGTCAGGCCCTCATCCGGTTCTACCGGCCCATCGTCAGCGCTGGTCACCCGCAGGCTGTAGGTCGCCAATGTTGACTGACCCAGGGCCGGGGCGATCGCCAGTCCCACAGCTGGCAGGCCCAGAGCGAGCGCACTATATCCGATCCACCACCGCTGATTCATTCCTCACCTCCTGGGGCAGTGCCCGTTGCGTCGGCCTCGGGCCTGTCGATCAGGGCCGCCTCATCCACGTAAGAGTCTTGCTGCTGAGGGGGCGACACCGGCTGCACCCCAAAGCGGTTGAACAGCTGGTTGACCTTGGCGGTAATGCCAAAGTAGGGGCCGCTGGCTGAGCGATAGCCACCGCCGCCCACAAAGGAGCCGTCGCTGGCCCCGCCAAAGCTGTAGCCCAGCCCCAGTCGCACGTCGGGAGTCAGGTAATAGCCCGCCTCCAGGGCAAAGCCGGTTTCGTTGTAACCCACCACCGGCTGTCCTAGCCAGCGCACCTCAGCCCCCACATCCCAGCGGTAGGCAAAGCGATAGGTGGCCCGCGCCTGGGCCAGGTGAATGCTGTTCGAGAAGCCAATGTCTTGGGCCAGGTTGGCGGTGCTGTAGCGCAGGCCATACTTGCCGTAAAACTCCCACCGGTAGTTGGGGGCGTAGATGCCCTCCAGCGACAGGGTGTGGTCTTGGGCCTCTGAGCTGACCCCCTGCAAGATGCTGTTGGGGGTGCTGCTGGGGTTGTTGCGAAACTCGTAGCTCAGCAGACCGTTAAACTGATCGCTCACCGGGTTGCGGTAGGCCAGCCCCAGCCGCAGGGTGCTCGAATCTCCTAGCTGATCGGTGAGCGTCTGGTTGGCAAAGTTGCCCATCTCAAAGCGAGCCAGACCGGTTAGCGCATCGGTAATGCGCCCGGCGGCGGCGGC
>JANPIO010000153.1:0-2295 GCA_031425055.1 Phormidium sp. VAR_61_metabat_6
GGGTTGGGGCCAGAGAAACCCAGACCACCCTGGGCACCATTCTGGCAGCGGTGCACGGCAAGCAAACCATCGGGCTATACGAGTCCTACGGCGGCGACGATGAGCCAATCGATCCCCTCGCCAATAAGTTTCAAGATCTAGAGCTAATTCAGTCTTTTGTGCCCCTTCGCATTAAAGACACCCCCACTGAGGGCGTCTATCAGTCGTGCGAAGAGGCCGGTACTGACCTGGGTCAAGGCCTCGCCCAAGCGGGCAAGCTGAAGAAGCTCAAATCCCTTGATGTTGACCTAGAGAAAGCCCTGGGCCGCATCAGCAGTGGGTTGTATATCATCACCGCGAAAAAAGGCGAGGTTTCCAGCGCCATGTTGGCCTCCTGGGTGGCCCAGGCCAGCTTCCAGCCCATGGGCTTTACGGTGGCCGTGGCCAAAGACCGCGCCATTGAATCACTGATGCAGGTGGGCGACAGCTTTGTGCTCAACATTCTCGAAGAGGGCAATCACCTGGGCCTGATGAAGCACTTTCTCAAGCGGTTTGCCCCCGGTGCCGATCGCTTTGCCGGAGTGCGCACTCGCCCCGCCAACAACGGCTCGCCTCTGCTGGCCGATGCCCTGGCCTACGTGGAGTGCGAAGTCACCAGCCGCATGGAGGTGAGCGACCACTGGATTGTCTACTGCACGGTGCACGACGGCAAGGTGTCTGACCCCGATGGTCAGACCGCTATTCACCACCGCAAGGTTGGCAACTACTACTAAACAGACAACTCGACCTTGCCGTACCCTGGGGCAATGATGTCTTCTAAGATGAAATACTCCAGGTTCTTTGAGGTCTATTGTTGCCGTCCTTTGCTGCGATCGCTGTCACCCCCGCCGGACTCAAATCTCTGCTGCCCCTGGTCACAGGTCTCCCTGCTGACCTATGGCTGCCGCGCAGCCTAGCTGCCGAAGCAGAGTCTTTAGCGATCCAAGCTCGGGTTTACGAAGGTTCCCTGCCCGAGACTCTGGCCCAACTCTGGCCCACCCACGACGGGCTCATCTTTGCCCTGGCCACCGGGGCGGTAGTGCGACTGATTGCGCCACTGTTGGCCGACAAAGCGACCGATCCCGCGGTGGTGGTGGTGGCTGAAATGGGGAGTCAGGTGATCAGTCTCTGCGGCGGCCACCAGGGCGGTGCGGATGCGCTGACCCATCGGATCGCCCTGCTGCTGGGGGCAGAGCCCGTGATTACTGGATCCGCTTCGACCCACGAGCTACCGGGGGTGGATGTGCTGGGGTTGCCCTTTGGCTGGAGAAAAGGGAGCGGCGACTGGACGGGGGTGAGTGCTGCCCTGGCCCACGGCAAAGCCATTGAGGTGCTGCAAGACTGTGGCACTACCCTCTGGCAAGACCATCTGCCCCCGACCCATCCCTTTGTCTTTGAGTCGGTTCGCAACCCTGCCGCTCGCCTGTGGATTAGCCCGATTCAGCGACAGTTTGCCCCCGACAGCGATTTTCCTAAAGCCCAGTGGCACCCAAGAGTGCTATGGGTAGGAATCGGCTGCGAGCGCGGTACTCCCCAGGCGGTAATTGAGGCGGCGATCGCGCGGATCTGCCGGGCCGGGCACTTTGCTGAAGGGGCGATCGCCGGTATCGCCAGCCTCGACCTCAAATCCGACGAAGTGGGGTTGGTGGCCCTCTGCCAAGAACGCCAGTGGCCCCTACGCTGCTTTACCGCCGAGGAACTGAAAGCAATCCTGGTGCCCAACCCGTCCACAGTTGTAGAACAGGCGGTGCAGACCCCCAGCGTAGCCGAGGCGGCAGCGATTTTGGCCTCGGGCGGCCAGCTGCGGGTGGCGAAGCAGGTGGTGCGAGTGGAGGGGCAGCCGGGGGCAGTGACGGTGGCGATCGCCCAATCCGAGCGAGAATACATTCCCCATGCCGGGCATCTGGCGCTGGTGGGCACCGGCCCCGGCGATCTGAACCAGATCACGCCAGCGGCTAAGGGGGCGATCGCCCGTGCCGACGTGGTCATCGGCTACGGCCTCTATATCGACCAAATTCGCCCCCTCTGCCGCCCTGGTCAAATTGTCGAACCCTGGCCCATTACCCAGGAGCGCCAGCGGGCCGATCGCGCCATTGACCTGGCTCGCTGGGGCCTGAGCGTGGCCGTGGTGTCCTCCGGTGACTGCGGCATTTACGGCATGGCTGGGCTAGTGCTAGAGCAGCTTCAGGGCACCGGCTGGGATGGCGAAACCCCTTCGGTCGAGGTGTTCCCCGGCATCTCAGCCCTCCAGTCTGCCGCCGCTCGGGTAGGAGCACC
>JANPIO010000154.1:0-7687 GCA_031425055.1 Phormidium sp. VAR_61_metabat_6
GTGTAACAATTTTGCCAGAGCTAAATCCGCCAGGCATGATCTGCCAATAAGTTGTAATCTGCTGCCCAAATTCAATACCGTTAAACTGCCAACTGCCAATGATCTTGTTCACAACAGGTGTAGACATAGACAAAGATGATCCTGGCTTATCGGTAATTTGTGGAGGTGAAGAAGGCAAAGTCTCTGTCTGCTTATCGTCGAAAATCTTATCCCAATTGGCTATCAAAGCTGCGCTTAAAGTACCAAACAAGCCAATCAAAGCTAGAGTAATCGGAAGTAACCAACCCAGATTTTTATCTTTATTGTTATCAGTCATTGGGAATTATTCCGGAAATCAATTAAATATAGGTGACAAATTTACTCTATGTCAGACATGCTAGCGACTTAGGCTCAAGCCAAATAGCTTTGTACACTTCTCTCGAATGGAAGCCTGGAGTGGTCTAACACTGCTTAGACTGCTTACTCCTTTCTGCTCTGCATAACACCCCTGGTCAGGTACTTAGCCAGATCTTGAGTTGAATATCGCTTCCGAGAGGGGACATTAGGCTGAAATTTGTCGCTATAACTCCCCAAAACAGGGTGTTAGGCAAATCTTGATCCGGCCATGTCCCTAAAACAGGGTGTTATGCAAACTTGCTCCGTATAGTAGACCTCCTATGGAACGTTATGCAGATAGCTTCAGTAATTCTTCATTTTGGGGGCACATTCTGGCTCCACGGTTGACGGGAGAACGCCTATACCAGTATTCTCTATCATTAAGCCGTTCAAATAGAACGGTGACCAAGCAGAACTTGAAAATCTTGGCGCTGTCTGCCGGTGTCGGAAGCACCGACAGACAGCTAACCCCGCAAATCTAACGGTCAGATTGCGAGGCTAAAGGGATCGTACCTTAGCCACCCCAATTTACACTTCACTGGCGGGTGGCTAAGGTTTTCGCGTTCTGTTTTCTTCCCCAACCCAAAGAGGAAACAGAACCGATGTTTGAATATCTCGAACCCGATGCCAACGGGGCATCTAATTTGCCGCCGTCTTCGCGCAGTAACCCCCCAGCCCGCCCCGAAAAAGTGCGCCATCTGCTCTACGGCAGTTTGGCAGGCATAGACCGCACCATCAAAATTCTCCACGCCTACGGCTACGCCAACCCCAACGATTGGAGCGACCCCATCCCCACTGAGCAACCCAACCAGTGGATGGCGATCATGACCAAGATCTTGCTCATCGAGTAAGCGTTATCCATCAAAGGGATCGGGTCCCTGCCGCCTTTTACCAAAACTGGGCTGCAAGCAAAGGGACCCGATCCCTGAGCGGCAAAATTGAGCAATCTGGCCCTGGGTGGGTGGTGGGCAGTGCCCACCCTACGTGTCTAAAGGAATGGGCTACCCATTTGTCTGGGGGCAGACTACCCATTCATCCGGGGTTAACTCAGCGGCGGCTTCGGCATTGTGGGAGATAGCAACCTTGCGTTCACCCTCCCTCGGAGCCTGACATGACTACTGATGCAAATTCAACAGCGCTTAGCGCTTTATCCACCGGGCTAGCGGATGCGGTAGCGGCGATCGCCGGAGCGTGGGCAGGGTTCATTCTTCTGTAGGCGAAAATGCCGCCCGTTGCGTCTTTTTACAGTTTGGCGATCGCCTTGAACAAAATGCTTTACTAGTAGATAGTAAGTCTTCCCCTGTAGCTCTAGAAACCAAGATTTTTACCTGGCCTTTCTGCGTCAATCTCAGTAGGCAAGAGCACCATGAGCGCCGAAATCATTGATGCGCTTAAAAACACCCCCATTCCGACCATTTTAATTTTTGCCGGGTTATTTTTTATACTCCTTGCTTTTGTCAGCAAAGTGGGTGGTGTAATTGAGGTGCAGCCCGCTCAGCAAAAGTGGTCTGCACCCATAGGCATTGCCCTGCTCGTTTTTGGCCTCGTTCTTGCTTTAAACGCTCCCCCTGACACCGATTTTTCTAGTGCCAATCCCTCTCCCTCAGCTACCTCTCTAGTGCCTCCACCCCTAACCTGTGCTGCTTTATTGAGCCAGGGAACTACTTTAACCTGGAGCACACGTAATTTCGGTAAGGAGGACAATAGCGGAACGCTGCAAGTTGTAGGTGCAAGTGCTGAAGCAAAGAAATGGGAAGGCGATCAGCTCACTAAAACTGATGGGACTGTTTTTCGAGTTTCTGGCAGTTTTGATGGAGTTGAGATGACTATGGATCACCCTGCCGAACCCGAAGTTTGGTTTGGTAGATGCGGCAGTGGCGAGATTAAGGGAGTGATTAAAACTTCCTATGAATCTCAATTGACATTTGAGATGAAGAAGCAATAATTTGTCCTGCCAAGATTATTTTTTATCACAGCCCGATTTTCCTAACTTAAGGCTTAGTAAATTTATTCTCACTGGTGCTGTCCAATAGCTGCTGGTATAGCCATCGCCAGATCGGTTCGGTGAGGACATTCTGCATAACCCTTGGCGCAATGGCTATACGCCAGTGCGCCGCCCCAGTTTTTGCTAGTGGTAATAACTCGTGTTCTAAGCGCAGTGGCCAACGCTATAAATATCGCAGTGGCGATTGGTAATGCCTTCCCAAGTAAACGCCTGTACAAAGTCGTGGCCCGCTGCCGCCAACCGCTCTGGCTCGGCGGGGTTGTCTAACAGAGCCGCAATGGCCTCGGCTGGGGCATCGCCGCTGCGGGGGGTAACGCGCTCAGCACAGCATCGGGTTCAGCGGTGCGGGTGGCAATAGTGGGCAGCCGGTGAGCCAGCATCGCTAGCAGCGAGCCACTTTTGAGCGAAATGTCGGGGTTGAAGGGTAGCACCCCTAGATCAGCCCCGGAGAGATAGCGGGAGGCGGTGTCAGCGTGCAGTACACAGCGTCGGAGAGGTGCAAGGCGCGAAGGGGGCAGGTATAGGCATACGGGTATCTGGGCAGAGGGGTGCAGGGGATCCGACCCGGAACCTGCAATGTGAATGATGCTTTGCCCCAGCGGGGTCTTTAGGATCAAAAAAGCTACCAATTCCCTGTTGTTCTTACCGAATTGTTTTGACCCAATTAACAATAACCGCACCCACCGTTGATGGCACCCAACCGGCTACCCTCAGCACCGCCCATCACCGTCGGTGGCTACCAGAGCAGGTTTTATTTACGCCCGCTGCTTTAGACGAGCCCTGGGGGCAGCAAATTTTGGAGCGCGTCCAAGCACTCGATTTGCCGGTAGAGTATCTCAAGCAAAATCGTTTGACCGGCCTGCGGGGAGACACCGAGCGTGAGACCTATGCGATCGCCAAGCGCACCTTGGCCGTGGTCACCGCCCCGGCTAGTCAGCTCAAGCTAACGCCAATTCCGCCCTCGGCTGACTGGCAGTTTCATCTGGCCCAGGGTTGCCCGGCCCATTGCCAGTACTGCTATCTGGCGGGCAGTCTCCAGGGGCCGCCCGTAATTCGTGCGTATGCCAACCTGCCGCAGATTTTAGACAACCTTAAGCACTACGAGTACCCCGATCGCACCACCACCTACGAAGTCAGCTGCTACACCGACCCCCTGGGCATTGAGCACCTCACTGGTAGTCTGGCGGAGTGCATTCGCTACTTTGGTACTCGCGACCGCGCTCAGTTGCGCTGGGTCTCCAAGTTTGACCAGGTAGACGACCTGCTGACCCTGCCCCACCGAGGCCGCGCCCGCTGCCGCTTCAGCATCAATGCCGCCTCGGTCTCGCGGCAGCTAGAGGGGGGCACGGCCTCGGTAGCTGAGCGGCTACAGGCCATTCGCAAGCTGGCCCTGCCGGTCGAGCGGGGCGGCGGCGGCTACCCGGTGGGGCTGGTGATCGCTCCAATCATGCCCATCGAGCACTGGCAAGACGAGTACAGTCAGCTGCTAGAGGCCGCCGCCAGCACCCTTGACTTTGACTGCGACCTTACCTTCGAACTCATTTCCCATCGGTTTACCCCTGGGTCGAAGGGGGTGTTAGAGCAGTGGTACCCCAACAGCAAGCTAGACCTAGATGAGTCGACCCGCGCCACCAAGCGCAACAAGTTTGGCGGCACCAAGTACGTCTACGATCGCGACACCATGACCGAGCTGCGCACCTTTTTTGAAGGGGCAATCGCGCGGTGGTTTCCCCAGGGCAAAATTCTCTACTGGACATAGAAGGCCGCTAAGCCCAAGGGGATAGGTCAGTGGGAGTTTAGGGTTCAAGGTGCAGGGGGCATGACCTGCCCTGGAAATACTGCCGTGCTCACTCCAGTTACGTTGGTGAGCCAATCGCTAGCACCATAGATCCCACTTCAGCTCACCAACGAGCGAAGCGGTAGCCGTTAAGTCAGGGTTTGTGAACTTATCTGGTGAGATCGCTCTATTTAACAGAAATTTTGTAAAAATGAATACAGAAATGCTTGACTGACCTGTTTCTTGTTCGCACAAACTTCCTTCGCGCCAAGATCGGTCTGTCGCCGCATTAACCCCTCAGAGGCGACCTTATGCTCCCGCAAGTCCATTCTCAAACTGACCGCAAGCCTGCTGCTTGGCAGCCCGTTTGCCATATTACCTATACCCGCGACACCTGGGTCAAGCTGGCCGAGCCGCTCAGTGCCTACGCCGCTGACGAGGCCAAGCTGCTGTGCCAAGCGTCGCCCGATACCTGGGTTGCCTGGGTGCCCGACCACGGCGAAACCGTGCTGCACAAAAGTCATTTTTACGCCTAATGCATCCCCAATCTTTCCCTGAGTCAGCCATCGACTGGGATGAGCTGTTTGACTACCTGCCCGGCACCCTCGTCGAGCAGGTAGACCAGCCCGGCATCCTCTACGAAATTGAGGGCTACGAAGCGACTATGGTGCCGCCGATCTGGCTGGTGAATGATCCGCGCCCGCACTACCCCCACGAACTGCGGATTGTGTCTCGGCAGCGGGCTCGGGTCTGTGCGCTAGGGCCGACCTCAGCCTCAACTAAGACCGCGCACCCCGTTTGAGCAATTTTTCTTGCCAGTTGCGCGATAACAGAGGGCAACTGGCAAGTTCTGCCGCCGCCGCGCGATCGCCCAGCCCATGGTGCATGATGCGGTTGGCGCGGGCCACAGTCCACTCAGGGTGGGGGCGATCGCACAGCGTTATCGCCAGCCCCGGCTCGACCGTACCTTCCTGTAGCACCCGAAAATACCAGCCGCTGTGGCCGTTGGTCTTCACCTGGAGCGCCAGATCGTCCACGCGCCAGCGGCGAGACAGCTTCCAGCAGGGCTGCCGGGGCTGCGACACCTGCACTCTAGCGTTGCCGATCGCATAGATATCGCCAATGCAGACCTCGGCCTCGGTCTGTCCTGTTACGGTAAAATTTTCGCCAAACCCACCGTAGGGCAGGTCGGGGTTATGTAGGTGCGATCGCCAGTCAGGATAGTGTTCAGCGCTGTAGGCTAATACCGCCTTATCGACGCCGCCGTGGTTTTTGAGATCGGCCTGGCCATCGCCTGCCAGGTGGGTATAGCCCACCCACACCTCCCCCGCGATCGGCTGCTTAAAGAACCCGGTAGTCCAGGGCTGATCCATCGGGTCGGCGGCAGTTGCGGTGCCCAGGGTTTGGGGCAGGCCCACCTGAATTGAGACAAGCTCAGGCATGGTAGTCAAACGATCAGCGACAAAAAAGAGCGTGGCTTAGCTAAGCCATGCCCTCTCTAGAATACGCCTACTGGTTCAAGATATCCCGCTTGTGCTGCGGGCTGCGGCAATGGCGGCCACCTGCGCCCTGAGTTCCTCAGATACGCCCATTTCTTCTAGGGTCAGCATCAGGTCTTCGGCAACGGCGTCAAAATGTTCGCTGCCCAAGCCGTGGTTTTGCACCAGTTCTTGGCTCGCCACTCTAGGCACCCCGACCGGGTTCCTCAATAGCGAATTTGGAGCGTCACCTGGGCCTGTACCGTTTGCTCTCCCCCTACCACTGGGGTAGAGGCATCGGCCGACATGCCAGCGTACTCGGCCTGCCGCATCATCGGTACGGGCATGGGCGGAGCTGCCCCATTGATTTGAACACTGACGATCTCCTGCGATCGCAAATTCAAGCTGCCCAGCACCACCCCCGCCTGGGTCTGGGCATCTTCTACCGCCTCGCGCAACGCCTGCTGCCGGGCCGCCTCTAGGGCTGCGTCTTCGGCCACAAAGCTCACGCTGCGAATCTGGTTGGCTCCAGCATTCACCGCATCGTCGAGCAGCGAACCCGCGCTCTCGGTGGGCACCCGAAAGCTGACAGTATTGCTGCCGCTGTAGCCGATCACATCGGTACGGCCATCCTCATAGTTGTAGCGAGGGCTGAGCTGAATGCCGGTGGTTTCGAGCTTTTCGACCCCTCGCGATCGCAGCAGCTCGACCACCGCTGCCGTGCGCTGGGCCACTTCGCGCTGCACCGCCTCAGCATCGGTGCCCTGCACATCGACTCCCAGGTCAACCTGGGTCTTGGTAGTGGGCACCGACTCCTCGCCCTGGCCGGTTACGGTTAACGTTCTCATAGCCGCCTCCTGGGCGATCGCGGTGGGGGTAAACACGGGCACAAAACCAAGCCCCGAGACCAGGGTCACCGACATCACTGCCGCCGCCGCCATCCGTCTGGGGGTAAAAGACTTAATTTTCATGGGGCCTCACACTCGTTTATGGAAGTTTGTCCATTCACTGTGCCACGGCGCTCCCAGCCCAGCGGCGTTGTTACCGATTTCGATACAGACTGCCGAGGCCTATCGAGCATCTTGAGTTGAGAGGTTGTGTTTTTGTGGCAATCCCCATAGTCGCGTTGCCTGTAATCAGGGAAAAGGCGACAGGTTGAATGGGGTACAGCTTAGAAACAATTCATATTTGCATTAGCCCATACTCTTTAAAGGGCGCGGCTAGTGTCCTCTGACTCAATCCAAAAATCTTTGTACGAATGTTATTTAAACAACATGCCAATCAATTCATCTCTCGAACGGTAGATATTTAAGCAATGATGGTGCACTGAATAAATTGTTTATTTGACATTCACCAAGGCCATAAATGCAAACCCCAAACTTTAACCAAGGAATAATATATCGATATTATGTCGCTCTTTTTCGTTGAGTTAGCCTCAAAAAAGGGAAATCGACGGCAGACTAACGATTAGGCTGTTATACTCTGAGTTGTTGACTTCTCATTTGTGACAGATGCTCTTAGTTAACCTGTAATAAAATAGGTAAAATCCATGGCTGACATTGTAGATACGGCTGTAAGTGCTGGTTCATTTAATACTTTGGTCGCCGCTGTTAAAGCTGCCGGCCTAGTCGATACCCTCAAGGGTGAAGGCCCATTCACTGTCTTTGCACCCACTGACGATGCTTTTGCTAAACTGCCGGCAGGTACCGTAGACAGCCTGCTCAAAGATGTGCCTAAGCTCAAAGAAATCTTGACCTATCATGTCGTCTCCGGCAAGGTAATGGCCGCAGATGTGAGCAAATTGCAGACCGCCACCACTGTCCAGGGTACCGATATCAAAATCGATGCTTCTAGCGGCGTGAAAATCAATGACTCTACGGTAACTACTGCCGATGTAGCCGCTGATAATGGCGTTATTCACATCATCGATACAGTTCTGCTACCTGCGTAGTCAGCTATATAGCGGATCCTAGATGGGCGAGGTACGATCAAAGCAGAGGAAATGCAGAACGGCGCTACACTATCGCGTTTCCGGTAGGGGGGCAAAATGAA
>JANPIO010000155.1:0-2519 GCA_031425055.1 Phormidium sp. VAR_61_metabat_6
CGGGCGACAAAGGCGCAGTGGGTAGGTTAGCCGCCATCATAGAGTGTTTCTGGGCGGATGGTTTACCCTTTGACCACTGGCAGCGCTTTAGAGCTGCGGTCATTTGCCCATCTTGGCCAAAACAGCACCCGCAGCAGCAGCCCGATCGATTGCAGCTCGCCGGGGCTATTCCAACGCTTCCACTGGCCAGGGCGGCAAAACAGAGTGGTGACCAGGGCGCGGTAGGTGGCGGGGGCCATGGGGCCAAACTGCACCCGCAGGTGGGGAAACTCATCTTGGTAGTTTATGGCAGTGACAATGCCCTCTAGGGCGATCGCTTCCTCCGCGATCTCTAGGTCTACCGCCATCCCCACGCTGAGGGGATGCTCTGGGGATGCCTGCTGGGTGAGGGCTACCTCGACTCCGGCCTCTGACATCAACGTGGTAATGCCCCACCAGGTTTTGGGTGCAGGGCTGTCGCCCGATGCCGCCTGAAACAGCCGGGGCGACAGCCTCACCACCCGGCGCAGCTCCAGCCACACGTGGGGGTCGGGGCGAGGGACATCCAGCAAGATCAGCAGGGCGATCGCGATCATCGCCAGGTTGTAGGCACTCCACAGCCAGCCCAGAGCCAGCCCCTTGGCCTGTAGATCGTAGCCCTCGCTGCCCCATCCGGCCATCAGGCACAGGCCTAGATTGCGCCACAGGCTGACGGCGGTCAGCCCAAACAAAATCACCAGGGGCAGACTCAGCCGCCAATTAAATTGAAACGTTTGGTTAGACGTGCCTTTGGGGGTGACGTCAAAGCCCTTTGAAAAGGGTCTGACTAAGGCCTGCATCACCGTCGCGGCTAGAGGAAACACCAGCACCACCGAATAGATATCAGACATCAGGGCTGAGCGGGAGTAGTGGTTCAGCCAGGCAAACACGGTGAGCTGCACCAGGTAGTAGGGCAAAAAGAAATACAGCACCTCTGAGGTATTAGCCTGAATCGGCACCACGTTGAGAAATGAGTAGGCCAGGGGCATCAGCAATAGCACCAGGCGGGGAACACTGCCCAGCTGGTTCATCAGCCCTTCCAAATGCCCCAGGCGTTGAAGTAGGGTGAGCCCTCGAATCGTCAGGGGGTTAGAGTCGATAAAAAATGCCTGGAGGGTGCCCCTGGCCCACCGCAGCCGCTGGGTGACATGGGCTGAAATGTTGTCCGCTGTCAAGCCTGCACTGAGCTGTTCGTCTAAATAGATGACCTCATTGCCCAGGGCGGCTATCCGCACGGCGGTAAAGTAGTCTTCGCTGAGCGATTCGGTGACAAATTTGCCACTGTCTTCTAAAGCGCTACGGCGCACCACAAACGAGGTGCCGGCACAGACTACGCTGCCCGAGCCATCTCGCATCGGCTGAATCTGGCGATAAAAGACCTCTTCGTCGGGGGTCAGCACGCCTTCTAAACCGAGGTTGCGGGCAATGGGGTCGGGGTTGTAAAAACTTTGGGGCGTCTGTAACAGCCCCACCTTGAGGTTTTGAAAAAAGCCAACGGTGCGGCAGAGAAAATTGCGAGTTGGGACGAAATCGGCATCAAAGGAGGCGATCAGTTCTCCCTGGGTGAATTCGAGGGCATGGTTGAGGTTGCCAGCTTTGGCGTGGTTGTTGTTGGGGCGAGTCAGGTACTGGCAGCCCAACTCTGCCGCCAAGGCTTTGACCTCAGAACGGCGGGTGTCGTCGAGCAGGTATATGGTTTTGTGGGGGTAATCCATCGCCTGGCAGCCGATCACGGTGCGGCGCAAGATAAAAGCTGGTTCATCGTAGGTAGGGATAAACACGTCTACCCAAGGCTGATAGTGCCCCTGGCGCACATCGTGCTCTAGCACATCGGCCTGAATGCGGCGATCGCGCACCCGCAGCAGCAGCAGCAGTTGAATAATGCTGATGGTGAGGCCAAACAGCTCCACCGCTAGCAGCAGCAGGCTAAAGGTGCCCTCTAGGGGCGAGGCCAAGTTTAGGGTTGAGAGGCAGCGCCAGGCGAGATAGCGGGCTACCAAAACCAGCAAAATGCTAATCACAATGCACCGCGACCAGGGCTGGGGCCGGGGCGAAATGCAGGTAATGGCAAAAGCCAGCAGCAGCAACAGCACCGTGGGGGCCACCAGATATTGAGCCGCCACCATCGGTACTTCGAGCCCCATCGGGGGCTGATTCTGCAACACCTGGAGCTGGGCAAAAATTTTGGTAATTCTGGCCTCACCTGCAAACCAGGCCATCACAATGACTGCCGAGAGCCCAACGATGGCGGCCAGAATCAAGGTCGCCCAGCGAACCGACGGGCGCGATGTAGCCTTGTCGATTGGTTTAGAAACAGATCTCGATAGAGACGGCATGGCTGAAAGACGGTAAAGAGCAGAAGCGGCGGGCGCAGCCTCAGGTCAGCCCGAACACTATCCGTAGATTTTGGCCGATGTATCTGAGAGTGGCCTGAGTCGAGCAAGCACTCAGTAGCCGCCACCCAGAAACCGCGTCTAATCTACCGCTGTCGAAGACAAAGC
>JANPIO010000156.1:0-8151 GCA_031425055.1 Phormidium sp. VAR_61_metabat_6
CGTGGTCACCGCCGCCGACGTGGTCGGCCTGCACGCCGATATTCCCCGTTTGCAGTCGGTCGATACCCTAGCCCCGCCGACGGATCTCCCCCCCACACCGGGCCAGCGCCGCCGGGGCGACGACCACACCGCTGCGATCGCCGCCACCATGGCCATGCCCCCCACCCTCGAAATGTTGGCCCCCGAAGTGCAAGACCAGCTCGAGCGCATGCGCGAGGTCGAACATACCCTGGCCATCCACCCCGCCAGCCAGTGGGAAAACGCCAAGGGCTTGCTCAAACGGCAGCGGCGGCTGCGCGAGCTGGAGGATGAGTGGCGCGATCGCCAGCAAAAACTCTCCCAGTACACGGGCCGCTACTGGCAAGAATTTCTCCACATCATGGATGTACTCAAGCACTTTGGCGGGCTGGAAAACAACCGCCCCACTGAGCTGGGCGAAATGGCCGCCGCCATTCGCGGCGACAACGAGCTGTGGCTAGCCTTGGCCCTAGAGTCGGGCGAGTTTGACCACCTCAATACCGCCCAGCTCGCCGCCGCCTTTGCGGCCCTCGTCACCGAAAATTCGCGCCCCGATAGCTGGTGCCGCTATAAGCTCTCTGGCACCGTGGAAGAAGCCCTAGGCGGCTTGCACAATCTGCGCCGACAGCTCTACCAGCAGCAGCACCGCCGTCACATCACCGCTCCCATCTGGCTGGAGTACGACCTGGTGGGCATGGTCGAGCAGTGGGCCAACGGAGTTGACTGGGTAACGCTGTGCGAAAACACCAGCCTCGACGAGGGCGACATCGTTCGCATTCTGCGCCGCACTCTGGATGTGCTGTCGCAAATACCCCACGTGCCCTACATCAGCGATACCTTGCGCAGTAACGCCCGCGAAGCCAAAGACCTGATGAACCGCTTCCCAGTTAATGAGGACATTGGTTGAGCCACCAGCAGCCTGTCTAGCGTTGCCGGACACAAGCCGTTATCTTCGTTTTTTGCAGCGTGAGCAGTAGCGCGGTGGCGAGAGATGTGACAGCAGTCGATTTAGTTAAGACACTTTAATAAGCAAAATTCTCTGGTAGGGGCATTGCAAGGCCCCTACGCCGAACCTGTCCTAACTCAGCAGACGTTTGCAATAACGTCGCAAAGCGGGCGGGTTGCCGCGCCCACCTTAAGGTCAGCGCTGAAGGTGGGCAAGCTATAGGGGTGCGTTTCCGTTCTAGGTAGATATCCCCTGGCCGCTGGCCCCCGTTTGGCTCCTTAGACCCATGCTCGACCACTGCCCCCACCCCCAGTCCAGTGCTGTTGAGTCCCCTACTAATGCCTGGGGGACGCCACCCAAAATTTCGATTTTAGTCAGCGATTTGTCGAGTCGAGGCGCTGGGCGCTGGGGCGGCGCAGTGCGTCCGTTTTTGCTGGGGCAGGCGCTGCAAAGCATGGGCTACCCGGTCGAGATTGTGGGGTTTTCGGCTGAGGGCGATGCCGAGAGGGGTACGCGTTCCGAGTCGGCTCCTGTTTCTGGAATGCCGCTGGCTATGGGCGGGGAAAATCAGGTGCTGCCCGCGATCGCCATTCCCATCCACACCATTTTTCTGACGACGCCGACCCCTGGCCCAATGGACGTGGCTAGGCTTTTGCGCCACCTCAGCGGTGACATTCTCTATGCCTACAAGCCCAAGCCCAGCAGCTTTGGCCTGGCCCTGCTGCACCGCCAGTTCTCTCGATCGCAGCACCGCCGCCCGGTTCTCCTCGACATTGACGACTGGGAGCTGAGCTGGCACGGGGGCGACGCTTACCGCTACCGCCTCCAGCCTCGACAGCTGGCGCGGGATCTGCTGAAATCTGGAGGAGCGCTTCGCAACCTTGATCATCCGCTCTTTTTGCAGTGGATAGAACGACTGGTGGCTAACGCTGATCTAGTCACCACCCACAACGACTTTTTGCAGCGGCGCTTCGGCGGGGTAAAGATCCCCAACGGCAAAGATGTTGAGCTGTTTAACCCCGATCGCTACGATGCAGCGGCCAGCCGAGCCGCCTACGGTCTCAGCGACTATCGGGTGCTGATGTTCCCTGGCGCGCCCCGCCCCTACAAAGGCGTGGAGGATATTTTGGCCGCGATGGATCGGCTCAACGAACCCGACCTGAAGCTGGTGATCGTCGGCGGCAGCCCCTACGATGACTACGATCGTACCCTGCTCGATCGCTGGCCCCAGCACATTATTCACCTGGGCAAGCAGCCCTACGCCGACATGCCCCAGGTGATTGCCGCTGCCCATGTGGTAGTGGTGCCTCAGCGTCAAACCCCCGCCGCCCAGGCCCAGTTTCCGCTCAAGCTCACCGACGGCATGGCGATGGCAAAGCCGATTTTGGCGACGCGGGTGGGCGATATTCCCAGCATTCTCAACGGCTGCGGCTATTTGGTGAATGCCGATGCCCCGGCGCAGCTAGCCGCGCAGATCACGGCGATTTTTGCCGACTATGACCAAGCCCTTGATCTGGGGAAACGGGCGCGCGATCGCACCCTCACCCACTACAGCATGGCCGCTATGGGCGCAGGCCTGCACCAGGCCATTCAGCAGAACCTCCGTTCAAAGGTGCATGGACAAAACCATGTCCTAGGACACCCTAACCCACCCTAACCGCCAAATCCACCCTACGCACCCACCCACTCATCCACCCCCTACCTATCCACTCCCTACCATGTCCGCCCAAAAGCTGCTCTTTGACTACGCAAAACGCTATCCCTGGCGCATTTTGGCCGCCATTGGGCTGGGCTTTTCAGGGGCAGTGTTTAACGGGGTGGGCACCACGCTGATTGTGCCAGCGGTGTTTGAGCTGTTGGGCACCGGGGGAGGCAGTGCGGCGGCGATCGCCCTTCCCCCACCGCTAGAACGACTGTTGGAGCCTGTTTTGGGCATTCCCGGCCCAGGGCGAGCAGTGCTGATGCTGAGCTTTATTGTGCTCACCATTCTGCTTAAGAATCTGGCCAACTATCTGAGCAGCATCACCAGTGAGGGCCTTTCCCGCCGCCTCACCTGTGACCTGCGCCGAGACGGCCTCGACCTGCTGCTCAGGGTCGATATCGACTACCACAACACCATGCGCACCGGGGATATCATTCAGCGGCTAAATGATCAAATTGGTCGAGCGATCACCTCGATCAACGCAGTGATCAACATGCTGCGGGCGTCGCTAAATATTTTGTTTTTTGGGGTGGTGCTGCTGTCGATCTCGGGGTCACTGACCCTAGCAGCCGGGGTGCTCATGGCCGGCGTGCTGGTGCTAAACCGCTACGTGATCGCCCGCGCCCGCGAGTATGGCAAGGCCCTGGCCGATGCCTCGAAAGACTACTCAGTGCGCACCCTAGAAATGCTCAACGGCATGCGGTTAGTGAAAGCCACCGCCAACGAGGCCGCAGAATTTAGCCAAATAGAAGCCCTGATCGAGCGGCGAGAACGGGCCGCCCTGCAATCGCAGATGAATACCGCCATCATCGGCCCGCTCAATGAAATTCTCAGCATTTTGGCCTTGGTGGCGATTATTCTAATCAGCCAGTTTTGGCTGGGTAGCGGCTCGGCAGCGACGGCAACCCTGCTGCTAACGTTTTTGTTTGTGCTGTCGCGGGTGGTGCAGTTTGTGGGGCAGCTCAACTCGGCCCGCAGCCAGCTGGCCAACAGCGCCGCCAGTGTTGACCTGGTCTACGACTTTTTGCGCCGCGACAATAAACCCTTTATGGCCCAGGGCAGCCGCTCCCTACCTACCCTCAGCCAGGGCATTACCTTCGAGGGCATCGCCTTCAAATATCCCACCGCGAAGGATTGGTCGCTGCACGAGATCACCCTCTCGCTGCCCAAGGGCACTACCCTGGCACTAGTGGGATCCTCCGGCGCGGGGAAGTCTACCCTGGCCGATCTGCTGCCCCGCTTTTACGACCCGGTAGCAGGCCGCGTCGCCATCGACGGCGTGGATCTGCGCGAGTTTGACCTGGGCAGTCTGCGCCGGGCCATGGGTATTGTCAGCCAAGACACGTTTTTGTTTAACGCCACCGTGCGCGACAACATCGCCTACGCCCAGCCAGCGGCCACCGACGCCGAGGTGGTGCAGGCGGCCCAGCGGGCCAACGCCTACGAATTTATCAGCCAGCTGCCCCAGGGCTTTGACACGGTAGTGGGCGATCGCGGCATCATGCTCTCAGGCGGCCAGCGGCAGCGCATCGCCATTGCCCGCGCCCTGCTGCAAAACCCGCCCATTCTCATTCTCGATGAAGCCACTAGCGCCCTCGATACGGTGTCAGAGCAATTGGTGCAAGCAGCCCTGGAGGATCTGAGCCGCGATCGCACCACCTTGGTGATTGCCCACCGTCTCTCCACCATTCGCAAAGCCGATCAAATCGCCGTGCTCGACCAGGGCCGCGTCGTCGAACTCGGCACCCACAAGCAGCTCTTAAAGCAGCAGGGCCGCTACACCTACCTCTACACCGTGCAGTTCGCCCAAGAAACTGGCTCTTGTCCTATTCCCCCCGCTATTACCAACGCCGCCTCCTATGACCTCCGCACCGGGCTGAACATCGTGCTCGGCTCCCTCCAACTGCTCGCCGATGGCCTAATTGAAGACGGCCCCGAAGCCGCAGAACTCGTCCAAGAAGCCTACCGCGCTGCCCTCAACCTCCTCCCCACCCTCGAAGCCGTCGAAAAACAGTCTGCCTCCACCAACGATCCACTCCCCCCCTCCGCTCCACCCCCAGAACCTTCCCCCCAACACTTCAACCCTCCCCAACACAATCTCGCCACCCGCCCCTAGCCTTCCTCCCCATCTCCCTCATCTCCCCTTTCAGTTCAAAATTCAAAATTCAAAACCTTCCCACTCCCCATGCCCCACCCCTACCTCTTCTTCATCCGCGACACCCTACCCCAGCCCGCCGCCCACCTGATTCAAACGGTGCAGTGTGCCAACGCCGCCGCCCACCTGGGCTACCCCACCCAGCTCGCCTTTGTCGATCGCAGCACAACGGCCTGGCAACCCTGGCGCTGGGTCAACCCGCAGCCCCAAACGGTAAATGAGGAATTCGCTCAATTTTTCAACCTTCAAGCCGGGGCGCTAAATCCGCTAAAACTTCTCCCCTTAGCCATGCCCTGGCCCATCGACCGGGTCAAACACAAGCTCACCAACGCCAGCACCGTGGCCTGCAAATACTACTGGCCCCGGCACCTGGCCGCCCGCACCGCCCTCGTCCACACCCGCGACTGGAACTTTGCCAAAGCCGCCCTCAAGCACGGGGTGCCCGTGGTGTTTGAGTGCCACCACCACACCGACAAACCCTTCTAGCCCGAGATGGCAACCCATCCCCTGTTGCAGGTGGTGGTCACGGTCATCGACACGGTACGCGAGAGCATTATTCGCAATGGGGTGCCCGAGAAAAAGGTAGTGACTGTGCCCAACGGGTTTAACTCGCAGTTTTTGGCGCGGCATCCACAGGCGGCGCAGGGGTGGCGCGATCGCCTCCTGCCCCCACCCTTCACCCAGCTCGTCGGCTACGCCGGAGCGCTACACGAGTTTAAGGGCATCGATGTACTGCTAGAAATCGCCCCCCAGTTTCCCCAGGTAAAATTTGCGTTAGCTGGTGGCCCCATTGACCAGCAGCAGCACTACCGCGATCGCATCGCTAATCTAGGCTTAAAAAATGTGGACTTGCTTGGTTTTTTAGCGCAGCAGGACTTGGCCCACTTGCTGCAAGCCGCCGATGCTCTGGCCCATCCCCACTTGCTAGGTCAGGCCGCCACCTTTACCTCGCCCCTCAAACTATTCGACTACCTGGCCTCGGGCACTCCAGTCGTAGCGACCCGCATTCCATCGCTCGAAAACTGGCCCCTGGCCGGGCAAATAGCCGCCTGGTGCGACCCCAACCAGCCTCAGGCCTTTGCCGATAGTCTGCGGCAGGTGCTGGCCCAGCATCTCCGCCCGGCTGAGGGTTTTGCCCCCAACGTAGCCGCCCTTCAACCCTATTCTTGGGAAGCTCGCGCTGAGAAAATTTTGTCCCACGTAGACGCCCGATACCACCCCCAACTGCCGAGAGAAAACTCATGACCCGCCCCGTTGTCGGCATGCTGTCGAGCTACGGTGGCCTGACCCAGTGCGACTGGCTGTGGAAGCAGACGCCTGAGCCTTTTGGATGGTGGGGCAACATGCAGCTGCGATCGCAAGACCCAAAACCCGACTACCTGCTGCTGTATCAGTTCAACTTTCACGAGCGGTTGGCCCCCAAACCCCGGTCAAAGCCGCAGCGATTGCTCAGCGCGTTGCCCTTTGCCAAGCCTGCCGCCGTGGCAGATGGCCTTGGTCAACTGCCGCCGCAGTTCAGCCAGGTGCCAAGGGAGCGCACGGCCTTTTTGCTGCGCGAGCCGCCGCTGCCCGAGGTGCGATCGCAAAATCTGCTCAACTACGCCTATGCCCGCGACCACTGCGGCTACGTCTCTGGCCCCGACGACTCGGCCCCTACTCCTGCCTACATGCCCGCCATCTGGTACGTGAATGTCTCGTTCCGCGAGCTGAACGAAGCCCCGCCCCCCGAAAAACACCGCCCCTGTAGCTGGATTACCTCGGGCATCAACCGCACCGAGAGCCACCGCCAGCGGCTCACCTTTTTGCAGCAGCTTCAGGAGAGCAGTGTGCCTGTAGAGGTCTATGGCCGCGACCTGCCCCCCGGCACCCGCACGGCGGGGGAACTCAGCAACAAATGGTCGGGTATGGCCCCTTACACCTACAACCTGGCGATCGAAAACTTTGCCGACAACGACTGGTACGCCAGCGAAAAGCTCTGGGACGCTCTACTCTCCTGGTGTCTACCCATCTACTACGGCGGCGGCGCGGCGGATAAGCTGCTGCCCCCCGGCAGTTTTTTGCGCCTGCCCAGTCTAGATGAGAAGGGCATCGAGTACATTCGCGAGGTAACGGCCAGCCCCGATGCGTGGATGGAGGCGAAGGATGCGATCGCAGAGGCCCGCCAGGTAATTCTCCACAAGCTAAACCTGATGAACTGGCTGTCGGAATGGGTAGGGGCGTAGACGTAGCCAAGCCATAGGCTTTACGGTGGTTTGCCCAGCGGGGAACGTTGAATCTTTGCTTCTTATCAGTATCTAAAACGTAGGGTGGGCACTGCCCACCACTGAGGTAACTTGAATGGACGGTATCTGTACCCTCGGCAACGATCGCGTCTACAACCAAATCGTCGCCCTAACCAACAGCATCGAGATCTTTGCTCCAGGGATGCCGGTGTGTATCTACCCCTACGACGAACAGGTGGATCGGCTGCGAGAATTGACCCGATCGCGCCCCCACCTCACCCTCTACGACGACGCTGCATCTATTCAACGGTGGGATGCCTGGGTCGAGCAGATTTGGGCCACCCACCCCACCGCCCGGCAACAGTGGGATGCGATCGGCAGCACGGGCATTCACCGCATGGGCACCCACCGCCGCTTCTGCGCCTTCGACGGCCCCTTCGATCGCTTCATTTATATGGATGCCGATACGCTGCTGCTCAGCGATCCAGCCCCGGTGTTTAACGTGCTAAATGAGGACGACTGGGTTACCTATGACTTTCAGCACAAAGACCTCAGCCACGTGTATGACGTCGATTCTGGCTGGATGGAGCGATTATTCTCAACCGAGCAGTTGCAGCGGCAGGCGTTTTGCTCGGGCTTCTACGCCAGTCGTCAGGGGTTGTTTGACCCCGATCAGGGCCAAGACATTTTGAATGGGCTCAGAGCTGGGGAAGCGGCGGTACTGTACCCCATGGCCCCCGACCAAACCATTCTCAACTACCTGGTAATGCGCTGCGGAGTGAATTCCTGCAACCTGGCGCTGACCCTGCCAACCGATCAACGCACCGGCAATTCTGTCACCTCCAGCCACTTCACTACTGAGCATCACCGCGTCTATGACAAGGGCGTGCCGCTGCTGTATCTGCACTACATTGGCCTGTCGTCCAAACTCTTCACCCGCCTTTGCAACGGCGAAAACGTTGACCTTCCCTACCGCGATGTGTTCTTGCACTACCGCTATCGGCACAATCCTGAGAATCGCCCCGCGCTGACGGGCAAACTAGTGACAGCCAAGCCCCAGGGCTGGCGACGCTACTTCAAACCCCTAGCCCGGTTGCTCCCCTGAGGA
>JANPIO010000157.1:0-9072 GCA_031425055.1 Phormidium sp. VAR_61_metabat_6
CCAGGGTAGATGTTCCATTAGTTAAGCCTGCGTCGCCTGTGGCTGTCAGAGTAACACCAGTGGTGTTGTTGGTAACCAAAGCCATATCGGCCACCTTGACTACTACATCTGCTTGTGCTGTGCCTACACCATGGAGGTTAAGCGCGCTAGCCAGACCAGCTCCAGTTGTTCTAGTAGAGGTAACGGCACTGGTCGAGGCAACGCTGCCGTTAAGGTTAACAGTATCGGCCATAGCAGGGGTTGCTAGCACTGAGCCAGCAACAACCAGGGTAGAGGCGATGAGGGTATTACGGAAGGTTTTAGCAAACATGATGAGTTCTCCTGAAGTGGCAATGATTTGCCTGAAGTGAGTTGGTTTGCAGGGTATTAGGTAATGCCCCCTGCGGCTTGCAGTCTGGGTCAGGTTTAGAATTACATTCCCCTTTGTGGCTGGAGAAGCAGCTTCTTCCTTGACCAGAATTGCGGTAGCTTTCGCTGAAGTAGAGAGACGACCGATTGAGGTTGTAAGCGGAAATGCTAGTCGTTTCGTTCTTTGAGTAGCAGAGGGTTGAGCCGCTTGCTCACAATCAGGTTTTATCTCTTCCCTTCATGTTTACTACTTTAGTGGAGACAACCTGATTAACCCATGCTAATTGCACCTAATTTTTGCTAGTCATATTTTCAGAATTAGGATTTTTTGCGTAATTATATTGAGACAATTAGGTAGCACAAGCTATTTTTATTCAAGCTGTTTTATTCTGGCAAAAATAATTAGGAAGTTAACGCATTTTTACTTTATGTTAATAAATTAAAAAACTTCCGGATTTGCAAAAACGGCATTGCCTAAAGCAGGCTTTGCATTTTTTTGGAAGTATAGCGATCGCCAGGATGGTTAGAGAAAACCAGTATTTTAGAAGCGATGGCTATACTCTAGGCCCCAGTTTTTGCTGTTGCACAATTGCCCACGTCCTAGGAGGGCGTTTGAGAAATGGTTTGTTGTAGCTTTAGTCACCTGTCAATTTACTCGGCCTCCCTTTTGCTACAAGACATGGGACTTTTCAAGCATCTTCTAGCATTGAGGCGACGGCTAGAGGCTCAAAAGCCCAAGCGATTGTAACCTACTCAACTTAGGAGCCTGGCCTGGTTCTTTCACAGGGAAAGGTCTAGAAATAGTAAAAAATAACCCTGATTACAGCCTGGCTATGCTGTAATCAGGGTGGCTAGGGTCGGCAGCAAGTTCGCGATTGAGAGTGGGGCTGTGATCTGTCCAGCGGCAATAGGTAAGGCAATATCTAGGTCTGAATCAGCAACAATGATCGGGGTTTGGGGGCTAATCTGGTACATGCGTTTGACCATAGCCTTGCCATTGATGGTGGGCAATGTGAGGTCGACGACCACTGCCCCTAGCTCGGCCCGATGCTGAATGAAAAAGGCGATCGCATCGGCTCCCTCGTCAGCCACTAGCACCTGATAGCCATAGCTCTCCAATACTGCTTGCTGGAGTTCGCCCATTGGTGCGGTGGCCATCACCAAGAGCACCAGGGCACCAGGGCCTTCAATTTCGTCGGGCAGCGGGGGCAGGTCGGCAGTGTCAACCCTGGCCGGGAGATATACCTCGACAGTGGTACCTACCCCCATCTCGCTAGAGATCTGTAACCAACCGCCGTAGCCCTTGACCAAGCCCTCAGCTGTAGATAGCCCCAGCCCAGAGTGGCCGGCCTGGGCGCGGGTGGTAAAGAACGGCTCGCGGCTGCGATCGCACCCCACCGAAGCCATACCTGTACCCGTATCGGTTACTGTCACCACCACGTAGGCCCCTGGAGTAGAGGGTGACTGCGCCCCCCCCCGCCACCAGATGTTGCGAGCGGCGATGTGCAGATTGCCGCCCTTGTCCATGGCCTCAAGGCTGTTGACGCCGAGGTTCATAAACACCTGGCTAAGCTGGGTAGCATCGGCCTCCACAGTCCACAGGTGGGGCTGCCTCAACTGAGACGTTATAGTTACCCCCGCAGGAACCATCTCCTGCAAAGTCTGCACCAATTCGCCGAGCAGGTAGGCCAGCTGAATCTCACTGCGCTGGCCGGCCCTACCCTGGGCAAACGACAAGACCTGGTCGACCAAGCTAACGCCCCGGTGAACACTAGTGCTAATGCAGTTGAGCCATTGTCGCTGCTGGCTATTGAGGGTGGGCTGATTGAGCATCTCCGCCGCCAACAAAATGGGGGTGAGAATATCGCTCAGGTCGTGAGCTAGCCCTCCAGCTAGGGTACCAAGGCTCTCTATGTGACGATCCTGCGATCGCTGGGCCTGCTGCAAGAGTTGGGCCTCAGTCTGTTTGTGAGCTAAGAGCTCTGCCTGTACCCGTTGATACATCTCTGACTGTTGAATGACTAAACCCACCTGCCCAGCCAGATGCATCATCATCTGCACTTCGGTGAGCTGCCAGGGGCGCGGTGCAGTGCAGTGTTGAGCTACCAGCAACCCCCATAACTGGCCGTGGGCCAGCAGCGGTATGACCAAGTTGGCCCTGACCCCCAGTTGTCTGAGCAAGTCTAGATGGCAGGGGGTGAGGCCCGCCTGTTCTACATCGGCCACCGCCTGAATCCGGCCTTGGGTGTAGGCACTCACCCATTTTTCCGCAAAGCACTCGTCGTAGACCCTCCGGCCCTGCAGCGGTGCGCACCCGGCGGCGCAGTCCTCTACCACCACCACACCGCTCCAGTCGGGCTGAAACTGAAACAAGAACACCCGCTCTACCTGCAACAGCTGCCGCACCTCAGAGACCGTAGTCGGTAGTATCACCTCTAAATCGAGGGATTGTCGAATCCGCTGGAGCGAGCTAAACACCACAGCCAGAGGGTCGTGGTAGGGCGTAGTGGTCGATGCCAGCTGATCAAGACCTACCAAGGATTGCAATGCACCAGGCTGAGGAGCCATCTCCACAGGATGGGTTGCGTGCGTTTGGCCCTGCTGGGTGTAGATACTATCCATGGGTGCCTCACTGAAGCTTGAAAATGTCCCTGAGATCAAATAGGCTGCTGGCGTTGTTTCGGCCTCTGTGTCTACGGTAGGTAATCTGACTCCTCTACGGCATCAGGGATTATCTGAGTTCTAACCGTCATTTCCCTGAGTCAGGGCCATCCGGGTTGAGGTTCCTGCCAGCGCATCGGGCCAAGCAGCCTTCTAAACAACACAATCCCCTTGGAGATCTTCAACGCAAGGTGCTGCAATGGGCATGGGCAAAGCCCTTGGTAGTGCTCAGAGTGAGGCCCTTCGCTTTTTCTAAAAAATCTCTTTAAAAAGTTGGGTCATGGCTAAAGTCAAGGCAGGTGTCGTCTTGCCAAGTGCGGCCACTCTGTTCACAACTGCCGCGATCGGCCTTAAAGGGAATACCCGCTGGAGCAGCCCCTGGGTTAAACAGCCGGGAGAGATCGGTGGCAGTCAGCTGCAAAACCGCTAGCAGTAGCACAATGCCGGTTCCTACGACCCCTCCCATCACTAGCACATTGAGCGGCGTCCAAACCGAGCGTTGAGCGGCCTCTAGACGACGACGCTGGGGCGATCGCGTCTCTGTACCGGCTAGCAGCACCACATACATTCTGGTTAACCCCAGCGGCATCGATAGCCGCAGGTCAACCTGGTGACGGCGCGGAGTTAGCGCTACCTGTAGAGCCTCACGCTGGGTGGGGGTAAAGGTCGCCGCCACTTCAGGAGCCATGCGAGCCAAAACGTTATCCAACATAATTGTGCGGGATTGGTACAGCGGGATGGAGTTTTACAGCAAGTTTTTTTGGCCTGATCGGCCTTGGCCTATCTGATTTAACTGTAGCGGCAGCAACGTTCAGCTCCATCAGCAATCCCCTGATTCAGGACTGCTATTTTCCTGAGGTGTAACCAAGGGTTTGATGGAAAACCTATTTCCTGGGGGGGACAATGGCTAACCCTACAGCAACTCCGCTCTCAGTCCAGCATTATCAGCCCGATACGAATGGCATAGCGCACCAACCCGGCCACGTCGTGGATATTGAGGCGATCCATGAGCTGGGTACGATGGGTCTCCACGGTTTTGGTGCTGATATAGAGGATATCGGCAATGTCCTTGGTGCTTTTGCCCTCGGCGATCAGCTGGAGAATTTCGCGCTGACGCGGCGTGATTTGGCCGAGGGGGTTTTGGTCTTCGCCCAGTCGGCGAACGTAGTCGGTGACCACATACTTAGAAGCCGTGGGGCTCAGGTAAATTTCACTCCGGGCGATCGCCCGAATTGCCAAACCGAGCTCTTCGGTGCCACTGTCTTTGAGTAGGTAGCCCATCGCCCCCGATTTTAGCGCCTGGTAGACATATTCCTCGTTGGCATGCATCGACACGATCAGCACCCGCACCTGGGGAAAGTCTCGGGCAATGCGGGCGGTGGCCTCTAGCCCGTTCATCTCGGGCATGGCAATATCCATCAGCACGATCTGGGGCATGAGGGTTTCAACCAGGTGCAGAGCCTCCCGTCCGTTTTCAGCCTCGCCAACTACTTCTATCCCGTCGAGATCTTCGACTAGCGATCGAAACCCGGCCCGCACCAGGGTGTGATTGTCGGCAAGAACGAGTTGAATAGGGGACATAGGTGACATCAATTTACTGCGCCGGAAAGGAAATTTTGCTGGAGGGGTACGTTGCCCACAGAGCGTTTAAGCGCTCGGGAGGGGAACCGATAAATTGACCACAGTACCCTGACCGGGGGTAGAGGTAAAGCTGAGGTGGCCACCGATCAGCAGACTCCTTTCTTCCATCCCCAACAGGCCTAGACTAGTGCCGTGGAACTTGGCGTAGCGCAACGCGTCAATGTTAAACCCGATACCGTCGTCTTGAATGGTGAGGTGAAGACGCTGGGCGGAAACTACCAGCGCAATTCTAACGGTTTGGGCCTGGGCGTGACGGGCTACGTTGGTAAGGGCTTCTTGCACGATGCGAAAGCAGGCGGTTTTGATCTGAGCTGACAGCTGGGAGAGGTCGGCATCGCAGGTAAACCGCTCGGTTAGCCCAGTGCGTTCGGCGTGGCGGCCCACGTACCAGCGCAGGGCGGGCACTAGGCCTAGGTCATCCAGCATAGAGGGGCGCAGGTCGAGGGAGAGATTGCGCACCTGTTGTAGGGCATTGTCAGTAATGGCAACACAGTCGTCGAGTAGGGCTCCGGCCAGGGCCGGATCGACCAGCCGCTCCAACCGGCGGAGGCTTAGCTTAACCGCGGTTAAGGCTTGACCAATCTCGTCGTGGAGCTCGTGGGCCAGCACGCGCCGCTCGGTTTCTTGGGTCTCTAACAGTTGGCTGGAGAGGTCTTTGAGCCGCTGGCGATCGACGGTGACTTGCTCAAACAGGCGGGCGTTCTGAAGGGCGATCGCTAGGTGGTCAGTCACCTCTTGGATCACCTCCTCATGGTCAGCCTGAAAGTAGTCGCGACGGTGATCAGCCAGGGTGACTTCGCCAATGACATTGCCATTGACCAATAGGGGGACGGTTATCGCCGAGCGCAGATTGGTCGCCAAAAAACACTGGAAAATCAGCGGCGGGTGCTTCAGTTGAGCGATTGACTTGACTCGGCGTATGCGGCTGTGGTTCGCCCGTTGGGCAAACACAAAGTCGCTTAGGGGTAGCCGCGTACCCGCCGGAAACAGGACGTCATCGGCGATGTCAGCGATAATTTCGCCCTGCTGGGCCTCGCGGTCAAAGAGAGTGACAATGCCCTGTCGGCAGTTGAGCAGCTGACACAGCTGCGTCAGGGCTGAGCGGGCCACCCCATGGGGCTGAAACTGGGCCAAAATCGCGCGATCCATAGTGTGGAGTCCCTGAAGCCGCTGGGCGTAGTGGCGCAGGGTTTCCTCGGCCTGTTTGGCGGCGGTGATATCTTGAATTACCGCAATGAAGTACTTGGGCTGCTGCTCATCGCGCACCAGAGAGACCGTGAGCTGCACGCGCACAATGCTCTGGTCTTGGCGCAGGTAGCGCTTTTCTATGGTGTAGCGCTGGCGCTGGCCGGCCAGCATCTCGCGAATGTAGCCGCGATCGCTAGCTAGGTCATCGGGGTGAGTAATAGCTTGCAGGGTGAGGCCCAGTAGCTCGTCGTGGCTATAGCCCACCAGGGTGCAGAGGGTCTGATTGACCCGCAGCCAGGTGCCGTCAGGGGCCACGTGGGCAATGCCCACGGCGGCCTGCTCAAAGGTCGCGCGAAAGCGTTCTTCGCTGTCGCGCAGGTGTTGCTCGGCTCGGCGGCGCTCGGTGATATCTTGCACCGTGGCTACAAACAACTCAATGGCACCGTCGTCTTGGCGCAGGCATTTGACATCCATGGTGGCGTAGACCGTAGCCCCATCTTTACGAACAAACCGCTTGTCGAAGGTGTAGCCATCGGTTTCGCCCCGCAGCACCCGGTTAAAGTGGGTCAGGTCGGCGGCGAGGTCGTCGGGGTGGGTGAGCTCAGCCCAAGTCATCTGCTGGAGTTCGGCTTGAGAATAGCCCAAAATGTCGCAGAGGCAATTGTTGGTCTGCACCCACTGATTAGTGGTGGAGCTGGTTATGCCCATGCCAATAAAGGGCAGATCAAAGAATAGCCGCCGAGTGGCTTCGTCCTGCCTGCGATCGCTGATATCTAGGCAGGTGCCAATGTAGCCGACAAAGTCGCCGTTGGTGGCGTAGCGCGGTATGCCGTTGTCAACCAGCCAGCGGTACTGGCCATCGTAGCGGCGCAGGCGATACTCCATAGAGAACGGCTGGCGGGCTGCAAAAGCCGTGCTATAGGTGTTGAGGCAGTGGACTAAGTCGTCGGGGTGTACGCCTTCGACCCAGCCGTTGCCCAGTTCTTCGTGGAGCTGGCGGCCCCGAAAGGTGAGCCAGGGATCGTTGAAGTAGACACATTGACTGTCGGTGCCTGCCATCCACACCAGGGCAGGGGAAGCATTGGTAATGGTCGAAAACAAATGCTCTGACTCCCGCAGCGCCTGCTCCGCCTGTTTGCGCTGGGTAACGTCGCGGGTGACAGCTAGGTACAGCGGTTCGCCCGTCATCTCATCGGCTAGGGGCGTAGCGTGGCTCTCAACCCAGTGGCGATCGCCTCGGCGGTTGATGATCTCATACTCCAGCGAGCCCTTTTCACCCGCACAAACTTGCTGGTGAAAGGCCCAGTAGGTCGCTTGCCACTCGGGGGCAATCAGGGGTTGTATCGGCTGCCCCAGCAGCTGGCTAGCCTCGCTTACCCCCAGCAAAGCCAGGCCAGCAAGGTTGACAAACTGAATCTGCCCGGCAGAGTTCATGACTGTGACGCAGGCGGGCTCGGTGTCAAAGATCGTTTGCAGGTAGTCGCGGTGCCGCTGGAGGGCCAGCTCGGCCTGCTGACGCTGGGCCGACTCTTGGCGCAGCTTTTCGTTGACGGCATGGAGATCTTCGAGCCGCTGGTGGGTCTCGGTCTTGAGGCCCAGGTTGCTCGATCGCAGCATCGACTCAGCGTGATAACGCTGGGTGATGTCGTAGAGGGTCATCACTGCCCCCTGCACCTCACCGCCAGGCTCAGTCAGCGGTTGCGCGCTGGCCAGCACCACGTAGCGATCGCCCTGGGAATGCACAATCGCCAGCTCTAGGTCGTGCAGGTCTTCCCCCCCTAGAGCCCGCCACAGGGGCAGGTCGTCAGGGGGCAGCGGGGTGCGGTTGCCAGGTCGATAAAAGGTTACCGCATCTAGGGTGATCGGCGACTGGGCCTGGGGCAACAGCAGCAGCCGGGCCGCCCGATTCATTACCGTAATGGCCCGCTGGCGATCGCAGACCACGACCCCCGCCTTTATGCCATCGGCCATGGCATTTAGATCCTGAGAGTCTAGATCGCCCTGGCCTTGATCAATCTGTATCTGGGGCAGGGCAGCGTCATCAGCCCCCTGGGGCAAATGACCTGTGGGTCGCGGGCTGGGGCTAGAACTGTTGAGGTTTTTATGGATCATTAATCAGACCTCCTGCCAGGGCGCCCTAGGGCGGAGCGCATATCTCTAGAGTGCCTAACCCAATAATTTTTTGTAGAGTGGCAAGAAAACCGTCATCAAGGTTCACAGGGCTTCACATAGCAGCCGCTACCCAGGCTATAGCTATAAGTTCTCAATAATTGCTGTCAGAAACGGCCCAGACCCGCCGCCAGGTGCTAGAGACGCTGGTGCCCAGGCTAGCGATCGGCGATCGCTGCACCTTTCAAGATCGCTTTTTGGTGGTGCGGGGCGACCTACGCACCACCAAAATTCACCTGGGCAGCGGCAATATTCTGATCGAGCCTAACGACCAATACCTCTGCATTGTGCCCGACCAGCGCCAGCCCACGGGGCCAGTGTTTCTGCCCTTTGAGGGCGACAGCACGACGGCGATCGTACTGAGCAAAGCCCTGCTGCTAGCCCACGACAGCAAAATCAAAGACCCCAGCATTCTCGGACAAATCCAATGCCATTAAAGATGATAAAAAACGTCACAGCGGCTGACCCACCTCTCTCCGGAGAAGACCCTGGAACTGTTGTTTTTAAAGGTGTTGCTCAGGTCAAAATCTTGGTTAATCAGGAAGGAAGGCAATGGGCGTGGGCACATTGACGGCAGCAGCTTGGTTTTGACCCTCTATATCAAAAGATTTCTATGGCGCAGGCGACTCGTTCACTGATTGAAATCCAATATGCTAACCAGGTGCAGGCCTTTGCCGACTCCCCCTGGTTTCAACGACTGGAGCAGGGGCAGGCCTCCCTTGAAGAGTACGATACCTTTATCTTTCACCTCTGTCAGACCCACCTGAAGAGTCCGCAAATTTTGGCCTTTCTCTACGCGGTGGCCCCGCCCGAGGCCGCGCCCCAGATCAAGCACAACCTGCTCGAAGAACTGGGGCTGGATGAGGCGGCTATCTGCCACCCCGATCTGTTATACGTGCTGGCGACGGCGGCGGGGTTCGATCGCGATCGCCAGGCTCGTCTAGCTGAGGCGGCCCAGGCCCAAATTCGCCAGCTCTGCACCGATCCGCTGCTGTTTGGCACCATGCAGGAACTGGGCCTGTCGGTGCTGCTGGAGGTGACCTGCTTTGAATGGATGCTCTCTCG
>JANPIO010000158.1:0-17736 GCA_031425055.1 Phormidium sp. VAR_61_metabat_6
CGGTTTTAAGGGAGATTTTCGGCGTTGCTGAATACAGGTATAAATCAAACTGCAACGTCTCTCGTAGGGGCAAACGGCCATTTGCCCCTACACAAATTCATGCTTCAATTTACCAACACCCGTTTTTATTACGAAACGTACTACATGTGTCACACATTACTCTCTACCTTCACTGATGAGCGAGGGGAGCAAAGGAGGCACATTTGCCATGACTATCTTAAATACACCAGTCAGAGCCATACTAGAGGGCAAATTTTATCCCGGCGTCGGGGTGATTCACTCTGTGGAGCGGCCGGGTTCGGAGTGGGTCGTGCGGGTCAACGGCGTGTATTGGACAGCTCGCGCTGCCCTTGCGAGCTATAGCTTTCAGGCTGGCGATGCCATTCGCCCGATCGATCGCCAGGGCAACACCCTGCTAATTGAGCCTGCCTAAACGTTGAAGGCAGCGGCGGTGAGCTGTTGCTGAATCAGCCCAGTTAAGTTTTCAGCCAGGGGTTGGTAGGCATCCATTGTGCCCAAGGGCTCCATGGGCAGCAGCAAGCTCACCGCCACCCAGGGGGTGAGTCGGCGTTGCGTGAGCTGCGACCATTGGTTGGCCCAAAACCAGTGGCTGGGCGACGGATGGCCGCCACTGGGCAGAGCGTACCACTGCACGATCGCAAAGCTTTGGCGATGGCTCGGAGCCGGTCTTCGACCAACGCCCCAGGCCCGAAAAAATCTGGCCTCCACTGGCCCAGTCTGGGGAACGGTCACCTTGAGTCTGCGCCGCGACTCAATGCGCCATTTTTGCGCCCCGGCCAGATCGATCCACTCTAGCTGAGGCTGGTTGCTGTGCCAGGGCTGGGGGTGCAGCAGCAGGGCAAACTGTTGCACCGGAGCCGATTGGGCCTCAGGAGAGTCGGCCCGATACTCCACCAATGTCCAGGTTTGACGGTTGATCGGGACGGTTTCAACAGTCGTTTGCTGCCAGCCGGGTAGGGCCAGACCTTCTGTTTGCAGGGCGCGCAGCTGATCGATCTGGGCGACCTGGGGGCTATTGGCCCAGGGCCACTGGCCGCTCAGGTAAGCGGGCAAAATGGCGATCGCCGCCAGAGCAGCAAGCACAACCACCAAAACTAAGTTGACCCAGCGGCTGGGGAGCAGGCTAGCAGACGGAGGCTGAGGAGTCATAGGAGCGATCGCATTCCACAAACAACAGATCTACACCGACGATGACGGCGACTGCACCGCTAGATTGAGGCGATCGGGCACCCGGTCTTGAATCAGCCGCAGCAGCAGAATGATCGTGAGCAGCATCAGGGCCGAGTAGAGATCGCCACCCCAGCTCTCGTGCAGCCAATCAAAAGCGCCATCGCGCCCCGTGCCGTGGAAGTAGCTCAGAAACGTGTTGCGGAGAATGTTGCCCACCACGCTAATGGCCACCGTGCCGCCAAAGAAGAGAACTGTTCTCAGTCGCGAGGTGTAGGCCCCAGTCCAGTAAGCCAGCATCAAGGCAACGTAGAGGCTGGTAAACAGCATCTTGAGCCCAGCGCAGTGGGGGGCAACCTCCACCGTTTGGCCGTTCACGAACAGGTAAATAGTCTCGACCGTCACTGAAATGCCGAGCTGCACCAGCAAGAACCCCGCCACCGACGCAATCAACCGCTGCAAAGGCAAAATGTAGGGCTCAATCAGGTAGGGCAGCTGATTTGGCGTGGCCAGCGCCACCAAAATGAGAGAAATCGCCTGCAAACGCAGCCCCGCAACAGATTTTAGGCTCAAGCACAGCCCCACGAGCATCACCGGCAGCGATAGATTCATCCAGTCAGGCAGGCGGGTGAAATACATCAGACTCGCTAGCCCCACCAGCCCCAGCCCCAAAGGATGGCATCGATTGGGCAATGCGCCCCAAGCCTGGCGCTTACCCCAGGCGATGTAGGCGGCGAAGGGCAGCCCCAATAGCCCGTGGCTAAAGTACTCGTGCTGAATGCTGATGGACTTGTTGAGCCAGCCATCAACCCAGTGGAGCAGCAGCGGCCCGTAGAGGATCGCCAGGAGAGCGGCGATGGTCCAAGACCGGTCCAAAAGGGCAAACGCCCAGGGAGGGGTGAGGTGGCGGCGGAGGGAGGGCATGAGGGGTGGGGAAGGTAAGGGAGGTGGGGAAGGTGAGGGAGGTAGGGAATGCAAAGTGCAAAATTCAAAATTTTGAAGTCTCAATTTTGAATTTTGAAGTCATCCATTTCCACCCCACGGGAAGCCGCTACGCGTCTACGTCTGCTCATTTCCTCACCTCTTGCAGAAGGCTAGCCGATCGCACCGTTGAAACTGCTTCAACCATAGCGTCTACGACGTCATCGACCTGCTCTAGGGTCATGCCGGGGTACATCGGTAGGGAGAGAACCTCTTGGCTGAGGGCTTCGGCTACTGGAAAGCTGCCGGGGCCATGGCCGAGGGCGCTGAAGGCGGGTTGCAGATGACAGGGGATGGGATAGTGGATGCCGGTTTGAATGCCAGCGGTGGCGAGCTGGGCTTGGAGGTGGGCGCGATCGCTGGGGCAGGTGTCGGTGACGCGCACGACGTAGAGGTGGTAGATGTGGCCAGGGCCAGCGTCATTGTGCATGGGGAGGATGCCGTGCTCAATTAAGGGGGCGAGACGGCGATCGTAGTGTTGGGCGATCGCATAGCGAGCCTGATTCCACCCCGGCAGATGGGGAAGTTTGACGTTGAGCACCGCAGCTTGCAGAGTGTCTAACCGGCTGTTGGTGCCCTGGGGTTCGGTGTGGTAGTACTTGCTGGTGGCCCCATAGTTGCGCAGCGATCGCGCCGTCCCCGCAACCAGCCGATCGCCTGTGACAAACATGCCGCCGTCGCCTAACGCACCGAGATTCTTGCTGGGGTAAAAGCTAAAGGCCGCCCCAAGGCCGATGGAACCGGCAGTGTAACCCTCGCGTTGGGCTAAGTGGGCCTGGGCCGCATCTTCAAAAATGATCAGCCGGTGGCGGTTGGCCAAATCTAGCAGCCCCTGGGGCGAGACCATTTGGCCGTAGAGATGGACGGGCAAAATGGCGCGAGTGCGCGGGGTGATGGCGCGCGCGGTAGCATCGAGATCCATTAGGGCGGTGGTGCGATCGCAGTCGACCAACACAGGCGTCGCCCTGGCCCGCAGCACCCCCATCAGCGTCGCGACAAAGGTATTGGCGGGCAAAATCACCTCGTCGCCGGGGGCAATGCCACAGGCGATCAGACCCAGGGCGATCGCATCGGTGCCGCAGCCAACCCCGACCCCAAACTGGGTGCCGCAGGCCGAGGCAAAGTTAGTCTCAAAGTCGGCCAATGCCTGGCCCAGCACGAAGTCTCCCTGGGTAATGACGGCGTTGATCACCCCCTGAATGGCCTCTTGCAGCGGCCCATGCTGCCAGGTCAAATCGACAAAAGGAACCGTCAGTGGAGAAGGGATGGTCATACTCACCTGCGTAGGTTTGGGTTAACAACAGACGGCCCCAGTTAGGCTCAGCTTGCCCGAATACTGTGACGCCTTATCAACTTAAGGGGAGGCACCGTTCTACAGTTCAATGCTGCTGAAATACGACCAAGCGGTAAACTGGGGCAAACTGAGCGTTGATTCGATAGCAACCATCAGCACACGCGGGGCTAAATCACCCTATTCAGCTACCGTTACCCCTATGGATTTTGAAACCTCTCGCGAATTTGTCGTCCGCCAAACCCTTGGCACCAGCGAAGACCTGCCCGATACCTTCATCGCCTGCCTGCGCCAGGGTAAACCGCCCGTGCCAGGGCAGGTGACCTCGCTGCTGCTCGCCCTCAAGGCGCTGTTTGAAGGGCTCAAGAACGAACCCACCCTCGATCGCACCCTCACCCAGGCCCTGTTCATTCTCTCCTACGAAAGCCGCCAGCTCTACGCCCAGGGCCAGAAAGCCGGAGTTACTTGGCCACCGCTGCTCGACGAAGATCTGGGGCGCATTGGCAAGGCGGCAAAGTCGATTGTGTTCGGCGAGTGGCAGGGGTAGGCAGCAGGAGCAGGAATTTGTAGTTAAAAGCCACGGGTAAGCATGCTCATCTACATAGATGTAGAGGGCGCAATTTGCTTGGCAACGCTGCGCGAACGCTACAAAGCTGTGCCAGTTTACGTTTGCTGAGATTGTTGCCAGTGCTTCATTTCTTCAGCGATGAAGTGGTTGACCAAATCGCGGTAGAGAGCCGCGATCGCATCCCCATTCAACCCCTCGGCCATATTTTGGCACTGGTCGGGAGTATGCATCGGGTTCAGGGAAGGACGATGTTGCCTAACTCGGCTTGCAGGGCGGCGATCGCATCGTACTCCCGCTCAAACAATACCGTTAGACGCTCAAACACTGGCAAGATCTTTTGGTAGGCCCGCACATTCTCAGGGATTGGCTGATGGCGGTAGGTCTCGCCAATCATCGTCGATACTGCGTCTAGGGAAGGCACTCGGCCTAGAGCGTAGAGGCCCAGCACGGCGGCCCCTAGGCACGAGCTTTCGTAGTGCTCAGGAATGGTCACCTCCCGATTAAAGATATCGGCCATCATCTGTCGCCACAGGGCCGATTCGGCAAAGCCCCCCGTCGCCTGAATCAGGGTAGCTGGGCCAGCAAAATCCTCTAGCGCCTT
This sequence comes from Phormidium sp. VAR_61_metabat_6, assembly GCA_031425055.1. Lineage (GTDB taxonomy): Bacteria > Cyanobacteriota > Cyanobacteriia > Phormidesmidales > Phormidesmidaceae > Nodosilinea. Next base: position 4,630 of record JANPIO010000158.1, read on the forward strand.
GAGCACCAGGTAGAGGTTGTAGACGATGCCCTCCAGCACCGATCGCACTAGGTGCGACTTGGTGTGTTTGACGCTGAGGCCAAAGAACGAGGCCCGCGCGTTGGCATTCCACAGGGGCGATCGCTCGCCCATCAAGTAGGGGTGAAACAACAGCCCCTCGGAGCCGGGGGGCACCGCGCCTGCCATTAAGGTCAGCAGGCTATAGACGTCTTGGCCCAGGCGTTTGGCGGTGGCCACCTCGGCATCGGCTAGCTGGTCGCGCACCCAGCGCAGAGCAATGCCGCCGTTATTCACCGCGCCGCCAATCACCCAGTGGTGCTCAGTAAGGGGATAGCAAAACAGTCGCTCCTGGGGGTCGGTCATGGGGCGATCGACCACGGCCCGCACGGCACCGCTGGTGCCCACAGTAACGGCCACCAAGCCGGGAGAAATCGCCCCCACCCCCAGATTTGACAGCACGCCATCGCTCGCGCCAATGATCAGCGGCGTATCAATCCGCAGGCCCATAGCCTCTGCCATGGCGGGCTTCAGCCCGGTGAGCACGGCGGTGGTGGGCACCAGTTCGGAAAGAGATGAGGGGGCTACTCCAGCGATCGCCAGCGCCTCCGCATCCCAATCTAGGCTCTCAATATTCAGCAACCCCATAGCCGTAGCGATGGAGTGATCGACCACGTAACGGCCCAGCAGCCGGTGAAACACGTACTCTTTGATCGAAATAAACCGCACCGCCTGCTGAAATAGCTCGGGCTGCTCGTGGCGCAGCCAGGCAAGCTTGACCAGGGGCGACATCGGGTGAATTGGGGTGCCCGTGCGCCGGTAGACAGCGTGGCCATCCATGTCAGCCTTAATGCGCTTTTCCCAGCCAGCACTGCGGTTATCGGCCCAGGTGATGCTGCGGATGAGGGGCAGTCCAGCGGCATCGACCAAAATTAGGCTGTGCATGGCCGCGCTAAAGCAGAGGCCTAAGACCTGCGATGGGTTGAGCACGTAGGCTTCCATCAGCCGCCGCACGGTTTTGACCACGGCGGTAAAGATCTCATCGGGATCTTGCTCAGCGGTGGCGATATCGGGAGTGTAGAGCGGGTAGGTGACCAGGGCTTTGCCCATCACCTTGCCCGCCTCGGTAAACAGCACCGACTTAGTGCTCGTGGTGCCAATATCGACCCCGATGATGTAGTTCTGTTCAGCCATAGTTGAGGAATGATGTGGGAAATGTCGAGGGGTGTGAAGGGTTAGGGGCGAACGACCGTTCGCCCCTATAAAAATCTATGTAGTTGGCTCTTTCCTACAAAAAGAATCCCACAATCAGCATAATCACCAGACCCACTAGGCCGATGATCGTTTCCATCACCGTCCACAATTGCAGGGGGCGTTTGCTCAGCACTGGCCCTTGGCGTGACCTCGCATCGCCTTTGACGCAAATCTACAAACGGGCGCTTTAGCTAAACCCTTCACAACTCGGGGAACACTAACCCCTAGAGCACTTTCTGTAGTAAATCAGCGACTGTTTGAGGGATAGCGATGATCAATGTTACTGCGGCTGCACTACTCGCCATCGGCATCACCCTGGATTCTCTAGGGCAGAACTATGGGCTGTTAGCAGCGCTCGGCATTTTGTTCGCCATGGCATTCTTTCTACTGATGTATCTGCAATATCCAGTCCTATTTATCGGTGCGGCGCGATATCCCTTAGCCAGAAAGTGCTTGCCCATCATCCGCTGGGCGATCTTTGGCATTTACTTAGCCGATCTATCCGTCACGCTGATGCGCTACTACGGTGGCCCCGAACTGAGTGTTTCTACTCACGCCTACAGTATTTGGGCCGGAATTTACCTGGTGGTTTACAGCCTGGCCATCTTGACGGGGCCACCCAAGCAGCGGCGGCGCAAGAAAATTTTTCGCCACTCCCAAGGGCGGCAGTGGGAAGGGCAACTGGTTCCTGTGCCAATCTCAACGCTACGGTAGCCAAAACTGGGGCAACCCCTGCAACCCCTGCCGCACCCAGCGATTGACCGATCGCATCACCTGAATATGCGGCTCATCCGGAATCACCGGCAAAATCTTCGCAGGCTGCCCCTGTCCCAGGGTCGCAATCACCCGGTTCGCCGCCTCTAGCCCCGTCACATAGGCCTTCTCCTGCGACCAAGAGCCGTGGCGAGTGACAATCCAATCGCCCGCCATAAACAGGTTGTCGAAGCTGGTGGTGGCGGGCAGCAGGTAGCGGTAGCTGCCGGGGGCAAAGTGGGTCACCCCCTGGGGAATGCGCACCACAGCGTGGTCAACAATCTTGGCCTCGCCAAAGGCGGGAATGCATCCGGTCAAATCCTGCTGCACCTGCTTGAGCACCTGGTCGTCATCGAGGGCCAAGAGCTGGTTAGCATGGTAGTAGTCGGCCTCGACCACGGTGCCCGGTTCGTCGCGGTACTCGTCGTGGATTGCGTTGAGGTCAAAGAACGTCCAGCCGGTGGTGGGGTGAAAGCCAAAGCAGGCATTGGAGGGTAGGGGAATATCGACTTTGCGATCGAGCCAGAGGCGGGCCGCCAGCACGTCGATCGCCCCCAAGTTGCGAATATCGCGGAATTCTTGGCGATCGCGCAGGCTAGCTGACTGCTCCACAATTTTCTTCAACCCGCTGATGCCGACGGCAAACACCACCGCATCGGCCTCAAACACCTCATCGCCGCAGACCACCGCTGTCACCTGGTTATTCTCCACCGTCACATCCGACACCCGGTGATTGGCGAGAATTTTGCCCCCCGCCCGCTCGATCGCCTCCGTCCAGGGCTGAAAGATCTGCGCCCCCACGGTGCCCCGACACCAGCGCACGTCAAAGTCGGGCTGATGAGCGAGGATGAAGTAGTAGAGCATCCCCAACGCCGCCGCCGCCGAACACTGTTCGCCGGGGGCAAATAACCCCACCAGCAGCATCGGCTCAAACGACTCGTGGTAGAGCCGGGCCGATACGCCGTACTGGCGAAACAGCTCGCGGGCGGTGATGCGATCGTACTTTTGCCACGCTTTGTCAGAGTTGTCGAAGTCGATCAGCGCTTGCAGCAGGGGCAGGGCCGAGAGGCGATCGATCAGCGGCAGCCGCTTGAAGTCGGTATAGAGAAACGTGCCCAGGGGCGTAGGCAGGTAGGGCTGGGCCTGAAACAGCGGCGACTCGACCTCCAGCCCCTGGGGCGAATACTGGGCCGATCGCGTCCACTCGGTAAAGGGCTGAATGCCCAGATGGTCGGTGAGGCCAAAAATGTTGCGGTAGGGGTACCAAAACCCGTGAATGCCCGCCTCGACGGCGCGGCCCTGGGGCGTTTGCCAGCCTGCGACCAGGCCACCGGGGTAAGCGCCTGCCTCCAGTAGCGTCACGGCGTAGCCCTGTCGCGCCAGGTGATAGGCGGTTCCCAACCCGGCCCAGCCTGCGCCCACGACAACAACCCGCTTGCGCTCTGTATGTTCTGTTGTCATGGTAGCTCCGTTGCCTAGACCTGCTCTTTTACTCTAAAGGACTTCACTCACTCAGGCGGGTCTTTTGACTGCTCTGCGATCGCCCTCGGTCTGCTCAGCCCACAGCAGCCCCACCCGCCGCACCCCCTTAGCCACAATCCAAGTCACACCCACCAGCACGATCGCCCCCAGCAACGACGGCAGCAGCACAAGCGTGTCGTCTACTAGCTGACGCGCCGTAGCGTTTAGCCGTTGCAGTACGTCAATGGCTAAGTTGGGCTGGGCCAGCACCGGGTTGAGCCGGGCAGCCCACTGCTGGGCTAGTTCTTCAACGCTCAGGCCAAAATCGGTTGCATCTTGCTGGGTGACGGTCATCAGCACCCGATTATTCACCGTTAGCAGGGCAATCTGGCGGTCTTCGTCCACCTGCACGGTGACAGTACCAAGTTCTTGAGCCTGGCTCAGCAGCCCGCCAATGCGGCGGTTGATGATTTGGGCGCGATCGCTGGCGCTCAGCCCCGTCAGGCTGCCCACCTGAAACACCGGCTGGCCGCGCACCAACACATCGGCAAAGAATACCGCGTCTTCGGTCGGCTCCGGCAGAGACGGGGCGGGGCCAGGTAGCGCTGGTGCCGGAGCCGGTTCTTCGGGGCTGGCCTCTTCCTGCGCCGATAGCCCCCCGGCGCTCAGCAGCAGGATGAGCATTAGGAGTACGCTCCCTGCCCGCGATCGCCAAATCCGCTGAAAAATGCTGACCTCCCGCTGGTTAAACCGTCTCAACAGTTTAGGATCAAGGTCAGACCGAGACACCTCTCCAACGGCCAGTCCATCGTTTTAAACCACTATTTGCAGCCCGATGAACCGTAAAAAACTTGTGAAAAGCGGCGTGAATACGGTGATGGGGGTCAACGAAGCCACCCGCGACACCACCATTCAAGCCGATTTAGCCAATCCTCAGTGGGATAAGAAGGCCACGCTGACCTATCTGGGGGCGACGATCGCCCAGATAGCGGCGATGACCGGGCTGCTGTGGGCGATGGATTTTGCCCTGGGGCGCTTCGACACCGTCGCGCTGCCCCAGGGGGCAATGGGTGTGATCGCCTGCGCGTTTTTTGCCTTCGTGACGCTGCGATCGCGCCTCTTTTCCCTGCTCGACAATACCCGCAACAGCGGGCGCTACAAATCGCTCCAGCGGCCAGGCTGGGCACCGCCGCCGTTGGCCTTCCCCATCGTGTGGATGAGTATTGCGGTGCTGCGGGTGGTCTCAGCCTACTTGGTATGGTCGGCGATGGGGCAAACCTTTTTGAGCTGGCCGCTGATTCTCTACGTGGCGCACCTCAGCTTGGGCGACACCTGGAATACGATTTTCACCGTGGAAGGCCGTCTGGGTGCCGCCGTGCCAATGGTGATTGTGGGGCCATTGCTCTCGGTGGCGGTGGTCACAATTGGCTATTTTCAGGTAGTGCCGCTGGCGGGGTGGATTATTTTGCCGTCGCTGGTGTGGCTGGCGATCGCCACCGCTCTCTGCGTCAGCCTCTGGCGCTTGAATGGCCAAGAGCCGCTGTATCCAGTAGTATCGGTCTGATTTCGATGGAATGAGTCGTAGGGGGCATCCGCGAAGCGATGTCCCACGCGGGGTCTTGATCCCCGATACCATAAGCGGTGCATTGCGGCCAAAAGGCCTATTCTGAGTGAGTTAGCCCAGGTTGGCGGGCCGCGAATGCACCCTACGCGAATGGTGCTGCTACTCTAACCTCTTGGTCACCGCTGACATGGGTTAGGCTAGCCGTAATAGACGCTAACGATGCTGAGCATCCTGTTCTTTTCTCCTGGTGAAAGCACCCATGGTCACCCTTGAGCTACGCCAAATTGAGGTACCCCTGGGCAAGAGCCTGGTGCTGCATGATGTGAGCTGGGCCGAGTTCGAAGCCATTTTGGCCGAGCTGGGAAACCACCGCAGCACCCGCATCGCCTACAACGACGGATTTTTAGAAATTATGGCCCCTCTGCCGGAGCACGAGTACTTTAAACAGGCGATTAGTACGGCCATTGAGGATGTGGCCGAAGTATTAGAGCAAGATTACGAGTGCTACGGTTCCACTACCTGGCGGCGCAAGGCCAAGCAAGCCGGTATCGAACCCGACAACTGCTTTTATTTCCAAAACGAGGCGCTGGTGCGCGGCAAGCTGGAGTTTGATCTAGACCGCGACCCGCCCCCCGATCTCGCCCTCGAAGTCGATCTCACCAGCAAATCCCTCGATTGCTTCCCGATCTACGCGCGGCTGGGCGTACCCGAAATTTGGTGCTACGACAGCGGTGTGCTGACGATTTATCTTCTGGAAGGCGATCGCTACGGGGTGTCAGGGCAAAGCCACGTGTTTCCCACGCTGGATATTCCCGCTCTGCCTCAGCTAATTGAATCGCAGCGATCGGCGGGTCGGCTGGCCCTGCGGCGAGCCGTGAGGAACTGGGTAAAAGGGCAATTGTGAGGTGCATTCGCGGCCCCTCAACCTCAGCGAATCGCCCCAGAATTCCCAATTTGGGCTGCAATATACCAGTTGCAGGTATCTGCTCAGGCGCATTCTGCCAGAGGCTAAAACACCGCATGAGTCAGAAAAACTAGCGATCGCTCTAGATAGGGTCACCCGCTCGACGGTGGCTACTCTTAGCTGGTGCTAACTTAGCCAAGAGGCCGACAGCAGCGCAGGTATTGAATTCGTTTACTTGAGCACCGCACAGGCAATGCGATCGCCCGAGCCACCAATCGGTTGTGAATAGTGGTCATCTTTATTGGTGTGGATGATCAGCGCCGTGCCGTCCTCATCCAGCAGGTTGGTGGCCCCAGAGTCTAGGGCAACAATGTCGCTGTACAGCTCAACTTCAACCGTGCCATCGGTGGCGACTACCAGGTTGGGCAAATTGCCTTCGTGGGGGCCGTCAGGGTTGCGAAACCCGTGGGGCGTATCGAAAGGGTTCACATGTCCACCTGCTGATTTAAACGCGGCTAAATCAGAGCAGTCGCCCACGGCGTGGAAGTGCAAGCCGTGGTAGCCGGGGGGTAAATTTTTGGCCTGAATATTCACCAATACTCCTTTGTGCCCCTGCTCGACCTGCACTGTGCCAATAGTGTTGCCGCTGTTGTCAATTAGGTCAGCCTGGGCAATGAGGGCATCGGCATCGGCAGGGCAAGCCAGCAAGGTCAGGGCCCCTAGGCACAGGGCCAAACAAAGCAACTTGAATTGATTGAGGATGGCAAGCATAGGTCTATCCGTAGCATCTGCGGTAGATCTTAAGGGATTGAATTGCTGGGTAACGACAGACTTCTATGCTTTTAAGTCTTCCGTGGTAAAACTTAAGCATTGCTATGTTTGTCAGAACAAGACGGCTAATCGTCTTTCTTATCGGGGCAAAACGGGTTGGCCTAGGTTCGATCGCATTACTGTCGGGATGGAATGATGCAAATTCTCCACGGCACCTGGATACCTCAGCTCACCGCTGACTTTGTGCAGGCAGGGGCGTTTTGCCTGTGGGTAGAAACAGAGACTAAAAGCCGCCGCAAGTTATCGCCCCAGACCCACCCCTGCCACCTGCCAGAACCCGATTTGGCGGCAGTGCTAAGCGATGAGCTAGGACTGAAATCTCCCGATCGCCGCCCCCTAGCATCCTTCATCACCCCCCGCACATTCCTCTTGCCCACGGTAGATGGTCAGCCGCTCCCTTCTTTAGAGCTATCACGCTACCTGGAGGTGGAAACCCCAGACAGCTTCGACTGGCAATACTGGCAGGTCGATTGTTACCATCTCCCCGTTCTCACCGACCTGATTAGCCTGCTGAATAATTTGCACTTTCTCGCCGTCTACAACCTGGCGGAGGTGCAACTGGGGGCCGACCTGCTGTTTTGGTACCACTACACCCAGGCCTTTAAGCAGGTGATTCTGCGCGATCAGTACATTCCAGCGCTGAAGTATCGGCAGGTTACGGCAGCCAAGGCATCCACTGGACGCAAAGCTGCGGGGGCGAAGACAACGGCTAAGAAGCAATCATCCAAACCAGAGTCAGGGTTTGAGATTTATCCGGGCTGGGAGATTGTTGGCGATCGCTACCACGAGCATATCCAAACTTATATCGACTACATGCCCCTGCTCTGCGTGGCCGGGTTTGAAGAATCCCCAAAAACCCCAACGTTTTACGATCGCGCTACACTCCTCCGCCACTTTTCAGAATGCTTTGTAGATGACCTAGTGCGTGGCACAGCCGTTTCCCAAAGCTATCTCAAAACCATCGTGCCCTCGCTGATCCACGACTGCCTGGAAGCCGAACCCCACCACTGCGAAAAATCGGCGGCAGCGCTAGAGCGTTATCAGCAGTGGCAGGGATGGCGCGATCGCATCGTCCGCACCCAAACCGACCAGACCTTTTATCTCTATTTTCATCTCCAAGACCCAGTACAACCAGAAGATCCCTGGCAACTTCTCTTTCAGGTCGCCCCCAAGCACGACCCGTCCCTCAGAGTCTCGTTGGATGACTACTGGCGCATGCGCCCCAAACAGCAGGCCCAGGTCAAAGCTCAGATGGGCGACGGGTTTGAACAAAACCTGCTAATGAACCTGGGCTACGCCGCCCGCATCTATCCCGATCTGTGGCGTGGTCTAGAGACCGATCAGCCCATCGGCATCTACATGAATTTAGACACCGCCTTCACCTTCCTCAAAGCATCGGCCTGGGTGCTGGAGGATGCGGGCTACAAAGTGATTGTCCCCGCCTGGTGGACGCCCAAGGGCCGCCAGCGGGCCAAGGTGCGGCTGCGGGCCAAGGGCAAATCTCTGGGCGGCAGCGATAAATCGAAGGGCTATTTTTCCTACGACACTCTGGTGCAGTATCAGTACGACCTGGCGATCGGCGACCAGCCCGTCACCGAGGCCGAGTGGCAGCAGCTCGTCAACGCTAAGTCACCCCTGGTCAAGTTTCGCGGCCAGTGGATGGAGCTAGACCAAGACAAAATGCAGCAAATGCTGGAGTTTTGGCAGCAGCAGCAGGCCGAAAATCCTGAGATGAGTCTGCTCGACTTCATGCGCCTGACCAGCGGCGAGGCCGACGATGAACTGGAGGTAGAGTTCGATCGCGACGACGCTCTGGCCACCATGCTCACCCAGCTCAGCGACAAAACCCGCCTCGAACTCACCCCCGACCCCGCCCAGCTCCAGGGCAATCTGCGCGACTACCAAAAGCGCGGCCTCTCCTGGCTGCACTACCTCGAAAATCTGGGCCTGAACGGGTGTTTGGCCGACGACATGGGCTTGGGCAAAACGATCCAGGTGATCGCTCGGATGGTGCAGGAGCGAGAGGAGGTGGCCCAGAATGGCAATCACAAAATCCCCCCCACGCTGCTGATTGCGCCGACCTCGGTGGTGGGTAACTGGTACCACGAGATCGAAAAGTTTGCGCCGCACCTGCGGGCGGTGGTGCACCACGGGGGCGATCGCAGCTCAGACACCAAAACCTTCAAAGCCATCTGCCGCGACCACGACCTGGTGATCACCTCCTTTACCCTGGCCCGCAAAGACGCCAAGCTGCTGGAGGGCGTCACCTGGCACCGCATCGTGCTCGATGAGGCCCAAAACATCAAAAACCCCAAGGCGGCTCAAACTAAGGCCATTCTCAAGCTCAACGCCAACCACCGCCTCGCCCTCACCGGCACCCCGGTCGAAAACCGCCTGATGGATCTGTGGTCGATCTTCAATTTTCTCAACCCCGGCTACCTGGGCACCCAGACCCAGTTTCGCAAGCAGTTCGAGCTGCCGATCCAAAAAGAAAACAGCCCCACCCGCTCCGCCACGCTCAAAAAACTGGTAGAACCCTTCATTCTGCGGCGGCTCAAAACCGACCAAAGCATCATCAAAGACCTGCCCGACAAGGTCGAGCAAAAGCTGTTTTGCAACCTCACCCCCGAGCAGGCATCTCTGTACGAAGCCGTGCTCAAAGATGTCACCGAGCAGCTCGAAACCAGCGAGGGCATCCAGCGCAAGGGGCTAATTCTCGCCACCCTGACTAAGCTCAAGCAAATCTGCAACCACCCCCGCCAGTTTTTGCAGGATGAGAGCGACTTTACGCCGGAGCGATCGCACAAACTCAGCCGCCTGCTCGACATGCTCGACGAAGTCGTGGCCGAAGGCGAAAGCGCCCTAGTCTTTAGCCAGTTTCGCGAAATTGGCGACGCCCTAGAGCACCACCTGCGCCACACCTGCCACTACAACACCTACTACATCCACGGCGGCACCAACCGCAACAAGCGCGAGCAGATGATCGCCGACTTTCAAAACCCCGACACCGAGCCCGCGATCTTTGTGCTGTCACTGAAGGCGGCGGGGGTCGGCATCACCCTCACCCAGGCCAACCACGTCTTCCACTTCGATCGCTGGTGGAACCCCGCCGTCGAAGACCAGGCCACCGATCGCGCCTTTCGCATTGGCCAAAAGAAAAATGTTTTCGTCCACAAGTTTGTCGCCATGGGCACCCTGGAAGAACGCATCGACCAGATGATTGAGGACAAGAAAAAGCTGGCAGGTGCGATCGTCGGTGCCGATGAATCGTGGCTGACGGAGCTAGACAACGACGCTTTCAAACAACTGATCGCCCTCAATAAAAACGCCATCATGGATTGATGGGCAGAATATCTTCCATAATTGAAGCAGCACCGTCATGCCAAAGGGATATTGTGAACCTTGAACAAGCCAATTGGGATTACGACAATAGTGCAACTGTATAGATTCTCAAATCAAAAGAGCCTATGACAAAACGAGAGAAACTGCGTGAGCGTTTGAAGAATAATCCCAACAATGTGAGGTTTTCAGATATCCACAAGCTGCTTGAGTATGAAGACTTTAAGCTTGATCGAGTCACAGGAAGTCATCATATTTTCATTAAAGGTGAAGTCATATTGGTGATTCCAGTTCACAACAATAAAGTTAAGACGGTTTATGTAAAACGAGTGCTTGAGCTAATTGACCAGGTCAACGACTGATTCATACGAAGGAGAAGATTCTATGATTGCTTTAAATTACCCGATTGTAATTTACCCTTGTGATGAAGGGGGGTATGTAGCCGAGGTGCCTGCATTAAAAGGTTGCCTGGCCCAAGGAGAGACCCTGGCCGAAACGTTGGACGAGCTAGAAACTGTAAAACAGCTATGGATGGAAACGGCTGAAAAGCTTGGCCGCTCTCTGCCTGACCTCAACCGGGCTATAGAGAAGGCAAAGTCACTAAGCTACAGCGCCTAAAAATATGACTGAACTTCTTCAACGAGCGATCGCAGAGGTATTAAAGCTTTCGGCGGAGGAACAGTATGCAATTGCGGCTCAGCCAAGAGCTAAGTTAGAGGATGAACAAGCTTGGCAAAGTAGGTTCGACGCAACGACAGATAGTCAGTGGGATAATCTGGCTGCGCTGGTTCGACAAGAAATTGCTTAAGGAATTTAAAAAAATGTCAGACCTACTTAAGCGGATTACGATAAACCCTAAGCAGTGTGGTGGTCGCCCCTGCCTCCGAGGCATGAGGATTCGAGTTTCGGATGTGCTAGACCTGTTTAAGGCAGGGCTAAGCGCTGAGGAAATTTTAGAAGACTTGCCTGATTTAGAGATGGATAACATCAAGGCATCGCTGGTCTATTCCGCGAGCAAGTTAAATCACCCTACCTTGGTAGCATGACAACGATCTGAGTTGATTAGCAGAAAAGGATTTTAACCTAGGGTCGATGCACAAGTACTATAAGTTAATCCGAGTTAACCTTAGAAGTTTTATCATTAATTTAGCAGAGTTAAGATGCTTATTTTGCATGGAATTAAATCGAATACAGATGAATACAAAGCAGCTCTTGTTTTAGCCCAGGTGGCCTCAGATGCATTGCCAGAAATCAACGAATCACAGGAGATAATTTTAGAAATATTTTCGAATGTGCAGTGCTTTGGCCAAAAAGTTCAGGATGTAGACCTACTCTTATTTTTTGCAGACTATCGCCATAACGGCCATCTCATTCAGACTTCAAATGGCAAAACAATTCATTCTTTCTGTGCAACGTTAGAAGTGAAAAGTCATACTTTTGACTCTGTTTGGCTTGAGGGAAATACTTGTTATGTCAAATACAATAACAAAGATCATGATGTGACATCGCAAAGTGAGGCGCAAAAGTACTCGACAAAGAGATACATTGAGAAAAATTCGAGAACAGGCAAAGCGCCGTGGATTACAAATATAATTTGGCTGATCAATGTTTCTTCCAGTCACCTTCCTAAAAGAGATAGCAATATCATTGGTGCTGATACTAACTGGCTGATGCTATTAGATAAAATCGCGCTTTTAAATGGGGGATCGAGGCAAAGGATTGAAACATTTTCTTCCAAACTATGGATGAATCAAATAATGTCAGTTTTCTCTATGCGCTTGGAAGCATCAAAGATTGACAGAAGACGAATTGAAGCTATTACTAAAAGTGTATTAAGCCGAGATCAGCAAAAATATGCCAAGAAACTTGGTGAACAGATGCTCATCATTCGTGGCAGAGGAGGTACCGGTAAAACCGTACGTTTAATTCAAATAGCAAACCAAGCTTATGACGAGTATGGCTTGAGGGTTATACTTCTAACCTACAATAAAGCATTGGTTGCCGATATAACTAGATTGCTATCTATTCGTGGAGTTCGTAATGCTGTCGGTGAACCTGGTATGGCAGTAAAAACGATTCACTCTTTTATGTATGAGTGGTTAATCGCATTGGGAATTATAGATAATAAATGCTCTGATTTTCTTGAAAAATATGAGCAATACAAAAACGAAGCGATTGAGCTTTTACGTCAGAATGTGATCTCTCTTGACGACCTTAATAGGGCTAGAGCTTTGCGAAGTAGAGAACTGACATGGGATCTCTTGCTGATTGATGAATCGCAAGATTGGCCTCAATCAGAGCGAGACATCCTTTATCAATTATATGAATCAAGCAATATTGTTATTGCAGATGGAGTTGATCAGTTTGTTCGCGGAGTTGAGAAAATTGACTGGCGAGAAGGACTATCCAAAGGGCAGTCTCAAGTAATCACTCTTCGAAAAAGCATGAGGCTAAAAGCAGCGCTCTGCCAGGTCGTCCAAAGGGTTTCAGAAGAGATTCAGCTTGAAGACTGGGATCTTGAACCTCTACCTGAATCTTATGGGGGGAAGGTCTACGTCGTCGTTGGAAACGGCCTTTCACAGCAGTTTCATCAACGAATATTTTTAACCGCAAACAATGATGGAAGTAAGCCTGTAGACATGCTTTTTTGTGTTCCGCCGAGCTGGGTAAATAAGACCAAAGACGGACGAGAATCGATTGTTGCTAAGACATATCGTAGTTGGGAGAAAAATGTATGGGATGCCGTGAAGGAAGATTTGCGAGGTGAATACCCAACTAGCTTAGAGCAATTTCGAATAGTTCAATATAGCGGTTTTCATAATTATCAGGAGCAATAGCAGCAATGAGCGAACCAGTTTTTGACATCGGTTTCAGAAGCTTGCTCAAAAGCGGTTTCGATAGCGCTGCTCAAGGCTTGATAGCTGCGTGCTCCCAGGGTTTTGAGAATCGACTTGACCTTCGACCAAAAGTTTTCAATGGGCGAGAAGTCCGGTGAATAAGGCGG
>JANPIO010000159.1:0-1876 GCA_031425055.1 Phormidium sp. VAR_61_metabat_6
CCGTCGAAGAAGACGACTGGGTTACAGTGACGCTGCTAGCGCCAGTTAACTCTCTGGATGTCAGTGCTGCCCCCCCGCCGGAACTGGTATACAACGGTGACACCTACCAGCGTAAAGAAACAGGCCAAGCTACCATGCGCCGCGAGGGTAACCTCCGCCGCCCCGAGGCGGAGACCTGTCGCTACTTTGATTACGAAGGCCCTGATCAAAAGGTGCTCTCGGTTGAAGATTGGGACGGCAATGTGGAGGTGACAGCGGGTATCGTAATTGCACCGCGATCGCTCATCATTTTGCCCGGCGAAGGGCGCAGTGTTTACCAATAAACTAGCTCGCTCCCTTACTGACTCAGCCCCCAGGCATGTTGGCCCCATGGCTTGTAGTGATTGCCAAAAAGCGCGCAACCCAGAAGCTAGCGATCGCTGGAGCGTTCTGGTTTAGAGTGCTATACCGTAATATCGAAAATCAATAAATTTCGGGCTCTGGCAGAGGGACAACAAAGTTGGAGGGATCATTGAGGTAGCGAATGGTGTCTTCTTCGAGACGGTGGATTAGGTAAGGCTCAAGGGCGTCAGAGTGACGGAGGGCGGCTATATAGCCTTCAAGGTAAAGCCGCAGCTCGCTGGTGCGATAACCTCGGTTCCACTGGTCGACGAAGGCATCGGTAATTCGTTGATAGTACCGAACAGCTTTGGCATCCTGAAGCATGGGAGGTAGACCTATAAACTCGGCGGTGGTTAGGGGTAGATCTCGCTCTGTAGTTAAATTTTCCCCTAAAGGGTGAAAAACCTGATGAGTTTCTTAACGTAGCGTTATACGTATCTTTATACACCGTTTCCCCGAGGCCAGGGAGTACGGGTTATGACACTATCTAACATCGGGTTTTAGGGAACAGAGCTTTGGAGTTGGCTAAGGACTTGGTAGAACAGTGTGGTAGGCAGCTAGGGTTTGGTGGGCGATCGCATCCCAGTCGTAGTATTCCCCAGCATAAGCCCTGGCCCGCTGCCCCCGCAGCCGCCGTTGGGCTGAATCTTTCAGCGCCTCAGCTAACACCTGGGTTACCCCATCTAGGCTCAAATCACACACCCAACCGCTGCCGCTGGCGGCGATGTCCGGCCAGATATAAACCCCCTTAGACACGACGACTGGCACCCCTGCCGCCATAGCTTCAGCGACGGCAATGCCAAAATTCTCATAGTAGGAGGGCAGCACAAACAGATCGGCGGCTTGCAGCAGGGCGGCTTTGGCATCGCCGGTAATAAACCCCGTGAGCGTGGTGCGATCGCCCAGAGGCGTAGCCCGCAGGCGATCGCCAACGGCCTGCTCATAGGCCGGGTCTTGGGGGTTTCCCCCCGCCAGCACCAGATGAAACGCTAGGCCCTGGGCAGTGAGTTGTTCTAGGGCCGGCAGCAGCAAATCAAGGCCCTTTTTGGGATCTAAGCGGGAGAGATAGAGCAGTAGGGGACGATCCTGGGGAATCTGCATCTGCGCCAAAATTCTCTGGCATTCGGCCTCTGGCAACGCCTTTGGCGGCTGCACTCCCAGCGGTATCACCCAATCTTCAGCGCTGGCCCCAAACCGATGGGAGACCTCTGCCTCGATCGGGCTGGTGAAGTGCAGCGCCGCCGCCCCGGCGATGTTGGGGGCTTCAAACAGCCGACCGTAAACCTGCTTGAGGCGCTTTTTTTTCTGTAAATCTGCCGGGTCGAGGGTGCCCAGAGGCCGCAGCACGTAGGGAAGATTGCGATCGCGCGCCACCGTTGCCGCCGCCGTGCTCAGGGGCGAAAACAACGCGTGAATGTGGGCCAGGTCAAATTCGTGGGCGTGCCGGTAGAGCCAAGCCAACAGCCCCGCCGAAAACTTATATCGCCGCCAGGGC
>JANPIO010000160.1:0-6199 GCA_031425055.1 Phormidium sp. VAR_61_metabat_6
CGGCCACCCAGCGATCGCTCGATGCGATCGACCACCTGGTGCTTACCCCCACTCAGTATGGCCCGGTAATTCTTGAGCAACTAAGAGAGCAGGGCAAGTTAGATGCCCTGCTCTCGGAAGCCGCTAAAGAGGGAATAGCCAGCGGCATTCTCCCTGAAGGCACCCGCCGCTGGCTGGGGCTGGCCTTTTCCCAACCCGCCTCCCTGTTAGACTATCTGCCCGAAAACACCCTGATGGCGGTGGATGAGGCCGATCAGTGCCAGGCCCACAGCGATCGCTGGCTGGAGCATGTCGAAGACCACTGGCAGGAGGTGGGGAGTGGGGAGTGGGGAATGGGGAGTGGGGGAGATGGGGGAGAGAACTTATCCACTCATCCACCCATTCACCCATCCACCCTCTCTCTACCCAAAATTCACCGCCCCTTTCTCGATGTCCTCAGCGATGCCGAGGTGTTCCCCCGGATTGATCTATCGGAAATTGCCGAGGCCAACAGTGGCTTAAACCTTTCGAGCCGTCCGGTGCAGGCGATTCCGCACCAGTTTGGCAAGCTGGCGGAGACGATCAGAAAGGAGTGCGATCGCAAGTATTCGGTCTGGCTGGCCTCGGCCCAGCCCTCGCGCTCGGTATCCCTGCTGCAAGAGCACGACTGCCCGGCGCAGTTTATCCCTAACCCGAGGGATTTTAATGCGATCGACAAGCTGCACACCCAGCACGTGCCTGTGGCGGTCAAATATTCAGGGTTAGCGGAGCTAGAAGGCTTTGTGCTGCCCACTTTCCGCATTGTGGTCGTTACCGATCGCGAATTCTTTGGCCAGCACACCCTGGCCACCGGGGGCTACGTGCGCAAGCGGCGGCGGGCCGCCTCCAAACAGGTGGACCCCAACAAAATGAAGCCGGGGGATTTTGTCGTCCACCGCAGCCACGGCATCGGCAAATTTATCAAGCTCGAAAGCCTGGTGCTGAATAATGAAACCCGCGACTACTTAGCGATTCAGTACGCCGATGGGCTGCTGCGGGTGGCTGCCGACCAAGTGGGGTCGCTGTCGCGCTACCGAGCGGCCAGTGGCCAGGCCCCGGTGCTCAACAAAATGACCAGCACCGCCTGGGAAAAAACCAAGGGCCGTGCCAAAAAAGCGATCCAAAAGGTGGCGGTGGATCTGCTCAGGCTCTACGCCCAGCGGGCCAAGATGGAGGGCTTTGCTTACCCCGCCGACATGCCTTGGCAGCAGGAACTCGAAGATTCCTTTCCCTACCAGGCTACCCCCGACCAGCTCAAGGCGGTGCAGGACGTCAAGCGCGACATGGAGAGCGATCGCCCCATGGATCGCCTGGTCTGCGGCGACGTGGGCTTTGGCAAAACTGAAGTCGCCCTGCGGGCCATTTTCAAAGCCGTCACCGCTGGGCAGCAGGTGGCACTGCTGGCCCCCACCACCATTCTCACCCAGCAGCACTACCACACGCTGAAGGAACGCTTTGCCCCCTACCCAATTCAGGTGGGGCTGCTCAACCGCTTCCGCAGCCTGACCGAGAAAAAAGACATTTTGCAGCGGCTGAAGACAGGCGAGCTGGATGTGGTAGTCGGCACCCACCAGCTGCTGGGCAAAGGCGTCGCCTTCAAAGGCCTGGGCCTGCTGGTGGTGGATGAAGAGCAGCGCTTTGGCGTCAACCAAAAAGAGCGGATCAAATCCCTCAAAACCCAGGTGGATGTGCTCACTCTCAGCGCCACGCCCATTCCCCGCACCCTCTACATGGCCCTGTCTGGGGTGCGCGAAATGAGCCTGATCACCACCCCGCCGCCCTCCCGCCGCCCGATCAAAACCCACCTGTCGCCCATGGATCCTGAGGCTATCCGCACCGCCATTCGCCAGGAGCTAGACCGGGGGGGCCAAGTGTTCTACGTGGTGCCGAGGGTGGAGGGCATTGAGGAAACCTCTGCCAAGATTCGCGAGATGGTGCCCATGGCTAGAATTGCGATCGCCCACGGCCAGATGGACGAAGGCGAGCTGGAATCGACCATGCTCACCTTCAGCAACGGCGAGGCCGAAGTGTTGCTCTGCACCACCATCATCGAGTCAGGCCTCGACATCCCCCGCGTCAACACCATTTTGATCGAAGACGCCCATCGTTTTGGCCTCTCCCAGCTCTATCAGCTCAGGGGAAGAGTCGGGCGGGCGGGCATTCAGGCCCACGCCTGGCTGTTTTACCCCAAAAAATCTCTCACCGACAAAGCTCGCCAGCGACTGCGCGCCATTCAAGAATTTACCCAGCTCGGCTCCGGTTACCAGCTGGCCATGCGGGATATGGAAATTCGCGGCGTCGGCAATTTGCTGGGGGCCGAGCAGTCGGGCCAGATGGATGCGATCGGCTTTGACCTCTATATGGACATGCTCGAAGAAGAGATCGCCGAAATTCGCGGCCAGGACATCCCCAAAGTCGAAGACACCCAGGTTGATCTCAACGTCACCGCCTTTGTGCCCAACGACTACATCCCCGACCTGGAGCAAAAGATGGGGGCCTACCGCTCGTTGGCCTCGGCCAACAGCAAGGTAGAGCTAATGCAGATTGCGGCGGATTTGAGCGATCGCTACGGCCCCATCCCCTACGCTACCGAGCAGCTCGTGCGCATGCTGCAACTCAAGCTGGTGGCCAAGCACGCCGGTTTCTCGCGCATCAAACCCGAGGGTAAGCAGCACGTGGTGATGGAAACCCCCATGGAAGAACCCGCCTGGAAGAAGATCAGCGAAAATTTGCCCAGTCACCTGAAAACGCGCTTTGTCTACAGCGGCGGCAAAGTCGTGGTGCGCGGGCTGGGGGTGCTCAAACCCGAAAAGCAGCTGGAGAGCCTGACAGAATGGTTAGGGTATTTGCAGGGAGCAGTGCCAGAACCGCTGGCTAGCTAAGCTAGATGCTCTATCCTGGGTAGTCCATTCTTTTGTATTCAACCTCTACGAAATCTACTTGGGGTAAAGCTCTGGTATGAGTCTTTTGTCAGCAAGACTTTAGGAGTTCAACTAGTGCGCATCTGAGTAGCAAGCTTTCGGGTGCTTGGCTTGTCCTATACCGTAGATGTCCAACCTGCAGTAGGATCTATGGTAGTTAATAGGTCACCACGGTAGAGGGCAAAGCCGTCCATGAGCCAGACTGCGTTTTCTCCTGTGGTGTGGTTTTGCCAGAGAATATCTAATTCGCCATCCCGATCAAAGTCGGCAGCACCTTGAGCCTGCCACTCAGTTGGGGCAGCAGTGGTTTCAATACCCTCAATCAGGCCAGTGCCATTCATTCTCCAAAATACATTGGTGCCTGCAGTGCGGTGCCGCCAGAAAATATCCACGTTGCCGTCGTTAGAGAAATCGCCCACTGCCCCTACTTCCCAATTTACGTCAGCGACGGGGGTGATCAGTTCGCCGGAGGTGCGCTCAGTACCATTCATCAGCCACACGGCATTTTCACCTGAGATGGCATGTCGCCACAGGAGATCGTCCTTGCCATCGTTGTTAAAATCACCGGCTTCGACCACCTTCCAATCTGGGCCAACATCGTCTAATATTTCACCCGATAGAAGATTTATCCCATCCATCAGCCAAACAGCGGCTTGGTTAGAAAATTTGTGTTGCCAAACCAGGTCGGAGCTACCGTCACCATTCAAATCACCTACGGCTTTGACATCCCACGCGGCTTCGACCTCAGGACTAATGAACTCGGCGCTGGAGAAGTTAGTGCCATTCATCAGCCAAAGACCGACTTTTCCTCCCGCTTGATTGCGCCAGACAATATCAGCCGTATCATCACCGTTGAAGTCGGGAGAACTGGGCAAAAAGGGCGGGAGATCAATAGTAATTCTGCCTAGAGTGAAGTCACTATAGCCTTGGTCAGTGTTGTCGCCAAAGAAAAGGAAATTTTGGGTTTCGTAGGGGTTAATTGCAGCAGGAAGGGGAGGATTGCTGCTAGTCGGGTCAAAATTGTAGTCGCGAAGTAGGCCTGTCAGTAGAGTTACATCGTTTACCGCTAGCGAATAGCGATCGCCTTGAAAGATAACTCGGTATTGGTTTTTGTTGCTGATTTCTAAAGCGGCTGTGCTCTTCTCACCCTCGCTAGCCGCGTTGAGATTCGCATTTTGAATGAAAATATAGTCGCTGTTGGCACCAGCTTCTTTGAAGCCAAATTCGGCCCCTTTGCTGAGATTGCTACTGATCAGGGTGAAGCTAAACCCAGCTCGATTGAGATTGCTCTGCTCGTAAGCAATGGTTAGATCAAACTCGATGCTAAAGCCTAGCTCTGTATTTAGGGTTGGAAACGATTGACTAACCGGTACTAGAGTGGCTGAATCAAGGTTGAAGTTGGAGATATCAACATTTTCGAGACCCAGGTCGATGCTGTAGTTGGTAAATCCAGCGTAGCCTTGGTTGGCAGTCGGAGTTAAAAGCCGCCCAGTGGGAATTTTAGTCGCCCCGTCTGAAAGATAGTAGGCTATCGGGTTGTAGCCTGGCGAAATTGCCAACCGCGTGCCCCTAGTGTTGAGTTGAACCCCTGCACTGCTAGTAACTCTGCTGAGAGGTGCAACCTCAAAGACATCGGTGATATCTGAGAGGCTGCTGGGCGGAAACGCTTGCACAAAAATTGGAAAGGTTGGCAGCTGACCGTAGGTCAAAAAACCGCCTGCCAAAGGGTCGGGATTGATAGCGGGGTCATAAATAGTAGGAATAGGCGGCAAGAAGCGAGGACGAGGGAAATTGTATGGCATGCGAGGCTCTCCTAAAATAGCTGCTAGTCCGGCAATGGCGCTAGTTATAAGGCCGATCGCAGAAGGGGAGCTACGTCTTAGTCAGAGGTGCTAAACGGTAGCGCGATCGCGGTCAAAGCTACCAAAATGGCGCTTTCTAGCATGTGGAAACTTTGCCAGACACAGAGCACTTCAGGATGAATTTCTCATTAAATTTACGGTAGCTTCAGTTAATGGTAAACTTTGATCCCTCGGAAGCCACCATGAAATTTAGGTCTACAGAGTGGGTTTGAACTCGGGCGTTGCTGAATATAGGTATGAATCAAAACTGCAATGTCTCTCGTAAGGGCAAATGGCCGTTTGCCCCTACCTAAATTCATGCTTCAATTCGCCAACGCCTCACTAAGCAAGCTTGATTCCTAAGCTCTGACGAGCAATGGTTAGCTCCTTTTCCTCTTACCCAGGAGAGAAGGAGGGGAATTTTCCAACGTGTTTACGAGTGTAGACGGTGCTATGAGTGAGCCTAAATTACCCGCTGCAAAACCATCAGCGATCGCGCCACTACCGGAATAGTTTCGTCACCCGTAACGAGACGTTTCCCAGCAACAAATCGAGGCTCCGTCGTATCAATTACCACTGACCACTCATAGGGTTGAAACAGCTCAGCCAGTTTAAAATCAATGGTCTCGTAATGGGCGTTAAAAAACATCAAAAAGTCGTTGTCGCTAATCCGCTCTCCCTGTTTGCCAGGGCTAGGAATCTTGTCACCGTTGAGAAAAACTGCGATCGATTTGATGTAGCCAATCTCCCACTGGTCTTGACCCATCTCGGTGCCGTCGGGGCTGTGCCAGCTGATATCGGTCACCCCAGAACCGTGAATAGCTTGCCCCTGAAACCACTTGCGTCGTCGAAACACCGGGTGCTGCCGCCGAAAGAAAATCAGCTCTCGGCAAAAATTAATCAGATCTTCATTGCCCTTGGGCAAGTTCCAGTCAAACCAGGAAACGTCATTATCCTGGCAGTAGCCATTGTTGTTGCCCCCCTGGGTGCGGCCAATTTCATCGCCCCCCAGCAGCATGGGCACCCCCTGCGACAGCATTAGGGTCGTCAAAAAATTGCGGCGCTGCTGCTCTCGCAGCTGCAAGACCTCCGGGTCATCGGTCGGCCCTTCTACCCCACAGTTCCAGGATGAATTGTTGCTTTCTCCGTCCTGGCTGTTTTCGCCATTGGCTTCGTTGTGCTTGTCGTTGTAGCTCACCAGGTCATTGAGCGTAAACCCATCGTGGGCGGTGATGAAGTTAATGCTGGCATTGGGCTGCCGACCATTCATTTGAAAGTAGAGGTCTGGGCTGCCGGTGAGGCGGTAGGCAAACTCGCCCAGGGTTTCATCCTGGCCGCGCCAACAGTCGCGCACGGTGTCGCGGTAGATGCCGTTCCACTCCGACCAGTTGACCGGAAAGTTGCCCACCTGGTAGCCGC